>NZ_CP110644.1:3476136-3800227 GCF_026153515.1 Pseudomonas sp. KU26590
CCCCAATGCGCCATGGCGTTCGAGGCACTGCTGCTGGATGCAGGTGCCCCAACGGGCCTCTACACCAACCTGCTCATTTCCCACCATCAGTCCGACCGGGTGGTGGATGACCCTCGGGTCAAGGGCGTTGCGCTCACCGGCAGTGTTGCTGCAGGGCGCAAGGTTGCGGCACGCGCCGGCCAGAATCTCAAACCTTCCTCCATGGAGCTGGGGGGCAGTGATGCCTTCATTGTGCTCGAGGACGCCGACCTGGATCTGGCCGTCCGCTGGGCCGTCTGGGGGCGCATGTACAACGGCGGTCAGACCTGCTGTGCGGCGAAACGATTCATCGTGGTCGAAGAGCTGGCTGCACCGTTCCTCGAAAAATTCCAGGCGGCGCTGGCGCTGCTCGTGCCGGGTGACCCGCTGGATGAGAAAACCACGCTGGGCCCTTTGTCGACCGAGTCGGCTTTGCAGCAGTTGCTCGTCCAGGTTGATCTGGCGGTGTCGAGTGGCGCGCGACTGGTGATGGGAGGCAAACGCATCGACCGGCCAGGCTCGTTCATGCAGCCCACCATTTTGACCGACGTCAGTCCTGACAACCCTGCCTTCAGGGATGAGTTTTTCGGTCCTGTGGCGATGTTCTTTCCCGTCGAGGATGAAGAGGCAGCCATCGCGCTGGCCAACGATTCCGACTTCGGGCTGGGTGGTTCCGTGTTTACACGGGACATCGAGCGGGGGCGCAGAGTCGCCAGCCGCATCGAAACCGGCATGATGTTCATCAACAACATCAACTGGTCGGATGCTGAACTTCCCTTTGGAGGCATCAAAGACTCGGGTTACGGACGGGAGCTTGGGGACATGGGCATACAAGCCTTCGTCAACAAGAAACTGGTGCGCTATGCCAGCCTGCAAGCGCCGGTTTGAGGGAGGACCTATGAGCATTGATTACGCGGTTGAGATGATAATGGCGAAACTAGAGCTGCAACCCCCCGATGAGCACTGGATTCAGGCGCTGAGCGATGGCAGTCATGTACTGATTCGCCCGCTGCATGCAGAAGACCGGGAGCGCGAGTTCGCGTTTATCAACGGTCTGTCATCGAACTCTCGACGGTTCCGGTTTCTGGGGACTATCACGGAGGCGAGCAGCACGCTGCTCGACCAGCTGATGGACGTCGATCATAAACGCCGTATGGCTTATGTTGCCCTGCTGCACCAGGGTGGGCAGTTGAAGGAAATCGGCGTCAGTCGTTATGCCGCTCTGGACAGTGGTTCGCGGTGTGAATGTGCCGTGGTGGTTGCCGACGCATGGCAGCGCAGGGGGCTGGGGTTGTTGTTGATGGAGCACCTGATCAAAGCAGCGCGACGCAACCACTTTAAAACCATGTCGTCCCTGGATCTGACAGACAACCATGCCATGCAACATCTGGCGAAGAAACTCGGCTTTGTCAGGTTTCACAAACCGGCCGAGTTCACCGACGTCATCCACGAGCTGGACCTTCAGGCGTAACGCAAGATGCGCCACCTTGGCGCTATCTGAGGGTTATCACAGTCCCCAACAGCGCCCAGGTTTGGTACTGCCCTGCTTGCTATACGACCGCCCCGAACAGTCGGCCCACCAGCGCAGTGATCACCATTGCAAGTGCTCCCCAAAACGTCACGCGCCATGCACCCAGCAGCACAGAGGCTCCCCCGGCCTTTGCAGCGATGGCCCCGAGCACGGCCAGGAAAATCAGTGACATCAGCGATACCCAGAGAATCACCTGCGCCAGGGGGACCAGCACGCTGACTGCCACCGGCAAAATGGCGCCCACAATGAAGCTCATCGCAGATGCGGATGCGGCAGAGAAGGGCCGGGCGCTCAAGGCTTCCGAGATACCGAGTTCATCTCGGGCGTGGGAGCCCAGGGCATCGTGCGCCATCAGTTGGACTGCCACCTGTCTGGCCAGCTCAGGCGCTATGCCGCGCTTTACGTAAATGTCTGCCAGTTCGCGATGCTCAGCCTCAGGTGCGGTGTCGATTTCGCGCTTCTCTCTGGCAAGGTCCGCGTGTTCGGTGTCGGCTTGAGCATGCACTGAAACGTACTCGCCGGCCGCCATGGACATCGCGCCTGCGACCAGACCGGCGATCCCCGTCACCATCATGGTCTGGTGCGTTGCGCCCGCTGCCGCGACCCCGATCAATAAGCTTCCCGTTGAGACAATGCCGTCATTTGCTCCGAGCACTGCGGCTCTGAGCCAGCCGATCCTGCTGCTGTTGTGGGTCTCGGCATGACGCTGCGTGAATGTCCTCATTGTGGGGCCTGTGATGGGAAGGGGGACTCAGAGTGTAGGTAGTTTCCGAGGCTGCCCACGTGGCGATTTCGGGCCTAACGTGCGTGACTGTGCTCAATCTGACGCATGACCGGTCAGCGTATCAGGCACTCACTCTTCAAAGACGCATCGCGTCTCACCCAACCGCACATGCGGTACAAACGTCAGGGTCAATTCATGAAAACCGATAAGCAACTCAGAGATGACATCGTTGCCGAACTGCGCTGGGAGCCTTCGATTAATGCGGAACAGATCGGTGTAGAGGTGAAGGACGGGGTGGTCACGTTGGCCGGCCATGTGAACAGCTTCGTCGAGAAGTGGTCCGCCGAAGAAGCGGCTCAGAGGGTATCAGGTGTTCGAGCGCTGGCAGTCGAAATGGACGTCAAGCTGCCAGGACTCAGCCAGCGCAATGATGGTGAGATTGCGGGCTCTGCTGAGAACGTACTGGAATGGACCAGCTACCTGCCAAAAGACTCGATCAAGGTTCGGGTTGAAGGCGGCAGGGTCACGTTGTCTGGCGATGTACAGTGGGACTACCAACGCCGGGCGGCGCTGGACGCGGTTCGCAATCTCATGGGTGTGACGGGGATCAGCAACAACATCGCGATCAAGTCGAAGGTCTCCGCCAACGGTGTGAAGGCCGACATCACCGAGGCCCTGAAGCGTCGGGCTATCGTCGACTCGAATAAAATCCACGTTGACGTGCAAGGCGCCGATGTCACCCTTTCGGGGCGAGTCGATAACTGGGCCGAGCGTGAGCTGGCAAGGCACACGGCGTGGGGTACTGCGGGTGTAGCAAACGTCCGGAACGATATCGTCGTCGCATACTGACGGACGACGGCAAGGTGGTGATCCGCCTTGCCGCACCCCTGGCTGTCATGACCTGCTCAAAGGGCTATGAAACGGCCGATCGAATTGATGACGCAGACTGATCAAGACGACAAACTTGACCGAAACCGCAGCAATGTTATGCCGAAGAAAACCGACCCGATGACGATCAATGCGAGTAGGTCCGGCCACACCAGATCAAGGCCGGCGTCGCGGAACAATATCGCTGTGCTGAGGCTGACAAAATGGGTGGAAGGCGAGAGCTGCATCACCCACTGCAGCCAGACGGGCATGCTTTCCAGTGGGGTGCTGCCCCCTGATAGCAGAAGCATCGGGATGATCACAGGGATCGCCAGCAGCCCGAACTGAGGCGTTGAGCGCGCCAGTGTGGCGAGGAAAATCCCCAGCGAGTTGGCGGCGAACAGATAGGTCGCGGTGGCGCTCAGGAATAACGTCAGCGATCCGGTCAGCGGCACGCCCAGTGCGTACCTGACCACCCACTCCAGCGACAACGCGGTGCAGCCTACGACGACCAATGCATTACTGCCGATTTTCGACAGCATGATTTCAAACGGGGTCAGTGGCATGACCAGCAGATGATCGAGGGTTCCGTGTTCGCGCTCCCTGAGCAGGGCAGTCCCCGTGAGCACGATCGCCATGATGGTGATGTTGTTGACGATCTGGATCACCGCCAGAAACCAGCCACCGTCCAGATTCGGGTTGAACATTGAGTGCGTGACAAGCTTGATCGGCGCAGCCGTTACGTCATGGTTCCGGGAGCGATAATCCTCAAGTTCCCTTTCGAAGATACGAGCAATATAGCCGGCGCCCATAAACGCCTGGCTCATCGCCGTGGCATCGACATTGATCTGTAACGTGGGGCCGCGCCCCGCGTTAAGGTCGGTTTGAAAGTGTGGCGGGATGTCGATGATGAAGGTGTAGCGTCCATTGTCCATCGCGCTGTCGAGCTGATCGTAGGGCAGCAGCACCGGGCGCTGAAACTCCGGCGGCAGTAAGGCTGCCGCCACCTGCCGTGACAGGTAGCTGCGATCCTCGTCGACGATCGCCACACTGGCGTGGTGAACCCCGATGACAGACCCCGCAGCCGGCATGTAGATCGCGACGCTGAACGCGTAGATCAGAAACAGCAGCAGCACACGGTCATGACGCAGGCTGGTGAGTTCCTTGAACGTGAGCCAAAGGATGTGGGCCGGTTTGTTCATCACGGCTCCTGCTTTTTCAGCATGAACAGGCTGATTGCGCTGAACGCCACGAAAAAACCGGCCAACGCCAGGCACTGGGGCCAGAGTTGCCTGATATCCAGGGCCTTGGTGAAGGTGCCGACGGCGATGTCCAGAAAGTATCCGGCGGGGAACAGCGCCCCCATGATCGCCGCAGTCCCTTCCAGTGAGGAGCGGGGTACGATCAGCCCTGAAAACTGAATGGTCGGCAGACTGGTGATGATCATCGTGCCGAGAATGGCGGCAATCTGCGTGCGCGTAAAAGCAGAAATCAACAGCCCCATGCTGGTCGTTGCCAGTACGTACAGCAACCCGCCCAACGCGAGTGTCAGCAGGCTACCTTTGAACGGAACCTGAAACAGCCAACGATTCATCGCTGTCAGGAGGCACAGATTGATCAGGCTGATAACGACATAGGGCATCTGTTTGCCCAGCAGAAACTCGAGCCGCGACAGGGGTGTGGCGAAGAAATTGGTAATCGATCCCAACTCCTTCTCGCGCACGATGCCCAGTGCTGTGAGCATCGCTGGAATGAACGCCAGAATCAGCGCCATGACGCCAGGTCCGATGGCGTTGACGCTGACCACATCCTGGTTGTAGCGGAAGCGAACCTGCATATTCGCCGCCTGCCGAGGCGCCTTGGCGTGGCTGTTCAGCGCGAGCATTTGCTGAAGGTTCGCGGCGTGTACCGACTCCACATAGTTACGAGCGGTCTCGGCGCGAAAGGGCATACCGCCTTCCAGCCACGCAGCCACCACAGGCTGGCGGCCGGCGTAGAGATCGCGACCGAACCCCGGTGGGATTTCCAGCGCCAGTTTGATCTCCGAGCGTTGCAGGCGTTGTTGCAACGCCACAGGGTCGTGAATAGGGGCCTGTTCAGAGAAATAACGAGAACCACGGAATGCCTCAAGGTAGGCGCGACTCTGGGGCGACTGGTCCTGGTCAAAGGTGGCGAACGCCAGGTTTTCCACGTCCAGCGAGATGCCGAAGCCGAAGATCACCATCATGAACAAGGCGCCAACGAACGCGAATGTCAGGCGCACCCGGTCGCGCTGTAACTCCCGAGTCTCCTTGCTCGCAACCGCCAGCAAACGACGCAAACGAAAGCGCTGTGGTAGGCCTGGCGGCGCCTCGTCCTGAGCAAATCCCGCCTTACTCCCGGACGATGGGGCATTTGGCGCCTGGGCGTGTTCAAGACAGGCAATAAACGCCAGTTCAAGGGTCGCTGCTGAATACTGCTTTTGCAGCTGGGCCGGGCTGCCACAGGCCAGCACTCTGCCTGCGTGCATGAACGAAATCCGGTCACAGCGCATGGCTTCATTCATGAAGTGTGTCGACAGAAATATCGTCACCGCTTCATCGCGGGACAGCTCAGTCAGCAACACCCAGAAGGTATCCCGGGCCGCCGGATCCACACCCGACGTCGGTTCATCAAGGATCAGCACTTGCGGGCTGTGCAGCACCGCAACGGCCAGTGAAAGTCGCTGGCGCAGACCCAACGGCAACGGGCCGGACGCTTGTGCGGCGACGTCGAGCAGTTCAAACCGGGCGAGCAGGGTGTCGATGCGGGCGGCGCTCTTGGCATGGGGCATGTCATAAAGGCGCGCATGTAGGTCGAGGTTCTGGCGCACCGTCAGCTCGCCATACAGGGAAAAGCTTTGGGACATGAAACCGACGTGCTTGCGGGTTTCCAGATCGCTGGCATCCACCGGTTTTCCCAGCAACTTCGCCGTGCCCTGGGTCGCAGGAATTAATCCGGTGAGGACCTTCATCGTCGAGGTTTTACCGCAACCATTGGAGCCCAGAAAACCAAATATCTCGCCCCGGCCGATGGAAAAACTGACGTTATCCACGGCAGTGAAATCACCGAACCGAAGGGTCAGGTCGGTTGCTTCAATGGCGACCTGCGGTGGGCCAGCGTCTTTTTTCCCCACTGCTGGCGCTGCCTGCCAGGGCGTTCTCTTGCCACCCTGAAAATGCGTGAAGGCATCGTCAAGCTTGCCGCTGGGCGTGGACGCGGCCAGATCGGCGCTGGGGCCTGATGCAATGAGGCGTCCTTGATCGAGCATCAGGCACTGTTCGAACTGTTCCGCCTCTTCCATGTACGCAGTTGCCACAAGCAGCGTCAGCTGCGGCCGAAGGGCGCGCACCTGATCGATCAGTTGCCAAAAGCGCCGACGTGACAACGGGTCCACGCCGGTCGTAGGCTCATCGAGAATCAGCAGATCCGGCTCGTGAATCAGAGCGCAGCACAGGCCCAGCTTTTGCTTCATGCCTCCCGAAAGCTTGCCGGCAGGGCGGTCCTTGAATCTTTCAAGATCGGTGGCTGCCAGCAGATCGCTGAGTCGTGCTTCGGTACTTGGCCCCTGGAGGCTGAACAATGCCGCGAAGTAGCGCACGTTCTCGGCGATGCTCAAGTCCGGATACAGATTATTGCCCAGGCCCTGAGGCATGAATGCAATGCGCGCGTACAGCGTGTTGCGATGGGCGACATCGTTGATCAAACCGTCCAGCACCCACAGTTGCCCGGTCTGCTGCTTTTTAACCCCGGCGATCAGCCCCAGCAGCGTGGACTTGCCTGCGCCGTCGGGACCGATGAGCCCGCAACGTATGCCGCGCGGCAGTTCAAGGTGGATGTCGGTCAACGCTTTCTGTGCGCCATAAGCATGGTTCAGTCCACTGGCTTTGATTGCCGGGCTTGTCATGGCAGCCGCGCGGGCCAGGCCGCAGTCGTTGTTCGCACATACCCCACGCCAGGCATGCCGGGTTTTGCCTGCAGGGTGTCGGCCGGGCTGACCAGCCGCGCCTTGACACGGAACACCAGTTTCTGCCGCTCGTCCCGGGTCTCTACCTCTTTCGGCGTGAACTGAGATTTGTCTTCGACGAAGGTAATGCGCGCCGGCAATGGCTGACCGGGGAGGGCATCGAGAACGATTTTTGCGTCATCACCCACGGTCAACTTGCCGGCGGTAGCAGCTGGCAGATACAGGTTCATGTATTGGTCGCTGAGGTCGATGAGCACGAATACTTGCCCGCCCGCGCCCAGCACTTCGCCGGGTTCGGCCATGCGTAGCTGGATCAGACCGTCAATGGGGGCGCGCAGACTGTTGTCGTCGATCTCGCTTTGCAGGCTCGCTGCCCGTGCCACTGCCTCGGCAATTGTTGCTTCGAGGGCCTGAACTTGAGCGCTGGCGGACCTGACCGCAGCACCACTGGTGTCGAACTGCGCTTGATGCTGATCGAACAGCTGAGCGCTGTAATAGCCGCGGTCGAACATCTGCTGTGCACGCCTGAGTTCCTGTCCTGCCAGCCGCTGCTCAGCCTGGCGCAGCTGCACGGTGGCTTGTGCCACCGCAACGTTCTGACGCGCCGCTGACACCCCCGCTTGTGCCTGGCGCAGCTGCGCTTCGAGGGTGCGTGTGTCCATCCGCGCCAGGAGTTGCCCGATGCTGACCTTGTCGCCTTCGTGCACCAGCACTTGTGCCAGTCGCCCAGCAGTCTTGCTGGCGATCTGCACTTCAGTCGCTTCCAGCCTTCCATTGGCGGCGTAGATATCCTTTGAGAGGGCAGGGTGGCTCCAGGACCAGTAACCAAACGCAGCGCCTGCCAGCATCAAGACCAGAACGACCAGTGCCGAGGCGACAAGCACGCGATGTTTCGTCAGCGCGGCATGCCACCCGGATTGCACGGGGGGCGTCACAGGTGCCGGGTTGGGCGTCGCCTGGTCTTTGTCGACAGGTTCAGGCGCCATTGGCGCTTTCGACACAGGCGCCTGCTTTTGCACAGCATCCAGATCAGTAGGCAATGGCATGCAGCACCCCGTCAGATGATGAGCAGACGGTTTTCGACGTTCGTGACGCCAGGTACTGCCCAGGCAGCTTGCTCGACCTCTTTGCGTTCGAGCCATCGCTCAACGGTGCCTTCCAGTTTGACCTCATTGCCCTCCACACGTACGTGGATCTTGCTGGCGTTCAGGTCCGAGCTTCTCGCCAGCGCCTCCTCGATCATCCGCTTGATGTCTTGAGCATCAGCTTTGGGCCTTATGACCAGAAGGTTGTTAAGCCCCACGACGCCGTCCAGTTTCTGTATCGCCTTTTGCGCAGCCTCCTTCTGATATTGCCACTCCACGTTGCCCTCAAGCGTCACCCAACCCTGCTGCACCTTGACCTGTATTTGTTCGTCCGGGACTACGGTATTCCAGCGCAGCAGGTCCAGGCACCGCGAGGCCGTCACTTCGTCACCGAAACCCACTGCCGTTGTCGCGCGCACTTTCAGTTCCTCGGCGACAGCCCGCACCCCCTTGACGCGCTTGACGGCCCGCTCTGTGGCGATCTTTTCAGCGTAGGTCCCTACATGACCCGTCAGGATGACGACGCCGTTTTCGATGGCGACGCCAATGGCGGCGGCATCGATGTGGGGCAAAAACTCAAGCTCGTCCAGAATGCTTCGGCGTAACGTCAAGTCGCTCATGGTCAATCCTCTTGGCTGCAGGCACTGGCGCGCAGCCAAATCACCCGAAGCCACGCTGTAGTCATTGAACACTCGCCGGGAAATCAAACATTGAGGTTTGTCAGTGAAAGACGCTTTAGCCGCCAGGCGACGCGATTTTCCTGATGAACAATGACGGCTGGGGAAATGATCAGGATTTTAATCAACCTCTGATCTACATCAGATGCCCGGCGCGCTACACGCTCACACTCCGCTCGGGGCTTTTCAATCCTGAGGCACTGGCGAAACTGCGTGATGCCGACTTGCAGGTTCATCAGCACTGGCTCGAATCGCAAGTGCAAGAAGAGCGCAGCAAGGGCCTGGATGTCGATCTGCAACGGTTGGGGGCGGGGGATGTGTTCGAGGACATACAGCACTGCGTCAGAAGTGTCCGGCCCGTTATGTTGATCGAGGACGTTCACCATGAAGCCTCACTGCAACGGCTCTTCTCCACGCCCCTGGATTGGAAGCTGTTGCGCCACTGCGCGTGCCCGGTTCAGCTTGTTACCCGTTCCACGCATCCCTTGCCGGTCGAGATGCTGGCTGCGGTCAATCTCTATCGCATCGATGACGCCGACCTGCGCCTGAATCACCAGATACTCAACGTCGCGACACAGTTGGCCCTCCAGTGCCATGCCGTGCTGCACGTGCTGTATGTGTACGACTGGGCGGCGATTTACGCATCGGGCATGACCATCATGGGCGCCATACCGGTCGAGCCCGGGTTCCAGGAAGCCCTCAGTGACGCACACGAAGAGTCGTTTTCATTGTTATGTGCCCAGCATGGAATCTTGGAACGGCGTCGCCATTTCATGACCGGCACCCCACAGCCCAAGATTGAAGCGTTCGCTCGACTAAACGACTTCGATCTGCGGGTGATGGGAACGATGCCGCGCCATGGTCTGGAACGGGTCATGGGTGATACGGCAGAAGTGATCTTGGTACACGCGCCTTGCAGCGTACGGGTGGTCAAGGCCGGCCTGTTGAACATGGCATGCTGATTCAGAGCGTTTTTGGTCCGCAGCCACAGCCGTGTATCAACGCCTCCAGGCGCTTGAGGTCAAGGATCTCAACAGCGCGGCCGGAAATTCTGACCATGCTGTGGTCGCGCAGATAGGCGATGGCACGACAGATCGTTTCCAGGCGAAGTCCAAGGTATGAACCGATGTCTTCCCGCGTCATGCGCATGAGGTTGTGCTGCAACGAAGGCAGTTCACGTGATAACCGTTCCAGGTGCGTAAAGCGAATAGGGCACACCTCACTGTCTTCCAGCGCGATGGCATCGCACACGTGACGACTGTCGCTGATTGCGTCGCAGCCGAGCAACTCTCCCGACATCTGAAACCCGGTCAGTTGATCGCGCCCGTCCTGGGAGGAAATCGTCGTCTTGAAAAAACCATAGCGCACCGCGTAAAGCGATCGCAGCGGATCGCCTGCGTGATAAAGCTATTTCGCCAGTGGACTGTGCATTTCCGGCGGCTGCGATACAGAGGTGGTGTGGATGGCGGAAGGCACTGGGTTGGCTTGCCGCCCATTGCTGCGCAGCATTTTCCCTTGGGCACGGCTGCACTAAGCATTCTCTCCTAAGACAGCCACCACCCCGATGTGCCGACCATCGCACTGTGGAACTTTATTGAGCCAATGGCGTGAGGGAGCCCGCTGTCCAGTAAGCCTGAGCCTTCCTGACACAGCGACCGGTACTGGGCAGTTGGAGCCCAGCGATCGCCGGGTTAGCCGGATTTAAGCGCACTGAACCGAAGTCGCAAAGCGTTGCCCATTACGCAGACCGAGCTCAGGCTCATCGCCAATGCGCCGATCATGGGCGACAAGAGCCAACCGGTGAAGGGGAACAGCACACCGGCCGCCAGGGGTATGCCCAGCATGTTGTAAAGGAGTGCGAACGTGAGGTTCTGCTTCATGTTGGCGACTGTGCTCACTGACAGCGCCCTTGCCGTCGCTATACCCAGCAGATCGCCTTTTACCAGCGTGAGCTGTGCGCTGTTCATCGCCACGTCAGTACCCGTGCCCATCGCAATGCCGACATTGGCTCTGGCCAGCGCTGGCGCGTCATTGATGCCATCGCCCGCCATCGCAACGATCCGGCCCTCTCGCTGAAGACGCTCCACCAGTTGCAGTTTGTCAGCCGGCTTGACCTCGCCATGGACTTCCTTGATACCCAGGCGCTTGCCCACGGCCTGCGCTGTAGTGAGGCCGTCGCCGGTGGCCATGATGATGCGCAAGCCCGATTGGCGCAGCGAATCCAGCGCGTCTGCCGTGGTGGCTTTGACCGGATCGGAGACCGCGAGCAGCCCCGCCAGTTTGCCGTCCACGGCCAGATGCATGACGCTGGCTCCGTCGGCGCGCAGTGCCTGGGCCTGGCTTGCCAGAGCCGACACATCGACACCCAGCTGCTCCATCAGCGTCGGGTTGCCAATGGCGAGGGACTTTCCGTCCACGACACCCTTCACGCCGATGCCCGACGCTGAGTCGAATTGCTCGACCTTTTTCAGCTCCAGTTTGAGATCAAGCGCCGCCTTGACGATGGCTGCTGCCAAGGGGTGTTCACTGCCCTGATCAAGGCTGGCGGCAAGTTGCAGCACTTGGTTGTCGGCAAAGCCGTTGGCACCCAGGGCGCGTTCGAAAGTCGGCTTGCCTTCGGTCAGCGTACCGGTCTTGTCAACGATTAACGTATCGACCTTGCAGAGGTTTTCGATCGCTGCGGCATCGCGGAACAGCACACCTTGAGTGGCGCCACGGCCGGTCGCGACCATGATGGACATGGGGGTGGCCAGCCCGAGCGCGCAGGGGCAGGCAATGATCAACACCGTCACCGCATTGATCAGACCGTACACCCAACTGGGCTGCGGGCCGAAGATGCCCCAGGCGAAGAACGTCAGCAACGCGATCCCTGCAACGCCATAGACGAAGTATTTGGACACGGTATCCGCCATGCGTTGCATGGGCGCTTTGGAACGCTGCGCCTGCGCCACCATCTGGACAATCTGCGAGAGCACAGTGGTCGCGCCCACGTGTTCGGAGCGCATCAGCAAAGCACCGCTGGTGTTGAGTGTGGCGCCAATGAGCTTGTCGCCAATGCCCTTGCTGACGGGCAAGGGTTCGCCGGTCAACATCGACTCGTCGAGCGAACTGCTGCCTTCGATGACCTCACCATCGACCGGCACCTTCTCGCCCGGACGCACGCGCAGTTGGTCACCTTCGTTCACCTCGGTCAGCGGCACGTCTTCTTCGGCGCCGTCAGCGTTCACCCGGCGGGCGGTTTTGGGCGCCAGGCCAAGCAGCGACTTGATCGCAGCCGACGTCTTGGACCTGGCCTTGAGTTCAAGCAACTGGCCGAACAAGGTCAGCGAAATAATCACCACGGCGGCCTCAAAGTAGACCGCCACGCGGCCCATCGAGATAAAGGAGGGCGGAAAAACACCGGGCGCCAAAGTCGCCACAACGCTATAGAGAAAGGCTGCCCCGGTACCCAGGCTGATCAGTGTCCACATGTTGGGACTGCGCTGCACCACGGACTGCGCGCCGCGTGCGAAGAACGGCCAGCCCGCCCATAGCACCACGGGTAAAGACAGGACCAACTCGACCCAACTCTGCGTGGTCATGTCGAACCCGCCAAGCGTATGACCGAACATGGAGAGCGTTGCGACGATCACAGTCAGCGGCAGCGTCCACCAAAAGCGTCGGGTAAAAGAGGCGAGTTCCGGATTCTCGTCATCATCAAGTTCCGGTACTACCGGCTCCAGCGCCATGCCGCACTTCGGGCAGTCGCCTGGATGTTCCTGCCGGATTTGCGGGTGCATGGGGCAGGTGTACACCTTCGCCGCGGGTGCTGATGGCTCTTTGGCTGAACCCTTTGTTTGCCGGCTAAGCCCGATGTATCGGCCAGGCTCGGCGTTGAACATGGTCAAACAGCGGGCGCTACAAAAGTAGAAACCTTTACCCTCATGTTCAGCCTTGTGCGGCGACTGCTCGGAGACCGTCATGCCGCAGACAGGGTCTGTGAGAGAGGAGCGCTCGGTCGAAGTTGCCTGATGCAGCGCGTCGTGGTCTGTGACCATTCGGGTATCCATGCCTTAAACCCGCTAGGCTTGGCGAGCGGGTTATCGTTGTGTAGTGAACTGGATGCGCCCATCCAACGCATCGGGCCCTGCCGACCAACGTGAGTTGAGCTGCGTCTGCGTGAGTGTCTTGATCACGGCGTAATACCACGCGCGATTTGTTCGCGGGCGGCGCGCAAAACAGTGTCCAGCTCAAACCCGAAATGCGTCTGTACAGCCATCCCCGGGGCCGAGAGCCCGAAGCTGTGCATCGCGATGATCGTGCCGTGGCGGCCCACATAACGGTCCCAGCCCAGCGCCGAAGCGGCTTCCACCGAAACCCGCGCCAGGATGGCCTCGGGCAGTACGTGGTCGCGATAGGCTTCGTCCTGGGACTCGAACAGGTCCCATGACGGCATGCTGACAACGCGCGCCTTGATCCCTTCCACTTTCAGTTGCTCGTAGGCTGCAATACACAGGGCGACCTCACTGCCGCTCGCCAACAGCAGCACCTGCGCACGGCCGTCTTCTGGGTCGGCCAGCACATAGGCGCCACGTGCCAGGCCTTGAGCACTGGCATAGCGCGTGCGGTCCAGTGTAGGCAGAGCCTGTCGCGAGAGCACCAGGCTGGCCGGCCGGTCGTTGAGGGTCATGACCACGCGCCACGCCTGGACGACCTCATTGGCGTCGGCTGGCCGGATCGTCACCATGCCGGGCAAGGCGCGAAATGCAGCCAAATGCTCAACAGGTTGATGGGTAGGGCCATCTTCCCCCATGGCTATGGAGTCATGGGTCCACACGTAGATCACGGGCAGGCCCATCATGGCGGCAAGCCGAATCGCGCCGCGTGCATAGTCCGAAAACACAAGGAAACTGGCGGCGAAGGGACGCAGACCAGACAGCGCCATGCCGCTGGCGATGGCGCACATCGCGTGTTCGCGGATGCCGAAGTGAAAGTTTCGGCCCGAGGGTGAGGAGGGTTCAAAGGCGCCCGCGAAATCAAATCTCAGTGTCGTCTTGGTGGAAGGGGCCAAGTCTGCTGAACCGCCCAGCAGCCAGGGAACCTGCCGAGCGATACTGTTGAGCACACGGCCTGAAGCGTCTCGCGTTGCCACACCTTGGGCGTCGGGCGCGAAGTCCGGCATATGGGCGTCCCAGCCATCAGGCAAGTGGCGAAGCTGCATCTGGTCGATTTGCAGTGCAAGATCGGGGTATTGCTCACGGTAGTTTTCAAAGCGCACACGCCATGCCGAGTGCTCACTCGAACCGCGCTGCCCGAAGTGAGCTCTGAAATGCTCGCGCACGCCGGCAGGCACCGCGAAATTCTCGTCCGGATCAACGTCATAGAATTCTTTTGCGTCACGTGACTCGTCCACGCCGAGCGGCTCGCCGTGAGCCTTGGCGCTGTCCTGCTTGTGAGGCGCGCCGTATCCGATATGACTATCGACGATGATCAGGGTTGGACGCTGGGCTGTGCACCTGAAGGTTTCCAGTGCCAGCGCCGTGGCTTCGATGTCGTTGGCGTCAGCCACATGGAGCACCTGCCAGCCGCAGGCGCTAAAACGCTCACCGACGTTTTCGGTAAAGGTGATGGCGGTCGATCCTTCGATGCTTATGCCGTTGCAGTCATAGATCCAGCACAGTCTGCTCAGCTTCAAATGGCCTGCCAGCGAGGCCGCTTCAGCGCTCAGGCCTTCCATCATGTCGCCGTCACCGGCCAATGCGACCACGCGATGATCAAACAGTGTAAAGCCAGGGCGGTTGTAGGTGGCTGCCAGCCAGGCTTGCGCGATGGCCATGCCAACACTGGTCGCCACCCCTTGGCCCAGCGGGCCGGTGGTGGTCTCTACGCCGGTGGTCCATCCCTGTTCTGGATGCCCGGTACAACGGCTGCCTGCCTGACGAAAGCTTTGCAGATCGGCCATGGTGACCGCCAGGCCCTCTCGCTTTGGGTCCCGCTGCGTCGCGGACTTGATGCCGCACAGGTGTATGAGCCCGTACAACAGGGCGGACGCGTGACCGACCGACAGCACGAAACGGTCGCGATCAGGCCACGCGGCATCTTCGGGGTCAAAGCGCAAAAAATGCTGCCACAGGCAGTAAGCCGTAGGCGCTGCGCCCATTGGGGTGCCAGGATGGCCGGAATCGGCCTTTTGCACCTGGTCGATGGCCAGGGTGCGCAGCGTGTTGATGCACAAGAGGTCGAGTGCTTGATCCGCACGGTCAGTCATCTGGATGTCTCGCGTAATTGACGATAGCGCTGGATGAGTGCCTGGGTGGAACTGTCGTGGCTGGGGGAGGGCTGTGCGGACGCGGCGAGCTCGGCGGCGGTTCGCTCAGCCAGAACCTTGCCCAGCTCAACGCCCAACTGATCGAAGGAGTCAATGCCCCATATCGCGCCTTGGGTGAACACGCTGTGCTCGTACAACGCCACCAGCGCGCCCAATGAATGGGGTGTCAGCTTGCGCGCCAAAAGCGTATTGCTGGGGCGGTTGCCTTCGAAAACACGATGAGCAACCAGCCTTTCAGGCACGCCCTCGTCGCGACATGCTTGTGCTGTCTTGCCGAAGGCCAACGCCTGCGCTTGTGCAAACAGGTTCGCCATCAACAGGTCATGCTGGGTGTCGAACGGTTCATCCGCTGGCCCCATAGGGTTAAGGCTCTGCCCAAAACCAATGAAGTCACAGGGCACCCACCGTGTGCCCTGATGCAGCAGCTGGTAGAACGAATGCTGACCGTTGGTTCCCGGCGCACCCCATATGATCGGCGACGTCTGACATCCGACAGGCTGTCCGTCGCGCCTGACCTGCTTGCCGTTGCTTTCCATGGTCAGTTGCTGCAGGTAAGCAGGCAAGTAGGCCAGGTATTGCTCGTAGGGCAGAACCGCCTGCGTCTGGGCGCCGAGGAAGTCATTGTTCCAGACGGCCAAGAGCCCCATCAACGCGGGCATGTTGTCTTTGATCGGCGTATCGCGAAAGTGTTCGTCCATGGCCCGCATGCCCGCGAGCAGTTCACTGAAGTGTGACGGACCTATGGCGATCATGATCGACAGGCCGATTGCGGATGCCATCGAGTACCGGCCGCCAACCCAATTCCAGAGCGCAAACACGTGCTGCGGTGCGATGCCAAACGCCTTGGCCGCCTGCACGTTGCTGGAAACCGCGACGAAGTGATGGGCCACGGCCGACTCGTCCTGCAACTGACCCAGGCTCCAGGCGCGCGCAGCCTTGGCGTTGGTCAGTGTCTCCTGTGTACCAAAGCTTTTCGAACAGACGATAAAGAGCGTTTCGGTGGCATCCAGCTCATGGACGGCTTCTGCCAATGCCGTGCCGTCAACATTGGAAACGAACTGCATGTTCAGCCCGCGCTGGCTGTAGTGCTTCAGCGCCTCGCAGGCCATCTTCGGGCCGAGACTGGAGCCGCCGATGCCGATATTGATGACGTTGCGAATCGGTTGGCCGGTATGTCCACGCCAGACGCCGTTGCGGACCTGCTCACTGAAGCTGGACATCTGGCTCAAGACGGCATGCACCTGAGCGATGACATCGACGTCGCCGACCCATAGCCGCTCGGTCACGGGCGCGCGCAAGGCCGTATGTAACACCGCGCGCTGCTCGGTGGTGTTGATGACCTCACCGGCGAACATCGCGGCGATACGCGCTGGCAACTCGCATTCATGGGCCAGCGCTATCAGCCCGTCCAGTGTTTCCTTGTCAATGCGGTTCTTGGCGTAGTTCAGGGTGAACCCCGCAGCCTCGACTGTGTAGCGTGTACCTCGACCAGGGTCCGCGGAAAAAAAATCGCGCAGGTGCGTGTCACCAATCCGTGCATGGTGATCCAAAAGCGCTTGCCAGGAAGCGCTGAGGGACGTCGCTTCGATGCTTTTGGTCGCGAGGTTGTGGGGGCGGCCTAGAGTTGGGGTGCTCATACGAATGCCGTGTCGTCCTGCCAATACGGCCGGCGACCATGGTGAGCGTACAGCTGCACCTCGTCCTGACGGTTCAGGTACTTCGAAGGGTCGTATACCGGCGCTGTCTTTATCGCCTCACGGTTCATTTCAACGGCCACCGTCTCCTCTGACCAATCGACGGCACCGATCCAGTGAGCCGCAAGCAGCACCTTATGCCCCATCCACCAGTTGCTGGTGTTGATGACCAGGTAACGGATGACCCAGCTGTCATCGTCGATCAGAAACCCTTCGACATGGCCCACTTCGCCATCGGTGGCACTGATGTGGTAGCCGATGACCGCCTTGCAACTGCGCAGATGCACGTCGTCGTCACGATGCAGTGCGCGCTGGGCTCTCTGGCTGTCTTCAATGGCCTGTTCACGCGCGGCATTACCCCCGGGCACCGCGACGTAGCCAGGGTAAAGGCCCATAGGCACCATGCCGCCTCCCCAGATCCCCGCACCACCCCAATAATCGGCGTAGCCGTAATAGCCGAAGTATTCCACCTCATGTTGGCGGGAGACCGGCTTGTCGGTGTCTATGTCCGGGCTGTGCTCGACCTGATCCTTGGTAAGCGCCGCTGTCAGTCTGTGGGCGGGCCAGTCCGGTGTGTGCAGGGAGATGGGAGAGATCAATACGTTGCGACCCGCCATCCATGATCCGGTGTCCACAATGAGATAGCGAATCGTCCAGGCGTGATCGTCGTAGTAAAGGTCCCTGACGTGACCAACGTCCCCGTCGGTTGCACCGATAACGCACTTCTCGATGTCTTTCTGACTACGCAGCATGGTCTGTCTTCCTTAAGAATTGTCGACCACCCGGCATCGCGATGATGCATTTGTGGTCAAGTCTGGAAGGGCGTCAGCGGGGAGAAGGGCGTTATGACATCCGCCGACATTGATTGACGCAATGAGTGGACTACAGCGACGACGGTATGGAAAGAATCCCGCGATGTCTGTTCGTTGCCGCACACATTGTGATGGCTCAATTCACGTTGCGACGGCCGCGGATGCCAGAGTGGCGCCACGGGCCGTCATCGCTCAGGCCTTGGAAGGAAGATAGGGAAGCAATCGGTCGGTTTCGGTTTTTACGACGGCATAGCACTCGCAGCTGAGTTGTTCCAGGCGCGGTCGATCAAGCACCTTGATATGCCCTCGGCAGTACTCGATCACACCCATGCGCTGCAGTTTGCCTGCGGCTTCGGTGACCCCCTCGCGACGCACCCCCAGCATGTTGGCGATCAGCTCCTGGGTCATGGTCAGTTGATTACTGGGCAGCCGATCCAGGGAAAGCAGCAGCCAGCGACACAGCTGCTGATCAATGGAATGATGACGATTGCAGACCGCCGTCTGCGCCATCTGAGTGATGAGCGCCTGGGTATAGCGCAGCATCAAATGCAGCATGTCTCCGTGTCGGTTGAACTCGTCTTTGAACAGCTGGCCCTGAAGTCGATAAGCATGTCCGGCACTCTGCACAATGGCTCTGCTCGGCGTGCTTTCACCCCCCATGAAAAGGGCCACGCCCACCAGCCCTTCGTTACCGACGACCGATATTTCCGCCGAGGCGCCGTTCTGCATCACATACAGCAGCGAGACAATAGAGTCGGTTGGAAAGTACACATGACGCATCGAGTCGCCCGACTCATAGATGACCATGCCCAAGGGCAGGGCCACCCACTCAAGGTGAGGGGTGATGCGTGCCTGAATCTCTTTCGGCAAAGCGCCAAGGAGGTGGTTCTGTTGAGGGAAAGGCGTTAAGGACATGAATAGCTACCCGGTCGAAATGAACCGTAAGGTTCTTACGGTGAGAGACCGGCCTTTCGATGTATATCAGCCCTCCATCCGCCTTGGCGCTCAGGTAGACACCCGCAAACGCTCAGGCCGAGAATTCAAAAACAGGATGATGATGAGTTTCAACACCGATCAACCAGTGATCAATCTGATCGACATGACAACATTCCTGACAATCCATGCATTTATAGCACATTGCCAAGAGCCCCCATTCGACTGGCGGGCCGGCGGCTAGGGGCCCGAGCAGGGGATGACGCGCTTGACCAGTTTTCCGATGGACATTCCCTGAATCAGGATCGAAAACACAACCACCAGGTAGGTCAGTGACACGACGACATCGCGCGCTTCCCCCGGGGGCAGTGATAAGGCGAGCGCCACCGATATACCGCCGCGCAAGCCACCCCAGGTCAGAACGCTCCACGACCCCTCAGGTAGCCGGAATCGCTGGCCAAGCAGCGCAATGGGCAGCCCGACCGTCAGCAGCCGCGACAACAACGTCAGCACGATGACCATCATCCCCGTGGTGATCAGCGGATGGGAGAAAGGGATCAGCACCACTTCAAGGCCAATCAGCACAAACAGCACGGCGTTGAGGATTTCATCTATCAGCTCCCAGAACATGTCGACGTTTCGCTCTGTCTCCTCGGACATGGCATAGGAGCGGCCCTGATTACCAACAATCAACCCCATGACCACCATCGCCAACGGGCCTGAGACATGCAGGTGAGTCGCGAGGGCGTAGCCACCCAGCACAGCGGCCAGGGTGATCAGCACTTCTTCCTGATAGCTGTCGATGCTTTTGAGCATTCGGTAGGTGACGTATCCGACAACGGCGCCCAGCAGCGCGCCACCACCGGCTTCCTTCAGCAGCAGCGTCGAGGCACCGATCACCGATGGCGCTTCACCGCTGGCGATCATCGCCACTATCAGCGAGAACAGCACAACGCTCACGCCATCGTTGAACAGGGACTCGCCTGAAATCACCACTTCGACGCTGTCCGGAGCGCCAGCAGACTTGAGAATGCCCATCACGGCGATCGGGTCGGTGGGCGAGATAAGCGCACCGAAAACCAGGCAATAGGACAGCGGCAGCACAAGGCTGGTCAGCGATAACAGCCACCACAGACCAAAGCCAATGATTAGCGTCGATACGGTTGTTCCCACCAGTGCCAGGGATGCGACCTGCCACCGATAACTGCGCAGCTTCGACAGGTTCACGTGCAGCGCGCCGGCAAACAACAGCAACGACAACATGCCCTGCATCAGCAATTCGGAGAAGTCGATCGACTCCACCAGTGATTGCTCAAGGGTGTGCAACGCATGAAACCCCAACGCATCGGAGGCCATATTCAGCAGCGACAGGCCCAGGGCAATGCCCATGACGCCAATCGCGGATGGCAAGCCGACGAACCGCCGGTTTAAGAAAGCGAGCACCGCTGTGATGCAGAGAAATACCGCAATAATGTCCAGCATCGGCCTGAGGGCTCCTTATGAAACGGCGGGTGAGGGGGCGGTTCATGCCGTCAGTTCAACGGTAGCCGCTGTTGATTGAACCCATGGGCCCTACAGGATGTTACAGCACTGCGCCGCGTGCTTTGCGGGACAACCGACTTGCAGTCTGGTGAAGGGTGCGGCAGCGAACAGACGCGGCCAGGTGGTGCGCGCAGAGTGCTCGAACAGCGCCGGTGCATGCCGACAGAACCTTTGTCGGTGCCGGGCCAATCCGTAGGCGCTCTGAAGAGGACATTCCCATGCTGTTAAGCCTGAAAGATCTGAAGGGTTTCACCCTCGGTGCCACCGACGGTGATATCGGTGAAGTCATAGACTTCTATTTTGATGACGAGGCCTGGGTGATCCGCTACTTCATCGTCGACACCGGCACCTGGCTTTCCCGGCGCCGGGTGTTGATCTCACCCCAGGCCATCGCCAGTCTCGATTGGCGCGCGCGCCGCCTGTCCCTTGCGATCACTCAGGACCAAGTCAAGAACAGTCCCGAGATTGACACAGACCAGCCGGTCTCTCGCCAGCATGAGATGCAGCATTTGGGCTATTACGGCTATCCGTATTATTGGGGCGGTGCAGGCCTGTGGCCCACCGGCGCATATGCAGGGGCTGGCGGGTTCGGATTGCCCGGAGGGGAGTCAGGCAGTCGCCAGGTTGAAGAGGAAAGTGCGAGGGCTGAGCGCGCCCTGCATGAGGACGACGATCCTCATTTACGCAGTTGCGAGGCCGTTGTGGGCTATCACATCAAGGCCACTGATGGTGATGTCGGACACGTCGAAAGCTTCTTGATCAATCAGGACACCTGGGCGATTCAATACCTTGTGATCAACACCAGTAACTGGTGGGTGGGGCACCACGTGCTCATCGCACCAGAGTGGGTGGACGATGTCCGCTGGTTCGATAAGACGCTTTCAGTGGACCTGGATTGCGCCTCCATCAAATCCTCCCCCGCTTACGAGTCGACGGCGCAGTTGAACCGGGAACGAGAACAGCATCTCTACGATCACCATGGGCGTAGCGGTTACTGGGTCAATGAAGCTTTCATCGAGCGAGTGGAGACGTGAGCGCAGGGGTTGTTACGGCGGTGCGTGGCAGCGTTGTCGATGCCCGGTTCGAGTCTCTGCTGCCGCCGATCAACACCCTCCTGCGCGCCGGTCCGGGTGGCGCGGTGGCGATCGAGGTACTGGCCCAACGTGATGAGTGGCATGTGCGCGGCATCGCCCTCACACCGACCCAAGGCCTGGCCCGAGGAATGCCCATCCATGACACCGGTGGTCCCCTGCAGGCCCCCGTAGGTACCGGGATTCTGTCGCGGATGTTCGACGTCTTTGGTAATACCATCGACCGGCAACCCGCCTTGGAAGGTGTGATATGGCGCTCTGTGCATCAGCCGCCACCCCCCTTGGTCCGCAGGTCAACGAAGTCTGAGGTGTTCGAGACCGGGATCAAAGTCATTGATGTACTCACGCCGCTGGAGCGCGGAGGCAAGGCAGGACTCTTCGGCGGTGCCGGGGTTGGCAAGACGGTATTGCTGACCGAAATGATCCATAACATGATCGGCCACCAGTCGGGTGTAAGCATTTTTTGCGGAATTGGCGAGCGCTCGCGTGAGGGCGAGGAGCTGTACCGCGAGATGAAGGCAGCTGGCGTGCTGCCGAACATGGTGATGATTTTTGCGCAGATGAATGAGCCTCCCGGTGCACGCTTTCGGGTAGGCCATGCTGCGTTGACAATGGCGGAGTATTTTCGCGACGCCGAGCACCGCGACGTGCTCCTGCTGATCGACAACATTTTCCGTTTCATTCAGGCCGGCTCCGAGGTGTCCGGGCTCATGGGGCAGATGCCGTCCCGTTTGGGTTATCAGCCGACAATGGGTACCGAGCTCGCGGCATTGGAAGAGCGCATCGCCAACACCGACAGCGGTGCGATCACCTCGATCCAGGCGGTGTACGTGCCTGCTGATGACTTCACCGACCCCGCCGCCGTGCACACGTTCTCTCACCTGTCGGCGTCCATCGTGCTCTCTCGAAAACGTGCGAGTGAGGGGCTTTTTCCGGCCATCGACGCCTTGCAGTCCAGCTCAAAGATGATCACCCCGGGCATCGTCGGCGAACGGCACTACAGGCTGGCGCAAGACATTCGCCGAACGCTTGCCCAGTACGAAGCACTTAAGGACATCATTGCCATGCTCGGCCTGGATCAGTTGTCACCCGACGACCGCAAATTAGTGGCGCGTGCCCGTCGGCTTGAGCGCTTTCTGACCCAGCCGTTTTTCACCACTGAACAGTTCACCAGCCTGAGCGGCAAACTTGTCAGCCTGCACGACGCGCTGGACGGTTGCGAACGCATATTGGCGGACGAATTCAAGGACCTGCCCGAGAGCGCGTTGTACATGATCGGCGCCGTCGACGAAGCCAGCGCCAAGGCCAGGCGGGATACCCACGCTACGCAACCGGGCAGGGAGGATACCCATGCTGTCGATGAGACTTAAGGTGCTGTTGCCCTTCGAGGTCTTCACGGACGAGCTGGATGTGTCTCACATCGTCGTCGAAACCACACAAGGCTCCTTTGGGTTGCTCCCCAGACGGCTGGACTGTATCGCAGCGCTGGTGCCCGGCATCCTCATTTACGAGAGCCAATCCCAGGGCGAAGTGTTCGTAGCGCTGGATGAAGGTGTGCTCGTCAAGACCGGACAGACTGTCGTGATCTCGGCGCGGCGGGCACTGCGTGGCAACGACTTGTCCCGTCTACGCGGTTTGATTGAAGCGCAGTTCATGACGCGCGATGCACAAGAAGAAGCGATGCGTGCGGCGATGAACCTTCTGGAGGCAGGCTTTATGCGCCGGCTCGTGTCGCTGCATGAGCAAGCGGTGTGAGTCAGCCTCCCGTGCGAAAGCCACCCGGGGACGGCGCTGCCAAACCGACGCTGGCTGAACAGGTGGGCAACAAGGCTGCACGCAAACTCAGGGCGCGCCGTAACGATACGTCAGTGTGGTCTGGTCTGGGCATGATGGGGCTGATCGGTTGGTCCGTGGTGGTGCCCACCCTGCTGGGTGCGGCCCTGGGCCTTTGGCTTGATCAGCGCTTTACCGGCGGGCGCTCCTGGACACTGGCGCTGCTGGTAGCGGGGTTAACGATAGGCTGCCTGAATGCCTGGCACTGGGTCAGCAGGGAAGATCAGATCATGCACGACACACCCGATGCAAAAGAGGAGGACGATCATGAATGACGACCAGGGGTTACTCCTGATAACCACGGCATTGCTGGTAGGGGCGGCACTGGGCCTCGGCTTCTTTGGCGGTCTGTGGTGGACGGTACGCAGAGGCGCCGTTTCCGTCAGGCCCGCGCGCTGGTTTGTGAGCAGCCTCATCTTACGGACCACCCTCGTGCTGACCGGTTTCTACCTGGTGGGCGCGGAACAGCCATTACGGCTGGGTGCTTGCCTACTGGGCTTCCTGCTGGCCCGGGTCGTCGTCCTTCGCGTCACCCGCTTGAAGGGCTGCGAGCAGGTGGCGGCGGCGTCCGGACCACCACCATGCGCCTGACACCTGACGCCTGGATTTTCTGGGAGCATGGTTTCTTCAAACTCAATGCCACCATTGTGTTCACGTGGGCGCTGATGGTGGTGCTGGTTCTGGGCGCCGGATTCATCACGCGGCGTCTGGTCACGGGGCATCAACGCTCAGGCTGGCAGAATTTGCTGGAAATCGTGGTCACGGCCATCGTGGGCCAGATCAAAGACGTAGGCCTGAAAGCGCCGCGCCGCTATCTCGGATTTCTGGGCACGCTGTTCCTGTTCATTGCCGCCGCGACACTGGCGACGGTAATTCCCGGGTACGAGCCGCCCACCGCCTCGTTGTCGACCACCGTAGCCCTGGCGCTGTGTGTGCTGGTGGCTGTGCCGCTGTTTGGCATATCGGGTCAGGGGCTGGCGGGGTACTTGGCGTCGTACATGCGCCCGACGCCCATCATGCTGCCCTTCAATCTCATCAGTGAAATGTCCCGAACGCTGGCGCTGGCCGTTCGCTTGTTTGGCAACATGATGAGTGGCGCAATGATCATCGCCATCTTGTTATCGATCACCCCCCTGGTGTTCCCCATCGTCATGACGGTGCTGGGTTTGCTCACGGGCATGGTGCAGGCCTACATCTTTACCATTCTTGCCGCTGTTTACATCGCGGCGACCACAGGTAGCGGCAAAGCGGCGACAACGCCTGCCAAGGTCTCAGCCACCTGAACCGTTGCTCAATTGCTGTCACCTCTGAAAAGGCGCTTTATGGACTCTCTCACCTGGATTGCGGTTGCCTCCATCGTCATGGCCGGCCTGACCACTGGCTTCGGCACGATGGGGCCCGCCCTGTCCGAGGGCAAGGCAGTGTCCGTGGCCCTCAGTTCGCTGGCTCAGCAGCCGGACGCGTCGGCCACCATCACCCGCACATTGTTCGTCGGGCTGGCGATGATCGAGTCGACGGCTATTTACTGCTTCGTGGTGTCGATGATTCTGATCTTCGCGAACCCGTTCTGGAACGCCGCCGTTTCGGCAGCGACCCAAGCTGCGGGCCATTAGACCGTGCTCATTGACTGGTTCACCGTCGGCGCTCAGGTGGTTAACTTCCTCATCCTGGTATGGTTGATGAAACGCTTTCTTTACCAACCGGTGCTGAACGCTATCGCTGCGCGCGAGCAGAAGATCGCTGACGAACTCAACGATGCCGCCCAGACCAAGGCCAAAGCACACCAGCAGCAAGACGAGTTCGAGAAGAAGAACCAGGCCTTCGACGAGCAGCGTGCCGCGCTATTGCGCAAAGCGACGGATGAGGCCAATGCCGAACGTTCACGGTTGTTGGCCGACGCTCGAAAAACCGCTGCGCAGGCGAGTTCCGAGCAAGCGAAAGCGTTGATCAAGGAGACGCAGCGCTTGCACGATGACCTCGTGCGGCTGACGCAGGAGCAGGTGTACGACATCTCGCGCAGGGTGCTTGGCGACCTCGCTTCGGTAAGCCTGGAACAGCGCGCGTGCGAGGTGTTCATTCAGCGTCTTCAAGGGCTTGATGACACGGCGCGTGAGGCGCTAAGTGCGGCGCTCAAGGCCGCATCGCCGCACTCACCGGCTCTGTTGCGCAGCGCATTCGAGTTGCCGGTCGCTCAACAGAGCGCCATTCAGGCTGCCATCGACGAATCCTTCGGTCAGACGATCGCACTTGAGTTCCAGATCCTCCCTGAACTGGTCAGCGGTGTGGAGCTCAGCGTGAAGGGATTGAAGGTGGCGTGGAGCATCGCTGACTATCTCGAGGCGATCTCAACCACTCTGCAAGCACGTCTGGGCACAACGGAGCCTGTATGACCGCTCCCTTGACTGCCCCTTTGCGCCTGCCATCGTCGGCTCAGGCAACACTGAGAAATGTCTTGCATGATGCGTTCGCCGGCCTGGGTGCGTGCCTGACAGCCTTCATACCCCAGATGGCAGTGCGGGAGGTGGGTACGATCGTCAGCGTCTCCACCGGCATCGCACGCGTCAGTGGCCTGTCGGGCCTTGGCTTTGAGGAGCTGCTGGTGTTTCCCGGTGGTTTATCCGGGATTGCATTCAACCTGGACGAGGAGGGCGTCGACGTGGTGCTGCTGGGCGATAGCGCCCACTTGCACGCGGGGCAGGAGGTCCTGCGCACCGGTCGCGTGATGGACGTGGCCGTAGGCGACGAATTACTGGGTCGGGTGATTGACCCATTGGGGCGCCCGCTTGATGGTGGGGAGCCTGTCACCACCCTGCAGAGATTGCCGATCGAGCGGCCTGCGGCGGCGATTATGGACCGCGCCCCGGTCACCGAACCGCTGCAGAGCGGCCTGAAGGTCATCGACGCCATGATCCCCATTGGTCGCGGTCAGCGAGAGCTGATTCTGGGCGACCGTCAGACCGGAAAAACGGCCATCGCACTGGACACGATCTTTAATCAGCGCGGCAAGGACGTGCTATGCGTCTACTGCGCGATCGGCCAGCGAGCATCGGCCGTTGCCAAGGCGGTAGCCAATCTGCGTGAGAGGGAAGCGCTGGCGTACACCGTGGTGGTGGTCGCAGAAGGCAACGAAGCGCCCGGGTTGTCCTACGTCGCGCCTTATGCGGCCACCAGCATCGCCGAGCATTTCATGGAGCAAGGCCGTGACGTACTGATTGTTTATGACGACCTGACCCACCATGCACGGGCCTACCGCGAACTGTCACTGCTGCTGCGTCGCCCGCCTGGGCGAGAGGCCTTTCCAGGGGATATCTTCTACATTCATTCGCGCATGCTTGAACGCGCGACGCATTTGAATGAGGAGCGCGGCGGCGGTTCGATGACGGCATTGCCCATCATCGAGACTGAAGCTCAGGATATTTCCGCTTACATTCCGACCAATCTCATTTCCATCACCGACGGGCAGATTGTCTTGTCGCCCTCGCTGTTCGAACTGGGCGTCTTGCCGGCTGTCGATGTGGGTCAGTCTGTCTCGCGGGTCGGCGGGAAGGCCCAGCGCGCAGCCTATCGCGCAGTGGCAGGCGACCTCAAGCTGGCCTACGCGCAATTTGAGGAGCTGGAGACGTTTGCGCGGTTCGGCGCCCGGCTCGATAAAGGCACTCATCAGGCAATCGATCACGGCAAACGCATCCGTGCCTGTCTGGCGCAAGCAGAGTTTTCGCCGGTGTCGGTGCCGGCTCAGATCGCGATATTGCTGGCGTTGAACGCTGCATTGTTCGACACGATTGCGCTCGAAAACATGAGCGATGCGCAGAAAGCCGTGCGGGAGGTAGCGGGTGGGTTACCGGATGATGTGAAAGCGCGGCTGGCGGGGACGGGCCAATTGCTCGACGCCGATCGCCAACAGCTCACCGATGCAGCACGCCAGGCCCTGACGGCTTTTCAGCGCGCAGGGGGGCAGCCTCCTGTTGTTGCAGCGGCCGAGCCGGCCGTCGGGGATCACCATGGATAGTGTGGTCCGATCCGATGACGCGTTCGCCGGCCACCGCGTGACGTCCCGAACACCAGTGACCGCATTCGCACGGGTGAATCGGTAATGGCCAATACCATGAGCGGCCTGAGACGTCAGATCGCCAGCGCAGGTGACTTGAGGTCCGTCGTCCGGACCATGAAAGCCTCAGCTGCCGCCGCTATCGGTCAGTACGAAAAGTCGGTAGCCGCGTTGGCCGATTACGCGTGCACCGTGGAACTGGGACTGAGCGTCTGTCTGCGTGCGGTGGCGGTAAACAGCCACTCCACCGAGAGCACCGTCAACAGTGGCACCCCTGGTGTGGTGAATGTCGTCGTGTTCGGTTCCGATCAGGGCCTGGTGGGTCGGTTCAACGAGGTGTTGATCGAATTTGCCCTGTCGGAGCTGACGTCCTCCACGGTGAAGGTCTGGGCGGTAGGTGAGCGCATGCATGAGCGACTCCTCGACGCCGGCATCCAAACCCAGGGGTTGTTCGCCGTTCCCGGGTCGGTTGCGCAAATCACGCAACTCGTCGGGCAGATTCTTCAGGATCTCTACCGTTCGAACGGCGGCGTTCAGGGTGAGCCGCAGCGTGAAACGCTGATCCTGTTCTATAACCGTCCGACGGTCGCGGACTATGACCCTGTCCGACAACAGTTGTTGCCTCTGGATCAGCGCTGGCAACGGCGTCTGGCACGTGAAGCCTGGCCTACGCCCCAGGGGCCGGAAATGCTGGGCACAGGCGCGGATGTGTTGGGCGCTTTTATTCGCGAGCATCTGTTTGTGTCGCTGTTTCGTGCCAGCGCCGAGTCCTCGGCCAGTGAAAATGCCAGCCGGCTCGCTGCGATGCAGCGTGCAGATCGCAACATCGGAGCACTCCAGCAAGCGCTCAATGCACGATTCCACCGACTGCGCCAGGCCGGGATCGATGAGGAGCTGTTTGATGTCATCGCCGGTTTCGATGCGTTGATACCCGACTCCGATGCGAGTCCATGATCCTTAATGAATGGTGTGCGCTTTCGAACAGACAGCGCCCGGCACCGCGCCCACACTCCTTTCGTTCGCCGGTCAGTTCGAGCGACCGCAGAGACACTTCCACAGGCTAGTTTCATGCCGCAGCCATCCAGCTCGATCTACCCCTTCACAGTGAGAGGGCTGCGCTCAGTGACACGAGGCTGCTCACGCCTCTATACCGATAGGAAATCGACCTCATGACACACGGTTTAAATTCCGAAGTGGGCCGACTGCGCCGCGTGCTGGTATGCCGCCCGGGGTTGGCGCAGCGAAGGCTGACGCCCGGCAACTGCCGGGAGTTGCTGTTTGATGATGTGCTGTGGGTTGAGCAGGCACGCAATGACCACGATGCGTTTACCAACGCGATGCTCAGCCTGGATGTGGAGGTGCTGGAACTGCACGATTTGCTTGCCGACACGGTCGCCGATCCTGTTGCGCGTGCCTGGTTGCTTGATCGCAAGCTGGGGCCGGACACGGTCGACGTTGAACTGGCCGGCCAGCTGCGCCCCTGGCTTGAAGCGTTACCCGAACAGCGCCTGGTCGAGCATTTGATTGGTGGTGTGGCCCGCGTTGAATTGCCATTCGAGCCGGCGGGACTTGTAGCGCGGTTTGCCGCTGCGACGGATTTTCTGCTCCCGCCACTGCCTAACACGTTATTCAGCCGCGACAGCAGCTGCTGGATAGGTAATGGCGTGGTGTTGTGCCCGATGTACTGGCCCGCACGTCGGCAGGAGACGCTGTTGACGGCGGCAGTCTATCGCTTCCATCCCCAGTTCGCGGGGCTTGTTACCACATGGTGGGGAGACCCGGACAAGGATCACGGCGGCGCCACAATGGAGGGTGGAGATGTCATGCCGCTGGGCCAGGGGGTCGTGTTGATAGGAATGGGCGAGCGCACTTCACCTCAGGCTGTGAGCCAACTTTCCCGCGCCTTGTTTGCCCAGGGGGCGGCCACTCTGGTGTTGGCTGCACAGATTCCCAAATCCCGCGGCGCGATGCATCTGGACACAGTGTTCACCTTTTGCGACGTGGATCTGGTGACCTGTTTCCCTGAAACGGTCGATGCGATCCGCGTGCACAGCCTGCGACCTGGACGGCAAGAGGGCAGCCTGGATGTACGCACCGAAACCAAGCCCTTTCTTGATGTAGTGGCGGATGCACTGGGACTGGCCAAATTACGCGCGGTCCCTACCGCAGGCGATGCCTGGCAGGCCGAGCGCGAGCAGTGGGACGACGGGAACAACCTGCTGGCGATGTCGCCGGGCGTGGTGATGAGCTATAGCCGCAACTCACACACCAATACTTTGTTGCGCAAAGCGGGGGTCGAGGTGATCACCATTTCCGGCTCCGAGCTGGGCCGGGGACGAGGCGGTAGCCATTGCATGTCCTGCCCGATCCAACGCGACGCGCTTTAACCACTCACCTGAACGAGTACTTCTCATGAGTTATAACCTGCGCAATCGCAGCCTGCTGGCGCTCAAAGACTACGAGCCGGACGCCATCCGCTTTTTGCTGGACCTGGCCGTCGAGCTTAAACGCTCAAAGGCCGTTGGCAATGAAATACCCCGCCTCAAAGGTAAAAACATTGCGCTGATATTCGAGAAGCCCTCGACGCGCACCCGTTGCGCCTTCGAGGTGGCGATGCACGATCAGGGCGGCCATGTTACCTGCTTGGATGCCGGTAGCTCGCAGCTGGGTCACAAGGAGTCGCTCAAGGACACTGCGCGCGTGCTGGCCCGGTTCTATGACGGTATCGAATACCGTGGTTTCCATCAGACTATCGTCGAGGAACTGGCACGCTACGCCAACGTGCCGATCTGGAACGGCCTGACTGACGAAGCTCATCCGACGCAGATTCTCGCGGACCTGATGACCATGCAGGAGTTTGGCGAGAAGCCTCTGCACCAACTGAGTTTCTGTTATCTGGGCGATGCCAGTTTCAACATGGGCCGTTCACTGCTGGTGGGCGGGACACAAATGGGAATGGACGTACGTCTATGCTCTCCCGCCAGCTTGCAGCCGCCGGCTGAGCTGGTGACGGAAATGCGCGCGCTGGCCCGCAAGACTGGCGCGCGCATCACGCTTGAAAGCGATCCGCTGAAAGCGGTGGTCGGCGCGGACTTTCTGTACACCGACGTCTGGGTGTCCATGGGCGAGGACGACTCCGTTTGGCAACAACGTATCGACCAACTGATGCCCTACCAAGTGACCACCGCGCTGATGCAGGCCACCGGCAATCCTCGCACCAGGTTCATGCACTGCTTGCCGGCCATGCACAGTGCGGATACGGAAATAGGCCGTCAAGTGCAGGAAAAGTATGGGCTGAGCGAGATCGAGGTCACTGACGAGGTGTTTGAGTCCGACGCGTCTGTCGTCTTTACGCAGGCTGAAAACCGCTTGCACACGATCAAAGCCGTCTTGGTGGCTACCCTCGCATGATGACTTTCGGAGCATGCCCATGAGGATCGTGATCGCGCTGGGCGGCAATGCATTGCTGCAGCGTGACCAGCCACCGACTGCGGAAAATCAACGGGTGAATATCCGCCGTGCTGCTGCCCAGTTGGCACACGTTGCGACGCTCAATGATTTGGTGCTGACCCATGGCAACGGTCCGCAAGTAGGCCTTCTGGCGCTGCAGGCCTCTGCTTACGATAAAGTGGATGCTTATCCGCTCGATGTGCTTGGCGCCCAGACTGACGGCATGATCGGCTATTTACTGGAGCAGGAGCTGGCGAACGTCCTTCCGGCCAATCGTACCGTCGCGACACTCATCACTCGGGTTGAAGTCGATCCGCAAGACCCGGCGTTTGAACACCCCGGCAAACCGATCGGGCCGTTCTACAAACAAGCTGAGTCCGCGCGAATCGCCGCAGAGAAAGGGTGGGTCATGGCAGCGACGGGTGGATCGTTTCGGCGAGTAGTCGCATCGCCCTTACCGGTACGTGTCTTCGGGCTTAAGCCCATCCGCTGGCTACTTGAACATGACACGGTGGTCATTGCGGCGGGGGGTGGGGGTATTCCGGTCGCACGTACGCAAGGGGGCGACGGCACCAACATGCACGGCGTATCGGCGGTAATCGACAAGGACTTGTGCTCCGGCCTGCTGGCGCGTGAGCTCAAGGCCGACGTGCTTATCATCGCCACCGACGTGCCGGCGGTCTTCGTGGACTGGGGCTTGCCCACGCAACGGGCGATCGGCGATGTAACGCCACAGGAACTGGCCGGTTACGACTTTCCCGAAGGTTCCATGGGGCCCAAGGTCGAAGCAGCACGCGCCTTTGTCGTGGCCACCGGCAACCGTGCCGTCATTGGTTCGCTTGATCAGATTGAGGCGATGCTCGCGGGCAGCGCAGGGACTCAGGTGCGGCCGGCGAACAAGGCGCCGGCGGGTCAGGAGTGAAGCACGAGGCAAGGCTATTGATTCGATCCTGCCCCCTATGACGTCATTCAGCCTTGAAGTCAGTGCGCAGCGTGGTGTGACTCACGCCACTGAAAAATCTGCATCCCTGCAATCATGGCCCCCACGAATAAGAGAACCTGCCATCGACCTGTCAGCAGCAGGGCCATTGCAGGCCCCGGGCACAGGCCTGCAATCCCCCAACCGATACCGAACACGACGCTTCCAACAACCAGACCCCGGTCAATGCTCCTGCTGGTCGGCAACTGGACGGGTTCGTCCAGCAGCGAGGTCTGACGATGCCGGACAAAATAGAAGGCCACGCTACCCGTGGCGATGGCCCCTGCCATTACAAGCGCGAGGGAAGGGTCCCAGTCGCCGGCGATGTCGAGAAATGCAATGACCTTGGCCGGATCGGTCATGCCGCTCAGGTACAGCCCCAATCCGAATATCAAGCCGGCGATCAGCGCACTCAATTTACGCACGGTCATGATCCAATCAAATGACGGATCAGGTAAACGCACGCAAAACCGCTGCCCATGAAGCAGCAAACGGCGACGAAGGATCGGGGCGACAGGCGAGAAAGTCCGCATACGCCATGGCCGCTTGTACACCCAGCACCATAGCGGGTGCCCAGCCCAACCAGAAGCCCCGAGACCGCCAGCGGTAAAGCGCCCGCCTGAAACGAGGCAACAGGCAGGTGAGAGGCCATTGACCAGAGCACCGGAGAGGCAATCAATCCGGCGATGAACAAACACTTTTCAGTCCGTCCTTCGCCATGTCCGGAAAGCACGCTGCCGAGCAGGCCACTGACGCCCGCAATCCTGCCGTTCAATAGAATGAACAGCCCTGTCGAGAGCCCGATCAGTGCTCCGCCGGCCAACGATGACCATGGGGTGAAATGAGTCGCGATATTCATCGTCGATGACGCCTGCTTACATGGCCGTTATGAGTGACGTTGATGGCTTACACGTTACCCGAAAAGAGACCTCGCCTGCGGCGCTCATCCGGCCCTTTTCGAGTCGGTCTAAGGGGGGCTCTGCAGACGCAGGGTCAAGGGGCATAAACCTGCATCAGATGCCCACTGAACAGCATCCATATCGCCAGCACGCCAAGAGTCAATAGCACAGCGGCAACGATCATCTCAATTGTGTTGAACACCGGCTCCGTCGGCGCATGCTCTTTGCGAGCCCAGATAAATACCAAATTGCCAAGGGCGAAGAACATGGCGCCAGCAATCATATATTCCAGGCCGGCCGCATACACCAGCCAGAACCCGTAGACGGTCCCGAGCACACTGCTGACCCATGCTGTGATTTTGCCGATCCTGGCGTTGGCCGGGTAATGACCCCGGACCATGACTCGCCACAAGAACCCCGTCGCGCCGATGTACGCAGGCAGGATCATCACGCCGGTGATGGACAGCATGACGTTCCAGGCATCATGGGAAAAGAACATCAGGATCATCACGGCCTGCATCACAGCGGTAGAAACCCAGAGTGAGACGGATGCAGATCCTTTTTTGTTGGTCACGGCGAACGCTTTGGGGAAGGTGCCGTCCTTGGCGGCCGCCCAAGGCAACTCTGCGACGAGCATTGTCCATACAAGCCAACACGCCAGCACCGAAATCAATACGCCCGCATTGATGAAATACTCGCCCCATTTACCGACAACCGAGCCGAGAATCGCAGCCATGGAAGGGGGCGCTATGACCGATAGCTGTGCCTGGCTCATGATGCCAAAGGGCAGTACAGAAATCAGCACGTACAACAGCAAAGTCACGAAGAACCCCAACAACGTGGCGCGGCTTACCGTTTTTGCATCCGACTTGTCGGACATCACCACCGCACCTTCAATGCCAATGAAGACCCACAGCGTGACCAGCATCGTGCTTTTGACCTGTTCGAGGACGCTGCCGAGCGGCTTTGACCCGGCGACGTTGTCACTGACGTTGCCCCAGAAATCGTTGGTGAAGAGGCCGGCCTTCATCGAGATCGCGAGGATCCCGACAAACATGGCAATCGGCACGAACTTGGCGATGGTGCCAATCACGTTGAGCGTCGACGCGCTCTTGACGCCACGCAATACAAGCCAGTTCAGTAACCAGAAAACACTCGATCCCATCGCAATCGCCAACCAGGTGTTCCCCCCTTTGAAGTAAGGCGGGAAGAAGTAGTTAAGGGTGTCCATCAGTAGAACGGCGAAACCCACGTTGCCGAACGCAGAGGATAGCCAGTATCCCCAGGCGACCTGGAACCCTGCGAATTTTCCGAAGCCCTGGCGCGAGTACATATAGATGCCGGCGGTAATGTCCGGCTTGATGTCGGCAAGCACCTGGAAGGTTCGCGCCAGAAAGAAGATGCCCAGACCGGAAACAAGCCATGCGATGAGTATCGCGCCTAAGCCGGCGTGTTGCGCCATATTCTGCGGTAAGTTGAAGGCGCCGCCACCGACCATGGCGCCGATGACAAGCAAGGTCATCGACACCATACCGAGCTTGTTCGTGAAGATTTTGCGGGCGGGCGCGACTGACCTTGAGATATCAATGGGTGTGATGACAGCTTTCATTTGATAAATCCTCTTCAATCCACAGAATCCGATAACAGCAGTCGACTACCCTTACGTCGTGATTGTCGTGGGCAAAGCCTGGCACCTCGCATCCAACGCCTCTAATGTCTTCAGGTACCCAGGCATGGGGCAAGTGGCTTCAGCTTCGTTTCTCCAGGCATCAGTATCGGGATGCCGAGAACCGAAGAGTGGGTACCGCGTTGGATGCGACTGTGCATCCGGCCAACGTTTCAGATCCGCGATTCAACACAGTTGTTGACCAATGGTTCGTAGGCGCCCACGGGTGAAAGGAAAGGCACCGGCAGTACACTGAACGCTGCTGACATGGGTTAGGTTGTCGTGTGTTGTTTCAGGGCAGCGAACATGTGTTCAGCGATTTCTCCAAGCGGTCATGGCGCGCCGATTGGTGGCGGCGCCCATTCACTTCTCTGTTAACTGTCCTCTTAACCTGAAATGGAGTCTGTACGGCACGACACGTAGTGCTGGCGAACTGCACCGACGCACGACCCTCTCGGCACGGTACAGCGCAGCCAAGACACCACCAAATAATGATAGCGGCGCGGCGCAGTTCAATATGCAGCTGTCACCGATCTCCGTGGCGGTGGCAACGCTTGTATTCTTTAGGTTGACGACTGTCCCTACTTCGGCGGCCCTCGCATCTCCGGGCAGATCGACAACCTTAATGAATCACCGATAGGCGAGGACGTTCATTGCAACCCAGACGTCTAAACGTGCCAATAAGCAGCACGCCCATAATGCGCATGCAGACAAGCCTCTTGTTCACGGTTTATCTGCTCTGACGACTCATAATGTGGTGAGGACCTGACTGCCGCACAATCCAGATCCAGAGACACAGACTTATCCTTCCACGACACCCTGTCGATCCATTCGGGCGCAATAAGTACGTGCTGTCCAACCCACCAGTTCCGGGTATTGACCACAAGGTACTGAACCGCCCACGTATCCTCGTTGATCAGCAGGCTCTCGACGTGTCCGACCTCGCCATCCGTGGCTTTTATGTGATAACCGATGAGCCCCTTGCAGCTGCGTAGATGGGGGTTGTTGTCCTGATGATCCGACCACTCGGCCTTTGTATGATCTTCATTGCTTGCCTGTGCAGGATCGTGTGCAGGGTGGAATGCAGGCGGGCGAGTCTCCGACACTCTCCAGTAATAGGGATGGCCGTAATAGTTCAGGTACCGCATTTCATGTTGCCGGGATACGGGCTCTTCTGTATCGATGTCCGGACTGTTTTGGATACGGTCCCTGTCCGCCGCAACGAGTAGTTGCCGGGATGCCCAGTCGTGCTGCCGGATTGAAAGCGGCGAGATCAATACGCTGCGACGTGAAAGCAACGAACCGGTATCAATCATAAGGTAGCGGATGACCCACGCCTCATCATCAAAATAGAAGTCTTTGATTTTTCCAACGTCACCGTCCGTGGCAACGATCATGTAATCCTCAAGATCTTGCATACTTCTTAACATAAGACCGTCCTTTGGTGCACCGAGCTAGCGCCCGGCCTGTGAGAAGGCTGCCGGCTAAGCACTCGCGTTCATTCAAATCTGACAGACACCGCATGCTTCAAACTTGACCAGAATCATTCCGGGCCCCGGGGCTGCTATGTCCAGATGCTTAATAACCAGTGGTTCTCCACAACCGCCGCTATCATTTTATGTTTCATTACGCTCCCTCTAATGAGTGGTGCTTTCCGCGTCTGCAAATGCCAGCCCGGCAAAAAACCTGTGATCGAATGCGCTTAACCCAAGCCTCTGACCGCTTCGATCATCTTCACCAATACGGCCTGCGCGTCGCCGTAAACCATGTTGCAGTTGTCTGCATAAAACAGCGCATTCTGGATGCCGGCATAACCCTTGCCTTCACCACGCTTGACCACATACACGTGATGGGCCTTGTCGACGTCAAGAATAGGCATGCCGTAAATGGGGGAAGACTTATCACTGCGCGCAGCGGGATTGACCACATCGTTGGCGCCGATGACCAGCACCACGTCGGTGTCCGGAAAATCGGCATTGATGTCCTCCAGCTGGAAAATCAGGTCGTAGGGCACGCCGGCCTCTGCCAATAGCACGTCCATTTGCCCAGGCATCCGCCCGGCAACCGGGTGTACGGCGAAGCGCACCAGCACGCCAGCCGCCTGCAACAATTTCACGAACTCGTAGAGCTTCTGCTGACCTTGAGCGACTGCCAGTCCATATCCGGGAACGATGATGACCTTGTTCGCGTAACGCATGGCGACGCCCGCATCGCCTGGAGCCGAAGGCTTGAGCTCACCCTTGATCGCAACGCCTTTCTTGATGGGCTGATCACCAAAGCGGGCGAATAGCACATGGGCCACCGTACGGTTCATGGCCTTGGCCATCAGTAACGTGAGCAAAATCCCGGCGGCCCCTACCAGCATGCCGGCAATCATCATCGCCGGGACCTGCAGTACAAACCCTTCAAGACCGACCGCCAGACCGGTGAAGGCGTTATAGATGGAGATGACCACTGGCATGTCTGCGCCGCCGATAGGCAGGGTCATGAGAATCCCGAACAGCAGGGCACAGGCGAAGAACAGACCGATCAGCCAGAAAGCGACGCCTGGCGCGGCACCGGTTTCTCGCATGACGAAAACCAACCCGCCACCCACAGTAAGCGTCACAAGCATCAGCACCGCATTGATCAGTTGCAGCCCCTTGATACGCAGTGGCTTGTTGATGCGGCCATCCAGCTTTGCCCAGGCGATCAGCGAACCCGATAACGAAACTGCGCCTATCAACGCTCCCAGCAACGTTCCGGTCATTGCAGTGAGATCGTGTACACGATTGCCCAGCAGTTCCATCGCGGCTATAGAGGCCGCTGAACCACCGCCCACACCGTTGTAGAGCGCGACCATCTGCGGCATGGATGTCATCGCCGCCTTGCGGCCGCTCCACCACGCAACACCGCCACCCAGCAGTAATGCCAGGAGTGCCAGGCTGATATTGACGGGCAGGGCGGGTCGTGCGGCCTCGCTGACCGAAAAAGCGTAGAGGAAACTCACCAATACGGCGGCCATCATGCCCCAACCAGCAACGCGGATTCCTCCAGCCGCAGTCACCGGCGAAGACATTCGCCACAATCCGTAGATGAGCAAAAAGGCAGCAAGCAGATACACGGTCCCCGTAAGCCATTGCGACGTGATAATAAGCATGCTTGTGCCTCAGGCCTTCTCAGGCTTTTTGGTAGCGGAATGATGGGCTTTGCGCCGCTTGATTTCGGGTGCGCTTGTTTGAAACATTGCCAACATGCGAACGGTGACGGCATACCCGCCCGCCGCATTGGCGGCACCGAGCAATACCGCGACGAAACCGGCGACCTGCTCGGCGGCTGTCGCCGCGTCGAGCAAGCCAATAAGACCGCCGACCACGACGATGCCATGAACAAAGTTGGAGCCCGACATCAAGGGCGTATGCAGAATGGCCGGAACCCGACCGATGATGACCCAGCCGGTAAATGCGGCGAGCATGAAAATGTAAAGTCCCACAAAGCCGACCAGGCTCAAGAGGTTTGCTCCTTAGCCACCGCGTTCAGATCTGTGGCGACTTTCTCCGGCGGGTGCACGAGTTTGCCTGCATGGGTCAGTGCGGTTTGCGACAGGACCTGATCCTCCCAGTCGATGCGGATGACGTTTTCCTTCAGCATGAGGGTCAACAGGTTGAACTGATTTTTCGCATACAGCGTGCTGGCGTCCTGACTCAATGAAGAGGGCAGGTTAAGCGGTGCCATCAAGGTGACTTGACCGATCATGACGGTCTTCCCGGGCACACAGCCCTCGCAATTACCGCCACCTTCGGCACCCAGGTCGACCACGACGGCTCCGGGTTTCATGCCTGCCAGCTGTTCGGCGCCAATCAGGCGTGGAGAAGGGTGGTCCGGTATGGCTGCCGTGGTGATGACCAGGTCAGCCTTCTGGATATGCTCAGTCAGGACTCGCGCAACCTCGGTTTTTTCCGCCGCACTCAACTCGCGTGCGTAGCCACCTTTCCCGCGAGCATCGACGCCTACATTGACGAAGCTGGCACCCAGTGACCTGGCTTGCTCCTCGGTTTCCGGTCTGACGTCATAGCCTTCCACGATAGCGCCCAGGCGATGTGCAGTGGCGATGGCCTCAAGACCGGCCACCCCCAGGCCGAGTACCAGCACCCGTGCGGGTCCGACAATACCTGCGGCAGTGGTGAGCTTGGGCAGGATGCGGGTCATATGAGCCGACCCGAGTTGCACCGCGTAGTAACCCGATAAGGCTGACTGGCTTGAAAGGGCATCCATTGACTGGGCGCGAGTGATGCGTGGCACACGCTCCATGGCAAAACAGGTGATGCGGCGCTCCAATAATCGCTTTACCAGTGCAGGATTCTTTTGCGCGTATACAAAGCACAAAAGGATTGAGCCTGGTTTCATTTTGTCCACGACGTCCAGCGAGGGCGCCTGGACGGCCAGCACGACATCGGCTTCGTGCACCAATAGCCCCACGCCGGACAGAAAAGAAACGTCCTGATACGCCGTGTCCGGGAGGAAGCTGGCATCGCCAGCTCCCGACTGCATATGAAGTCGGGCACCCAGCGCACGAAGCTTTTCGCAGAGGCTCGGTATCAATGCCACACGTCGTTCGTGCGGGTGGGTCTCTTTCATCACAGCAACATTGACGTACATCGTGCGCTCCTTCGGGGAAATATCCGGCAAGTGCCGGACACCTGGAATGTTTCTGGGCGCGAGATATCAGGCAGGCGCTTGAGCGTCCACGTAACGCACAAGCTTTTTGTTTACAAATTGCTGAATGCCCATATCGCCAAGCTCACGGCCGTATCCCGAGTCCTTGATCCCACCGAACGGCAACTCTGCATCGCTCCAGCTGATGTTGTTGATGAACATCATTCCGGTCTCGATACGGCTGGCAACACGACGACCCCTAGCGAGATCGCGAGTAAACACCGAGCCCCCCAAGCCAAAATCGGAATCGTTGGCCATGGCAATGGCTGCTTCTTCGTCGGCCACTCGAAAAAACAGCGCAACGGGCCCGAAGAACTCGTCTCTGTAGGCAGGGTTGTCAGGGGAGATCTCAGCAAGGATTGTGGGTTCCATGAAGGAGCCGGGGCGAGCAATTCGGTTGCCTCCCAACAGCACCGTTGCACCATGGGCAATGGCGGTCTGCACCTGATCGAGCAATTGCAGTAGCGCCTCTTCCGAAGATAAAGGCCCCAAGGTCGTTCTCTCGTCCATGGGATCACCGGCTTTCAACAGGGCCAGCCCGGCTTGAAAACCTGCAAGAAACGCGTCGGCCAGTTCTTCTACGACGATGAAACGCTTGGCGGCGCAGCATGTCTGCCCGCAGTTATACATCCGCCCCCAGATCGCCCATCTGATCGCAAGCTCGAGGTCGGCGTCTTCCAGAACGATGAACGCATCGCTCCCTCCCAGTTCCATGGAGGAAGGTTTCAGATTCTGCCCGGCCCGTGAAGCCAGAATACGACCGGCACTGACACTGCCGGTCAACGCGACGCCCTTTACGCGCGGATCATCGACCACCCTATTGGACTGTTCGTGGGAGATCAGCAGATTGGTGTAAAGACCCGCAGGGGCACCTGCTTCAAGCAGAATCCGCTCAAAAGCAATCGCGCATTGAGGAACGCAACCAGCGTGTTTGACTACCAGCACGTTTCCGGCCATCAGGTGCGGACCCGCAACACGAGCGAGTTGATAGAACGGGAAATTCCAGGGTTCAACCCCGAAAATCAGACCAATAGGGCTGCTTTCCATGTGGGCCTCACCTTGAAACGGGTGAAGAACTTCCGGCGCTAGAAATCGTTCGGCATTACTGGCGTAGTACTCCAGAATGCCAGCACTGAATTTAACCTCGCCCCTGGCCTCGTTCAGAAGCTTTCCCATCTCCAGCGTGGCCTTGCGAGCCAGCATGTCGAATTGTTCATGCATCAACTGACCTGCCTTGGCAATGATCAAGCCACGCTGCGCATACGTCTGATTTTTCCAGGACGAGTAGCACTGCGCAGCGATCTTGAGCTTGTTCTCAAGTTGCTGATCGCTCAGCGTCTCAAACTGTTCGAGCAATTTGCCGTTGTAGGGATTGAGCGTCATATAGGCCATAACGGGTGCCCTGAGTTAAGTGGAGTATCAGCAACCTACGGGGTTGAACACCCGATTTGCCTTGTAATGGCTCCGATACCTTCTACCCGCCAATGGCTCGCTGCCAGAGTCGGAAACTACCCATAAGCGCTGTGGGCAGGGCAGGCGTGAAGGGGTTGGAAGGCCGGCAAGCGATGAAAAATCAACCACGCGCCGTGTGGGTGCAGAAACGGAGTAGTATCGGTACCAGCGTCAATCCGCAGCAGGTTCCCTCAGGAATATTCAGCATGTGCGTTAGCCGATCCATAACCGAAGGATCAACATCGCTAAAGGTCATGTCTTGCGCGCGCCCCGACGACAGGGACTCAGGTTCGAAGGGGCTGTATGTATAAAACTGATGAGCTCAATCAAACTTCAATTCGAGAGGTGCTGTGTCAGTCAGCTGCGCCAATTCTGTTTCTCGACAGCGACTTGAATATTGTGTTTTTCACGCCGGCAATAACCCACGTGTTTAATATGCTGTCCAGCGATAAAGGACGCCCGTTGGCTGATCTCTGCTCCCGAGCGGCGACCATCCATTTGTTGTCCGAAGTTCAGGAAACACTAAACAGTGGGGCACCCTGCGCAACATTTATCACATTGAGCAGTGGCCGCTGTTTCGATTGTGTCATCACGCAGTGTCCGCCTTGGGAAAGCGGAAAAAATGCAGTGGTGCTGGTGTTCACAGAGACCACAGAAGAGCGACGCCTCGGTAGTAAACTTGCCAGTGTTTACGAACACGCATCGCGCCAGCACATCACCCGTTTGCAGCGTTGGAGCTCCGCGGATCAACGGCTTCGCCAGTCTGCGCAAGCCGTCGCCCTAATTGCAGGTCAGCTCGCGGCGACGAAATATGACCCGTTCTGTTCAGCTTCCGGGTTGGTGGAGCAGTTGGGTGAAAACATGGAAGTTTTTTTCGGTCGTCTTGCCACCCAACTGGATGGAGACAGTGATGACGAAGAAATAAACACTTCCGATGCGCTGGACTTTTCAATCCAAGACATCTTCGATCGGTTGGCGGTGGATCTCTGGCCTCTGGCGTCGGTCCGAAAAATCAGAGCGCGCGCAGTCGCCAGTACGGTACAGGTAAGAAGTTACCCGGATGGTCTGGCAAGGATACTGGGCAACGTGATCTTCAATGTCGTAACTCATATGAGCGGCGAGAGACTGTCGTTGGGGTGCAGAAGGCGCTCCGGGTGGGTGGATATAGAGCTCAGATACACGGGACAGGGAAGACGCACTGACGCGTTATGCGTGTTGTCCACGTCAGACACGGAAGACTCCACAAGCGGAGTCCCGGGCAGTCCGAAACTATATATTCCAGGCGTTCAGTTGCAGGTCAAGACTCAGCCGGGAAAAGGCACGCTCATCTCAATCAGTGTGCCGCTGTCGCGCTCTCACAATCGTCCGGCCGGCTACATCTGTTCTAAAAACTCAAACACACAGGTGTCGGCCGGCATGCTATTGATCGTTGAACCTGATGATCGCTTGCGGGACTTGCTGAGTTTCGCCCTCGGCAAGCTTGGCTACCAGATTGCCGCTGCCAGCGACGCATGCACTGCTCTTGAGTGTATTGCTCACTCGGGCGTCCAGCCGGACCTCATCCTGACAGCTTACGCACTTGGGCAGCAGATTGACGGGGTACAGCTGGTACAAAAGATGCGCGAGCAGTTCCGTAGGGCAATACCTGCGATCATATTGAGCACCGAGAACCATGAACGGGTGTGTCAGCTGATTTGGGCAGGTAACTGCACGCTGCTTCGAAAGCCCGTCGGGTTAAATATGCTCACTTTTATCGTCAGCACACTGCTGAGAACAGCGCTCCAGGAAACGATCAAACTGTCTGTAAAGTCAGATCGCCCGCCGATTATATTTCTGGTAAACGATGACGGGCTGTTAAAAGCCACGTTACGTCAGTCACTGGAGGCCGACAGCTACGAAGTTCAGGATTATTCTGGCTGTGCGGAATTCCTCGCCAGTTACTCTCCGGGCCGCCAAGCCTGTCTGATTGTAGATGCTCATATGTCAGGTATGAACGGGCTGGAACTGGCCAGGCGACTAAGGGCCGATGGTGACGACCTGCCCATCATCATGATCAGCAGCCAAAGCAGCATTTCATCTGTCGTGGACGCCATGAACGTCGGGATCTGCGATTTTATAGAAAAACCATTCCGTCGCCAGGACTTGCTGACCCGTGTGGCCAACGCCTTGCTCACGTACAAAAAGACCGAAATCCTGCGAGCCAGCCGCAAATCAGCCATCGATCATATCGCTCATCTTACCGTGCGTCAGCGTCAGATCATGGCCATGGTACTGGCGGGGCAACCCAGCAAGAACATAGCCGTCAACCTGGGCATCAGTCAGAGGACCGTTGAAAAGCACAGAGCATCGATCATGTCTCGGACGGAGGCAAAATCCATCCCCGAACTGGCCCGTCTTGCCTTGGAGGCAAGCGCATTGGCTCGGTGAGATGTGGCGACTGTTAACGGTGCGATGAGACGATCAGGTGAGAGACGACCCTCTGTACTCCGGCAGTACCCGATGCAGTCGAGCGTGCCATCTCCAGCTCGGGAAGTGACGCTACCGCCCCGGTCAGGGTGACTTCACCATGGTTGACCAGAACCTCGATACCATGGGCGTCAATGCTGGCTCTGCGCCTGAATGCCGACTCGATATCCGCCTTGATCGTATCAGGGTAAGCGTGAGTCTTTATGGTGATATCGTTGTTAATCCCTCTGATACCCTGCAGGTATCGCACGGCATAACCGGCAGTTTGTCGCTGATGTTCAGACTCTACTTCGCCTGAGAGCACCAGCCAGCCATCTGACACATTGACGCTGATTTTATGACCTGCAAGTGAGGCATTCCATTCCAGCGCATTGACCGCTGCCAACACAATATCGCTGTCGGTGCGAACATGATTAGAGGAGACGATCACTTCAATATTATTTATCAGCGCGACTACCCTTGATACCTGGGAGGCGGCTTCTTCAGCGTGCCATTTTTCGGCATGACTGCTTACCTCGCCGGAAAGCGTTACCGTTCCATCACTGACATGCACCAAAATATGCTTCGCCTCCAGGGCCAGATCCCAGTTCAGTTCTGCTATTACCTGCTGGTGCAACTCTTCATCCGTAGTCATCTGCAACGCTCCAGTGGTTCACAAGATAAGGTGACTGATCCAACGGATAGTATCGCGTTGCGACTGTTCCCAGCAGGATCGGAAAGTACTCACGAACCGAGACCGGCCTGCTTGATATCAACGATCATATAGGACTTTATGACTGACTTTTTATCAGGGCGTCATTGTGCCAATAGCCAAGCTAGGGAATTCCAAAATCGCGAACATTGGAGAGAGACAATTCAAAATTCGCCATGGTCATCATAGCCTGGATAATTTTCAATTTCGGCAGTCGAAAGGTGAACGAAAACATTTCTGAATGAGCGGGGCTCTCCGGTGGTCGTTATCGACACAACTGCATAGAGATAGCATCCAATTCACGATCAAAACTGGCGTTCTCTGCGGCGCTCAGGAAACCCTGTTGAGTCACGAAGCCTTGGGTTTTCACGCGCACGTCCTGTACACGGTTGATCATCTGATTAGCTTCAGCTTCGGTAATCTTTCGTGCCTTTCGGGCTGTGCTGATATCCGCAGCCAGGACATTTGCCCTTGCCGATATATGGGCCTGTCGTACATCAGTGATCGTCCCGCCTGTCTCACCTGCCAGCGTACGCTGCGCCTGTAGAACGCAGCCTGTAGAACGCAGCCTGGCAGGATGGGGCCTGGTTCGGCAGCAACAGCTTGCAAGCTGAACGCTGTCATCACCATCAAAACGTACTGCTTCATGAACACGACTCTATGGGATTCGTTGTGAACGATGAACACGCTGTATTCGAGTACGATACCCCAAATCGGTGGTTCAGCCTGCGTGTGGGAGTTCTGTCATAAACGTCCTCTGAGCCTGCGTATTTAGCGCTCAGCCCGCGAACTTGTAATCACCGCCTTTTTCTATCGCACTGACATAGGCCGGCCGCGCCTGGAACCGGTCGATCCACGCGGCTAGGCTAGGGTAGTTGTGCAGCATGCCCTGGGACTTTGCGAACTCGCCAATAAAGCTCATTTGGATATCCGCGCCGCTGATTTCTTCACCCAATAAGTATGGGGTAAGTTTCAACGCGTTCTCCAGATAACCCAGGTAGTTTGCCAGCTCAGATTCAATTCGCGGCTGCAGCGGCTTGCCAGCTTCCCCAAGGCGCCCGACATAAAGGCTGAGCATCAGCGGCAGCATGGCCGACCCTTCTGCGAAATGTAGCCATTGCACATATTCGTCGTAGGTGGCGGTGGCCGGGGCAGGTTGCAAGCGGCCGTCGCCGTGGCGGCGGATCAGATAATCGACGATAGCCCCGGATTCGATCAGCACATGAGGTCCATCCTGAATAACCGGTGATTTGCCCAGCGGGTTTATGGCTTTCAATTCAGGCGGCGCCAGGTTGGTCTTGGCGTCTCTTTGGTAGTGCTTGATTTCGTAGGGCAGGGCGAGCTCTTCGAGTAGCCAGAGGATGCGCTGCGAACGGGAATTGTTGAGATGGTGAACGATGATCATGAGGTTCCCTATGAGATGCAAAGGTGTGTAAGGACAGACTGTTGTGTCGCACCGTCGTTCTAAATGGTTGCGAAATCAGCAGTCGGTAGCATCTTCTCGAAGGCGGCGCCTCGGTGATGATGCAAAACCTGATTCGCGATACGTTCGGCGGCCATTGGCATTGAGGTGATCTCCTGCAGTGACGCGCAGGATGGCGGAGGGTAGGGGGCATGATGAGGAATCCAGAGGCTCATCCTCGCTGAACTAATCACTGCGCCCGTCCCCTAATTCTGCGCAGGTTGCGCCAATCCCAGGCTGATCCTGGGTCACTCACACACGAAGTTTTGGTGAATTATGAAGAGCGAACAGGTAGAAGGCGTTGTAGAACAGGTTGCCGGCAAAGCACAGAGCGCAGTTGGGAAACTGTTTGGTGATTCGAAGCTGGAGGCGGAGGGTACTGGTCGCCAGGCTTCTGGTCAGTTGACCCAAGCCTATGGCGATGCCATGGACAGCGTATCTGCGTTTGTTAAAGAGAAACCAGTCGCTGCAGTTGCAATTGGTGGAATTGCTTTGCTGATTCTAGACCGTCTCTTCCGCCGCTGAGTGAGGAGAAAGGGAAGCTCCGCCAGGGGCGTTCCTTTAAGTTTAGAGTTTCCTGCCCCCAAGACTGTCCACTGGCAGCTTCGGGCGGCGGGATGCGTGGCCGGTTTTCTTCTGGGGCCCGCTGTTTATTTTGCTTACGATGCGAGTCATCCCCGGAAACAATGAACCACTCATTCAATTCATCCCTGGGCACCTGATTCCGATAACGCCAGTTCTCCATACTTTACCTCGTACCAGAGCATCAGACAGCCGTTCGGTGGTCTCACGAATCCGAGGCCTGGCCCAGCGGACGTCCGCGGCCCTGGTGATCAGGTTGAGATAGGTCAAGGTCAGGCTTGAAGTAACAGGCTGTCGAAGATTCGCATACTGGCTTCGATGGCCAGGCTGATTGTCGAAGCGTCTCTCCACAGCGAGTCAGAAACCGAGTCTGAGAAGATCTCCAGAACATACTCACCCGTGTAGCCACACTCCACCAGTCTGCGCAGTATGGGTAAAAAGGAGATCTGACCCTCCCCGAGGGCACGTCGGTCATGCAATGACCTTGGGCGACGCCAGTCAGCTAGCTGCACCAGAAATAGCTTCTCTGATGTGATTGATTCGATAAAGGCCGGATCCTGCCAGCTGTTGTAAATATCGAGGCAGACGCCAAAGCTTTTTTTGTCCACCGATGCGGCCATCTCCTGAGCTTGGCTGTAGGCGAAAAGAATAGAATTGGCGTTCATAAGCGATGGGCCGAGAGCCTCCAGAGCGATCTTCATCCCCTGATCTTCGGCATGGTCGGCCAGAGTCTGGTAACGCTGCACGCAGCCTTCCCAAACTTTGTTCTCGTTGCCATCGGGATCAGCTCCAGTGTTTGTGACCAAAGGCAGACCTTTCCAGTATTTGCCAAACAGATCCACCGAGCCAATGAGATTTTCCAGCCTGGCCTCCGGAGACTCTGGCTGCGGTGCTGAAGCGGATGGAAAGACTGTAAGCGTCTTAGGTTGGATGGACGTAATCCGAACACCGCTTTCTTTGATATACGCCAACTGATCATGAGCCTCGCTACGATCAACCGAGAGCTTTTTCTCCACTATCTCCAGTCCGCAGTCCAGTGTTTTGCAGAGGGCCAAGTCCTGCTCTAATGTTAGTGGCTTGGTGGTGATCTGGCTGATAGCTAAGCGTTGCATAGTGCTTCCTGTGAACTTGGTTCGTATGAATTGCGCCATTCGCGGAAGCAGCCATTGGCTGCCTCGACTGATAGGAGCAGCTTAAAAATTCTCGGTTCAAATAGATCCGGGTAGGCGGCAACTGCGCGGTGTCTGAGCTGGCTCTATCCCGGCGGGCAAGAACTGGCCATTCGCCGAATTGCTAGGCAACAGACAGAAGCCGAGGGGATTCGACATTCAGACACATCATTTAACATAATATACATTATGCGTAACACTATGTTACGCATCTGGCCCAGTGCCCCAGGCAATCGAACGTGGCGCTTCCGCATTTCACGAGCCTCTGTCCCAGGCATCTAGTTTCACGCCAAACCCAACGCTCACTTTCGATGATCACAGTGTGACCCCCCTGTAAAAATGGCGCTTTAGGTGGCGCCCACTGTGCCTAGTCCGAAAGCCTTGTAGACCGTGCCTTTGCGAGCAAGCAATCCTTACAGATCTCCAATCCAGCGCTTTTTAATTCTGGCGGAATCGGTCGTACACCCAGGGTTTGGACATTTTCCGTCGGATCGTAGCGCCGTACGCTGCTGAAAAAGGGCTTCATGTGAACCGATAGGCATTAATTTAGACTAGGTTCATCCAGCGCATTAGGCCTTGAAATGCGAGACATCTTTTGAAAATGACCGAACCCTTTAAAAGTAGACACGCCCGTAACCCAATGAATATGGCGGTTTGCGACTCCCCTCTGCCATGCCATGCCACGCTGCCCCAACTGCATGGCGTCAGATCATACCGGGCTCATCCGCCGAAGCGAGATGCCACCAAGACCGATGATCAGGAGGCTGCACCTAGGTGATCAGAAACTCGCCTGCGGCGTGGAGGTAAAGCCTAGTTATGGACTAAAGCTCCCGGTCTGCATAGCGTGGATAGCGATGGAGCAAACGATTAGAGCGGATAAAAGCGCAATTAACAGCGCTAAATTTGCGGGGAAAGGCTCTCTAAAACAGGACTCAAGACTGAAGCTTCAAAGAAGCTTCATTATAAACCATCAATGGTTTTCCATTTCAAGGGTATATTTAATGGACTGATAGCCGGTTATAGTCAAGGGCCTCTAACAAATCTCACGACATTTTTTATAAAAATGTTCGAGACTTTTAAAAGTGGACGTCCCCACGAATTATGGCTATTCAGCATTGCGCTCCGTATATGTGGGGCACATGACTTCTGACTTTTGAAAGCGACCGAATCCTTTAAAAGTGCCCCGAAAAAATTCAGGCATCTAGAGGTGCTCCAAAATCTAGATCCATTTTTAAGTCGTAAGCAGACGCATTTGCGTCTGCAGCAATATCCGCCGCTCGCTGACGGTGAATGAAAGGTTTGCTAATCACTGTGCCTACCTAGCATAGGCCTGGCTGGCCGTGTTTTAAACAGTGCAGCGGTCGGCTTATCGCGGCCGACGATTCCCAATTGGTTTCAATAAGGCCAGCAGAGGTTGAAGCTCTGGCCAAACACCAACCACTCAGAGCTCCCGCACCAGCTGCGTCAAAGCCGAATCGAAAGCAAGTCAGCTAACCCAAACCTAAGGAAACCCGACTCTCAATTAACGTCAAAATAGAATAATGTAGACATTTCAGTTCATATTTCTAAATTACTAAGAAAACCCTAAGGCTCCTTCAAAAAGAAAGGTAGAGGTCTCGAACGAATAACCTCAACAACAATATACTGTTAAATCAGAGCGACCTGACGTGCTAAGTTGTGGGTCTCGTACGGCTTCGAGCCTAAGTCAAGACTTGATGTCAAATTTTGTCGTGCGTGCTCGCGTCATGAAATCTGAAACAGCGGAGTTGCGGGCAGGCACGCGGACGGCTAGTATCGGACATTGCCAAACGATCATTCTATTAGTCAGCGGATGGCGAAAGCGGGGATGTGAAACATACCCTTCCAACTTCCAGTTACTACTAATACTGGAAGTTTCTTCAACGCTAACTCATTCGGTAAGCCTTCTAATGTCTCAGCTGCCCCGGCCCATCTTCGAGTCTTATGAGATCTTCATTGATCAAGACTTCAGTTCGCCTGAGCCTGGAATGGTGTGCGTCCGAGTCTACTTGGATTCATTCGAGCCCGCGGCTGAGGCTCACAAGGGTTACCTTGCAACGCGGGGTTTTCTGAGGTCATTCTCGGAGAACAGTTTTACGTTTACGTCCTACCGCACGCATGTGGAGCGCTTGCTCCTTTGGGCGATGATCGTTAAGCGTAAACCGTTCGGCCACCTCAAGCGCCAAGACGCCGAGGACTATCTTGAGTTTTGCCGCAACCCTCCGGCAGACTGGATTGGCCCCATTGTCCGCGGACGTTTTGTCTCCAGTGGCCACACGGAGTCAACGTGGGACGATCTGGTTATGCCGAACGACAAGTGGAGGCCGTTCAGCCTGAAATCGCCCAAAGCTGCTCATCATGAGAAGGAAAGCTGCGATAAGCCTCTGGTGCTGGCGGTGTCCGCGAACTACCGGGCGTCTCAGGGCACCATCAACCAGGTGTACTCTATCTGTAGTCGTTTCTTCGAGCATCTCGTTGAAGATGGAGTAGTAGCCGCCAACCCGTTTCGGATGATCAAAAAAAAGGGACAGAATCGCAGCTCCCCGCAGGAGGAAGGCGCACATCGTGCGTTAACGCCGCTTCAGTGGGACTACGTCCTGGAAACTGCTGAGCAGATGGCGCTGGCTGAGCCCGAGCGCCATGAACGAACGCTTTTCATCGTAGCCACCCTCTTCGCCATGTACCTTCGAGTTTCAGATCTCGTCGGCCGGCCCAATTGGCATCCGGTCATGGGCGATTTTCGACAGGACGAGGAAGGAAACTGGTGGTACCACGTCATAGGCAAGGGCAACAAGGCCGGGAAGATCGCAGTCAGAGACGAGTACATCGCCAAATACATGAAGCGCTACCGACGCTTTCTTGGCCTGCCTGAGCTGCCGCAGTGGGAGGAGCAGACCCCTTTGCTCACGACGCTGCGTGGCAGATCAGGTCTTTCAGGACGACAGGTGCGCGCCCTCCTCCAGGCTGTTTTTGATAACGCGTTGTCTCGGATGCGAGATGAAAACCGAGAGGAGCACGAGTTGATCAGCCTTAAAGCTGCCTCTGCCCATTGGCTGAGGCACACGGCGGCCACGTTTGATGCGCCGCTGCGCAGTGCCAAGGATCTGCAGCTGGACTTACGACACAGTAACCTCAGCACGACTCAGAATGTTTATTACCACTCCCACGATCAGGAGCGCAGCCGATCGGTGAAGAAAATTGGCATGCGTGACAGGGGCTGAACTGCGCAGATGGAGATGCCCTGATCTCCCACCCTGGGATCATTTGCCGAGCAGGAATTTCATCACCCAATCGGATGCAGCCCCCCGCTATTCTACTGAGTCTTAGTGATATTGATCCGTTTCATACTGATTTGATTTACCTCGCAGACCTGCGTTGGTGCGCTAGTCTGACGCCCCGTACCTCACTAAGGGCTCGAAGATTTTCGAAGAGTCTGTCCTTGGTTTTAGCCCATTGCCATGCATATTTCGGCACTGACTGCACACTACTTCGAAGTTACCAACGAGTTCCTCGTCAACTTTATCTCCCGGCCCGTTTGGTTGGTATCAACCTGTGCGCTAACCGCACAGCCGAGTGGCCCTGCTCGCTTGCTCTCTGCCTGGCCGCCCCCTTAGCATTATTAACGCCTCGGCAACAACAGACCGGCGCCCGCCTCTCAACGGCGCCGATGCCCTTCAACGGATAATGGCGTCAGGTACCACCCTGTTCTGCACCTGAAATGTCAACGACTTCTGCCATGAGTGACGTTCAGTCCCGCTTTTGGAGGTACCACCTACTAAAGCTCTTAGCCCCTGCCCCTTTTCCCAGGCCTGTGAAAGTATTTCCTTAAATGGCTTAGATGTGCACAGAATGCTCTGATAGCTTTTTGCTACGATCTACCATCAAGGAGGGAATACAGTGGACGTTCAGGCAGAAATTCGTGCATGGCTGCTCAAGCAAAATGACTGGCTACAAGAGGCCGCTGACAGGCTTCTGAAAAATGGAGAGCTGAGTCCAGCGGACATCACAGCACTGGTGGCCATCCTCAAGACGCCAGCCGGCCAAAAACCTACCAAGCACCGCGGTTTCGTGGAGTTAACTAACAAGCCCAAGGCGCAAGATGAATTACGGCTGGTTCGGATCTCGGAGGTTGTCGGAATCGAAAATCTGGAACCCCGTGTCCCGCTTGAGTTTGGCAACGCGAACCTAACCGTAATCTACGGCCACAACGGTTCCGGGAAATCGAGCTATACCCGCATTCTCAAGAAGGTGTCGGGCAAGCCTAGAGCAGTAGACCTCAAGACCAATGTTTTCAAAGCCACTCCTGCTCACAGTAAATGCGGTATCACCTCCCTACTCAACGGCATCGAGAGCCTTCATGAGTGGAGCGCAGGTGGTGCACCCGTGGATAAGCTGCGAGGCATCGACATCTTCGACAGTGACGAAGCCAGCCATTACCTGACTGCTGAGAGTGCTGCGACCTACATCCCTCCTATAATCGGGCTTTTTGAAAAGCTTGCCTCTGCGGTCGAAATGGTTCGGCAAATTCTGGATTCCGAGCAAGACAAGCTGGTGAGCACATTACCCGCACTCCCGCCGATTTATGGTACCACCCCGTCTAAAAAGCTCTATGGCGAGCTTGGCAAGCTGTCCGCGGCCGAAGTTGCAGCCGCCTTGCGCTGGGCGGCCGAAGATGAGCGCCGGCTGCTGGAGCTCGTGGAGCGACTCAAAACCGAAGATCCTTCTGCCCTGGCCCTACAGAAACGACGTACCAAGACCGAGCTTCAGAAAATCATCACGGCTCTCCAGCAAGCTTCGACTGCTTTTGGAGCCCACAATGTGCTGGCTTTGCGTCAACTCAAGCAGGAAGCGGTCTCGAAACGCCAGATCGCTATGGAGGGTGCCAAGGTAAAGTCAGCTGAGATTGACGGCGTCGGTACCGGGACATGGCGCGCTATGTGGGAAGCTGCCAGGAGCTATTCTGCAACGCCTTATCCGGACATTGCCTTTCCCGCGACAACCGATGCGCGTTGCGTGCTCTGCCATCAAGAGCTGTCTGAAGACGCCCAGCAGCGCTTGAAGGACTTCGAGTCCTTCGTGCACAGCAAGCTTGAGTCAGATGCCAAGGCCGCTGAAGCTCTGTATAAAAAAGGCCTTGATGACTTGCCAGGTATCACTTCTGAGCAGGATCTGCAGACTCAATGTCAGGCTGCTGGCGTGACCGACGAGGCGTGGTGGAATTACCTCAAAGGTTTCTGGCAACAAGCGCTTTCTGCCACAAATGCCCTGATTGCCCATGAAACCAATCAAGCTGCAACCCCCATCCCGCCAGCTGATGATGCTGTTGAGAAGCTTTCCGAGTATCGTGATCAACTGGAAGCAACTGCTGCCCAGTACGACCAGGATGCCCTGGTTTTTGATAGGGCCCTGGCCTCGAACCAAAAGCTCGCCTTGGAAGCGAAGAAGTGGATTGCCGAGCAGGCAGCCGCCATCGGTGTCGAGGTCGACCGCCTGCGCACGTTGAAAGATTATGACTCCTGGAAGGCGTTGGCTGGTTCTCGGGCGATATCGATGAAATCAGCAGAAGTGACCCAGGCCGTCGTCACCGAAGCGTACGTTGAGCGCTTCAATCGCGAACTTCTCGCGCTCGGTGCAACCCGGATACAAGTCGAGTTGGTCAAAACCAGAACCCGCAACGCCAAAGTTCTGCATCAGCTCAAACTTAAAGGTGCCCAAAACGGTCGCGCCATGCCCGACAGCGTATTGAGTGACGGGGAGCGTCGCATCATTTCCCTTGCGGCTTTCCTCGCCGACGTCTGTGACAAACCAGGCGCTGCCCCTTTCGTGTTCGATGACCCTATTTCTTCCCTCGACCACGATTTCGAGTGGTTTGTAGCATGTCGTCTCGTTCAGCTTGCCAAAACTAGGCAAGTGATTGTGCTGACACACCGATTGTCCCTTTACGGAATTCTGGAAGACCTGGCCCGCAAAGAGGGCGATAAATGGAAGTCAGATCATCACCAGCCTATGTGCATTGAGGCGTACGCGGGGGTTGCTGGGCACCCGGCCGACCAAGATGTTTGGAATGCCAACACCAAAAAAGCCAACAACTTGCTAATCACCAAACTAGATACGGCTCGCAAGGCCGGTGAGGCAGGTGGCGCTGCCGCTTACCGCATGCTCGCTCAGGGTATCTGCAGTGAATTTCGCAAGCTCATAGAGCGATCGGTGGAAGAGGACTTGCTCAATAAGGTCGTGCTCCGCCACCGGCGGAGCATTACCACCGATAATCGTCTGCACGCTATCCAGGGCATCCTGCCGGAGGACTGCAAGCTGATCGATACAATGATGACCAAATACAGCTGCTATGAGCACAGCCAGTCCAGCGAAATTCCTATCTTCATTCCGGATGAACCAGAGCTGCGACAGGACTTGGAGGCCCTCAAAGCCTGGCGTGACGGCTTGACCAAGCGACGCGCTGAAGCAGCATAGTCGTAAAGCCTGTGAAGGCCTTGCGGGCGGGAATGTGCCGGCGGCAGATTCCTTCCGCAGGGCGGGTCATGAAGGCCACCACCGGCACTGCCATTCAAAAGCTCTACTCATCCAGCAAGCCTTTAGCCCATCGTTCAAAAGCATTATGGCGTAATCATCTGCTCAGCCCCACCTGCGCTATCAGCACTGGCCAGTCACCGCATTCTCGACGGCGAACCATGTAGGTCAGAGAACAGGACGCTGCGCAGACCAGAGGCATCAGAGTCCTATCCATTTCAACTGCCCGCCGAGCTCTTCCCCAACATACAAGTTCGTCCGTTGTCCCATAGCATACGAAACTAAAGGTGAAGCGCTTGGCGCTGGTTGGCCGGAGATCGAGCTCACCACAATCACCCCTCTTCACTTCAAGGCTTGCTGTGCATGTTTAACTGGTTCCGACGAAAGAAAAGCCCCACTGTGATCCCCCTGTATATGCCCGGTGCAGATTACAAGGATCTGCCGGGTAGCTTGGAACCTTCGGTAGATGATGTCCGCTACGAAGCCCTTGAGTTCGAAAAAATGGTCAAGGGCTATATCGAGCGCAAAACGGGAAAATGGCCCAAGCACCAAAGTCTCGCGTCATTGATCAAGGACGAGCTCCCCAAATTCGATATGCACCCAGAAATTCCTGAGCTCTGGCCAAAATTTGTAGCCCAGGCGATAAAGCTCAACACCTGGCGAAACAAGATTGTTCACTCTGACCTCTCTAACGTCCAGGGCTTGCCTGACTTACCCGCGCTTTATGAGCAGTTTCGTAGTGCGAACACAATGCTCAGACCTTTCGGGTTTGTGGGCAGCAGATCGCGAGACAGATTCTCGGGCATGTGCTGGAAAGGCCCTCACCTTCACTTCAAAATAGATGAGACCCCCTACATCCTGAATGCGCGGGACATCGGCAACCTGCTCAGCGAGCTGCATCCATCGAGCCGTGGCAAAGTGCATTTTCAGAAAGGAAAGCTTGTAGGAAGCAAGGTGCGGGACTTCCGCTACGAGCGGCACACGATCTACATCGAAGACTGCGAGCCGTTCGAGCTGACTGAAGAGGAATCCATGGCGCTACAAGATCTGCTGATATGCTTTCTCGGCAACCATGAACTGGAGTATCGAGTTTGATCCTGAACCAAGGTCAGACGGGGAAACGCCCTCTGAGCTGCTGCTAGAGCGCTCGTGCGCAGCCCTGGCGGCACTTTTTATTTCGCCCAATTTTCTTAAGCTCGGATGACCATGGAAGCTCAAAAACGCACTCTCTACATCGATCAACTGGCCAAGGAAATCAGCTTGATCGGTCAGCCTTTTGAGATTTTTGGCGGCTTGTTTTTGAGGCTGGTGCTCAACGTACCGGTTGGATCACAGGGTGTTAACGCAGGCGGCTTTCCTGTAGCTGGGGTAGTGGATGGCGTATCAGCTGACGGGTTGATCGCTGCTGAATATTCAGCCGAGAAAGGTTACTTCACCTCCTCCATGGCCAAAGCTCGCAAAGATCTGGAGCACGTGCTGCGCAAAGCCCCGAGTGCCAGGGAAATCTATCTCGTCGCCGGCAGCAAGAAACGTCCTCAGATCGCCCAAAAATTTGTTGATGCGGTAATGAACAGTCCACAACTCCAGGGGCGGGTACTACACCTGCTTGGTGCCGAAGAAATCGCAACCAGCATCGTCGACCAGGGGCTGTTTAGTGACGACATCGTCCTCAAGATGAGCTCGTATTTGCCATCGTTAACAAAATTTGCTGATGAGGAAGCAGCCCAAGCCTTAGTGCCCATGCCTGATGCGCGCCGACTGTCCAGACCCCAAGTGGATAAACACATGGATGACCTTTTGTCCCTGCAAAAATGCATCGTCATTTCGGGGATGGCCGGAACTGGCAAGTCAGACACTGCTGCTGCCCTCGCACATCGCAACCGATCTCAATATCAGACAGTGATCTGGCTTGCTGGGGCAAATGTACAAACCATTGAAAAGCTATCGGCTGTGGCAATCAGCAGGATTGGTGAGCTGCGCAATGTAACGGGCCTTCTGAAGCACCAGCGCTGTCTGCTCATTATCGACGATGCCAATGAGAGTCTCAGAATCGAGAGCCTTGCAACGCTCTGCGCTCCGGGCTCGAACATCGTGGTCACGAGGCGAGCTGCCTCGGACGGTGCTTATCGGCTCCCATTGATGAGTCAAGATGAGACACTGACCCTGGTGAACAGGGACGTTGAACACTGCCCGCCTGAGGTATTCCCGAAAATCTGGGAGGCAGTTGGCGGACACGCGCTGACAATCAACCTCATTAACGCAGCAGTTGCCGAAGGCACGACCTGGGATGACATCGAACTAGACTGTCGCGCCCCGGGTATCCTGGACTCTAATGGGCAGACGCTGGCAGATATACTGCTAGGCAGGTTGCGTGCTGCGGTTCAATCGCCGCTCTCTGTTTTTCAGTGGGCGGGTCAACCCAATGTGGATGCTGAGTTGCTCAAAACGCTGACGGCGCCCAGTGCGATCCGGCTGGTGCAAAAGCACGGATTGGTTGCTGCTGATCGCCCCAACGTTGTCCGGCTGCATGACGTTGTGTTTAACAGTTTGAGTGTCCAGCCATGGTGGACTGACCAAGAGCGGGCAGCGATCACTGAGAAGGTCTGCGATTATTTAGGTCACACTGCCAGCAAAACGGGCCTGTCCTTTTGGTCTGCTGCGGTGAACCTTCATCGCCGAATCCAGCATTTGGTGAATTGCGGAGAATCCCACCCAGCCTTCATCTACGCCATTGCCCTGGTTTGGTCACCTGCAGAAGTACAACCCGCGCTTCTTGGTGATCCAGTGAAGCTAGCGGGGCTCGTCAGGGCAGGAACGGCCCCTACTCCCATCATCACAACAATGGCCCTGCTTGAAACAGTCGAGAAGCTGTACCTGTGCGACAAAATCACCGGGACGCAATACGCTCAAGATCAGTTGACCCTACGAATGCCGATGTTCGACGAACTAGAAAACGCTCCCGGACTGACGTTAAAGCAGCGTTCGGAAATTCTTCACCATAAAGGCAAAGCCCTAAATCGACTCGAGCAAAAGAGTGAGGCTCTCCGTATTTTCCGATCTGTCATGGCTGGCGAACATCCACTTGCCGAAAGTGAGGTTCAGATCATGAGACTGCTCAGACACCGCACCGCCGAGGAGAAGGTGGAGGCCTCACGAATAGTCGAACGCATCCTATGCGCCGCAGAATCTGCAGAACCTGTATCGCACTCGGTACTTTTTGCTGCCGTTGAGCATGCTGCCTGGCTCGGACGCGGCGACTTGCTTTTGCGCTATGAGCGTACCGTTGAAAAATGGCTGGTAGAGGCGGCGCTTCGAGAGATGCCTCAGGCGGTACAGACGCTTTCGTCGATTGCACGCTACCTGTCTCGGGAAGCACCCGTGTTTCTAAGCCGGCTATTGGGAAAGATTCCACGCCCTCTGATCGATGACATTCCTCAATCCGATAAGCGCTTCGATTGGGGTGATACGCTATTAGAGGCGTCACGCACTGCTGGCGACTCCGCCCTGCGACTGCAGTCGGAAGCGCTGGTGTATTTTGAGATCTTACCACCTAAGCCTTTCCACCAGCAGCGACATGCCGAGCTTCTACTGCTGATGAATAGGCCTGTTGAAGCGAAGCAACTGCTGGAGGTTAGAGGTGATCTGGCATCGGCCCCATTCGTTCAACGACTAATGGCGCTGGCCGAGCACCAGATGGGGAATCCCAACGAGGCTTTGTTCTGGATGTCGAAGGCATTTGAAAACCTCGAGCCTCAACATGAGAAGTTCCGATGCGTTTTCCATGAGCATCGATTTGATTTCATGTCAGCAATTGAGGGGGTAGACCCCGAACCTGAGCTAATAGCCGCAATAGCCCTGAGTGAGGCCGGACAAGAGCAACAACGCCTCAAGCTCAAACTCGCGAGGTATCACGAACAAGTCGGAGGTACGTCGGAGCAGAGTATTGCGTGCTTTTTATACTCATCGCCGGTGAGCTGACCATTCCAGCGAGGGCCTGCCGACGCGATCGACTTGAATCCAGTCAACTCTGCGTTTGAGCAGGCGTGTATCCCCCACGTTGAAAGCTGGCAACAGCTCTGCTCGTATGAACAAACCATCTCTTTCGGCCATGCCTCTTCACACGGCCCCAGGCAGACATAGACGGATTGCGTGGCGTAAGTACCTCACGCTGCCGAATGCACGATGGCATGTGTTGATCAGGGGGACTCCTTGGTACGTACCCGTGCCAGCTGGCGTTCCACGCTATACATGCTCATTCGAAGTGCTTCAGATAGGATACGGGCCTGCGCGTCGACGTGTTTGCGTCGGCTTTCAATGGTATTCAACTCGAACCCTAACCGCCATGTCCAAGACAACCCAACCGTCAATCCTAGGCCTAATAGAAACCCTTGAGCAGCAAGGTAACGAGCCCCCCAACAAACTAAACTGGAAGGATTTTGAGGATCACGTTCAATACGTTTATCAGACGCTTCTGAATCTTGGCGGACACAACATCGTCGTCGCGAAGGATGCTTGTTTGATGGGCAGAGAGGGCGCTGAGTATCAGATTGACGTTTATTACGAGTTTGAAGTGGCAGGGATACGCCATCGAGTTGCCATTGAGTGTAAGAATAAAAAAAGACGCCTGGAACGCAATGACATGTTGGCCTTCAAAGCCAAGGTTGGTGAGTTTTCTGATGTGATCGGAGTCATTGTCTCTGCGAGCGGTTTCCAGTCAGGCGCCAAGGACTTTGCGGAGCGGAACCGAATTACTGCCTTGAGTATCGAAGAAATCCCATCAATTGGGCAACTGCTGGGAATGCGGCTCCGTCACAACACAATACCGACGGAGCTAAGCGTGGGAATGCCTTTCTGGACTTTCTTCGACCTAGAGACCGGAGCACCATTTGGGTTAGGGCATCAGGAAGGTGTCCATGCGATCCTGTTTTGGTCAAAAAACCAAGCCGCCAAATACCAGGCTCGCAATGTACTAGCAGCGAACTGGCAGATTCGTGGGCTGGAGGCGCGCCATCTCTTTTCCTACATCCTTGTCGTTGATGCAATGAACGGAAGCTTTGTGACCGCCCCTCCGCCCAATCACGAACTGGCGGACGACGGTAACATGTTCAGCGTGATGCCCCGACAGATACTCATCGATGAATACTGTGAGCTGTACAAGGAGCAACTTCAAGTTCGGCGGGTAATGCCAGGCGCAATCAAAAGAGGCAAACCAGTAACCTGGTGACGCGGGGAAGATCAGGAAGGTTCAAGCCGTCTCAATGAGGGCGGTAATCGCGAGTAAAATCGGGGCTCTATACAGCACCGCAGCACCGTTTTTACGAGCCTACATCGCCGGAAACGAGACATATCTATGAACCGATTCGGTTTGATATTCAGGAAAGTTCTTACGCAATAGGTGGTTGCTGATGTGCAGCTGCAGGCGATAACGAAGCTCGACGTAGGAATGCGAAGGCTCAAGCCACCAGCGTTTCTCATGTGCCTGTGACCTGGAACATGAGCCACTGGGGACTTGACCTTCGCACGAAGCGGTTGACAGATAGCCACGCCCATTCTTCCAGGCTTTGAGCAACTCGTGGTTGCCACCCTTGGTTCCAACGACCTCACCTCTAGGCGGGTTTTTATAAACCTCATCTCTCGGGCCTTGCGGTTTTTTTCTCGACCGCGACTGGAGCGACTTCTGGCCGCTGACTGCCTGCGGATCGAGAATGCCAACAATCTCTCTCAAGCAAAGCCTTACTCACCTAACAGGACACGCCGCTTGGTTTCAAATTCAAACTCTTTTTTCAACCCGCTATAGGTTTGAGGATTTTGCCGTATCAACTCGACACGCTCTCGACATCATAGATCCGGGACTCTTTACAAACTTATCTCCTGACAAACCTTCCGCCAATGACCACGCAGCTGCTGTCTGATAGTCTTAGAATTCATGATCTTGGCGGCACGGTAACCGTAAGTGATGAAGTTTCTGCGCCCTAGATGAGTGTAACCTTTGTAGATCGCCCTTAAGAAAAGATCCTTATCAGTCTCGCCGCGCGACCGTCGGAGGACATTGACTCGATCTTTTGCTTTTTTTGCCAACCCCACCCTGACCTTCATCTTTTTGTAATAGCGCGTTAGCGAGGCTGGTCGAATGAAGGTGCGCTCGCCATCAAACATAAAACCAAGATACTGTATAGGTTTCCTTGCCCGAAGCTTACCGGAAGAATCAAAAATGAATTGCTGGATGTCAGTTTTTTTGTCTTGAATGTTAAGTAATATCTTCTTGATCTCCTCTCCAACAAACTCCTCAATATCATCTTCCGCACCTAGAGGGCAAATGATCATTATGTCGTCACAATACCTATAGTATACGGATTCGGTCGTAGACAAATGATGCAGTATTGCTCTATCAAAGCTGAGCATATACATGTTAGAAAGAATGGCACTTATAGGGGAGCCTTGCGGTATACCGTACTTTTCGGAATTCGGAGCGACAAGCTTGTTGTTACGGATAAGAGTTCTGAATTCCTTCGCGCTACACAACCTCTTATCTACAACAGTTGGATTGTGTACAGAAACGCCTAGCGCTTTGAAAGCTTCAACCCTGCTAACGCATGAATACTTTGTGATGGCTTTAAATACCGCATAGTGATCATCAGGCAGCTTCACTTCATCTATAATCTCTTGCCACACTCGCTTAAGAATATTGTGATTGAGTCTGTCAAAAAACTTTTCGATGTCAAAGCATAGTACGCTGCACTCTTTTCGAGCCTTGATCTCTTGAAAAGCATTGTTTGCGTGGTGAATATTGCTCTGCCCATCAAGTGAACGAAAAGCAAGAACTGATGTATGAAGCCCATACGCTTGAAGCTTCTCCTCATACTTCAATGAGAGGAGCGACGAATAGTAGGCATATATATTGGAATCCATATGTGCGGCGTAGGAGATTGGCCGCATCTTTTCCAAGACCTCAAATACCCTAAGCACCGAATGATACTTGATCTTTCTTGATACGGTGGCGTTGCGTATGAAGGGATAGAAGGAATGCTCGGATACTTTCCTCGGATCCGACACGTACATGACCGCAGCCTTTAAACCCACTGGGCGATCAAAATGCAGATAGTGTCTAGGTTTGAACCAACTGTTCTCTTCCATGATTTCCTGTTAAGCCAACCGGTGAGACTCGGATGGCGGCAATCCTGAGCGCCTCACCGGCTAATCTTAAATGTTCCCCACATTATCCACTTATACACATATGTAAGCGATATAAGCTAGGCCGCTGCTGCTAGGGATGACGTATAATGTCAGTATCACTGTTTGGATAACGCTTGGAGGTGCTCGATGAAGAGGTTCCGTGCATCATTGCTCAGTCTGCTGGTCGCTTTCGAGGCGAACCATTGCGAACTTGACAATCTGTGATTCACCTTGTGGCCAAATGCCACAAGCGCGATTATGCTAGCACACTACAAATCTAATCCCCAAGTGATATATCGCATGCTGGTTCACGCATTGATTTTCCCCTAGTACCAACGTCGGGATGGCCCTATCCGGCCCGCCCTTACTGGTCAGCAATGTGCCGATCGTCCGCCGGTGCCATCGCTACAGCCAAAGCCTGTTTGGCATTGCGTTAGATGCAAGCGGATCTATCTTCGCCACAGCTATGACCGCACCAGTCATGTAGCATCTCGGGCTCGCTTGGTTGAGACCGCGCTGACCGTAGATGTGGCTCATGCCGAATACAGACGCAAATCCGCAACTCGATGATCAAACGACGTTCCAAAGCGAAGCTCACAAGCCACGTCCCACAAGAATTGTTTGATTTGAGATGATGATCAACCTGGCGACCTGAGCTGACCTAGCCCTGCGGCTCTCACGGCGTTATCTGCACCCTCAGGCATCAACCAACTCTCCAACTGCAAGCTTCATAAATACCATGGCTAAGGTTGTTGAGAGCTGTTTCAGCAAAACCACTGGGATGCAGCGAAATCCCGGTAAGATCCGCCTGAGCCACACACGCTGCTTGGGCTGACCACATCCTGAGAGAAACCCAATGATTCCCCATTGCCTGCTACTCTGTCGATGAGCTTCTATCGCTTGGAACAACCATCCGCCGTCACGGTTACCCCGGCGCGACTCTTACTCTTGGGCGAAGAGTTATGGCTAAAGACAGCAGGACTCACGGGCCGGCTTGCTCCTGAGACCGCGTCAAGCCTCAGCGTTGCGCTCATACAATTAGAACCAGATTGCCCAAAAACCCCGGCACACCTGCCGCAAATCGAATTCAGCCCATGCGTCATCAACAGAGAATCAGACTATCGACACCGAACCGTCGAAGCCCTGCGCGATTACTGTCGTAGCCTTCTAAATACCGTCGAGGCGGATCCCTCCGCATCATGCCCAACAGCCCCTCGACAGAAACTCGACGAGCTCGGTTTGCGTACAAATCTGTGGTCTCTCAACAGAGCCACGACCCGTGCCATCGTCGAATATGCAAAGCTTTCCCGAGCAGATTCCTCATTGGCACAGCCGAGCACGGCTCATCGAGAGCTTCAATTCCTTCAGCTCCTGCTCAGTGCGTGCATCGACGAAGTCAGTCTTACCCTGGACGCATTCCTCCCAGCAGTCCTACGCACCCGGCTATTTAAGGCATTTGAAAGTAACGAGCGGATCCTGGACGCGAAAGTCCACAGGGGTGTTCCACCGGCGCTGCTCTGTTTGATCGTGCAGGGCTCTATGCCTCAACACGAGTTCGAGATGTTCGTTGGGCTTAATTCGGAATCGTCGAAAATCGAGGTGGTTAAGCTGAAGGCGCTTGGCATTTTAGCGGTGTCAAAAGCTAAGCGCGGCTGGGTCGAACCAGCACTACCGGGCTGGCTCGCGGCTTGCCTCCTGCCCCAACTTGAAGAATTATTGCTTACGTCAGTCGATGGTTCGAAACGGAAAATTACACCCAACGCGGGCCACTCGAACCCCTAGCTACATATACGATTCGGAAAGCCGGCATGTCATTCGCTAAGGCTAGCTTCCCTGGCCACCTGAAGCACCAACAGCTGATGCGAACGCTTTCTAAGTCTCGCTATGGGGACGACTAGGGGGACAGTTCAGGGGCGCTCCTGATGCTTCTGCGCAATGCTAAGCCCGTGAAAATTTGAGCTGATGCTGAAGCCCTCCGCACCCGGCATCCGAACCCCCTCTCTTTCTACATGGCTCGCCTCCTGGTCTTGCTCGCGACCTTGACGATGCGATGAGTGGGTGCGTCCACGGCAGTACGCGCCCAGCAAATCAAAGGTTAAACACATATTCTTACAATTTAGGTTGACTACAGTAATGGATCCAATCATTATGCAGATGCGCCTCAATAGCAATTGAGGTTAATTCCTATCTGTATACAAGGATATAGTATGCAAAGCAATTTCTCTTCTCCGGCTTCCGAATCATTCTCTCAGCAATTTTCTGACATCACTCTAAGTCAGCTTGCAAAGGCGAGTCTGTTCGGAAGGGCGATGTGCAAGCTAGGTATTGGCAAAGCGGAAAAGGTCAAGACCCGCTGCCCACGCGAAGTCTGCTTTGGGGTTGGCTGGAAGTGGTGACAATTTAAACAGCAAAAAAGGCTGGCATCTTAGATGCTAGCCTACCCAGGGAGGGTGACTACAATGAACGCTTGGACTGCCTGCACATTCGATTCCGCCCATGTTCCTGACTGGGCTGCAGACAACTATCAAAAAATCCTACCTTATGTCACGTCTTTTCTTACATCAAAACATCCCTATCGAAACGGCGTAATGTGCCCGTTCGTTCCGAAGGCGGTAAAAGAAGGCCTGATCTATTATACTTATTATCAAAACGATACCGCAGCCGGTAGCGGCCATGTACTCCGCAACTTACTTCTAGACTTCAAACGTCTTATCGGCGAAAGCAACGGAGCGATAGTAGTTATTCTCAAAGAAAACTTTAGCATTGAAGAACTGCTAAAAATACACATAGCGAACAAGAAGAGATGTATAAAATCGTCCGTAATGCTCGGCGCTCTGTACAAGACGAATTCAGCAACCAGCCTACACTCAACAGAATACTACCCTCTCAGGACACCAACGCCGACATTAGTTTTGAGAAACTTAACTTCCAGCGATTTAGTATTTCTGAATCCTACACACTATTCCCGGTTCGAGCGAATTGCTTTCTTATCTGCCTTCATTAGAAAATTTTCTGGAGCCGCGGAAAAGTCATCTTTCACCAGACAACAAGTTTCAACGGCTAACGAACTGAGAGCCAAATACCTAAAAGAATTGATAGGCTCCTGGGCAAAGATCATCACTGCGCTCATCCTTACAATCTCAACCTTGCTATTGCTCAGAGGGTAAGCATGCTATTTAAAAATTTAAACTTTAGATTAGCGGTTGTAGCAATTTTCTTGCAGCAGCTGCTTCTCGCTGCGTCCACTTGGAGCATCGCATCAGCAGGGGCGGCGTTGTCATCAGGCAACTACTCGTCGTCAAAGCTGTTCATCATTGGCTTCTTCGCACTCGCGCTCGCGGCATATATTATAAGCTCAGCAAACGAGCTATTTACAATCAATCTTGCGAACTCGACATGGCAGAGATACGTAGATTCGACAATCAAAATAGCGGGCGAGGAGCATGAGCTAGGCTCGGAAAACAACCGAAAGCGTATATCGCAATGGCTATCCTCCGAGGCACTCTCCACCATTCAAAGCGCCTCATATTTCTATCTCGGTGCTATATCGACGGTCTTGAACATCTTGTTCACTGGCGCTGTTTTCTTCATAACCTTAGGCTTTATAGTTGGTAGCGCTGTTTTGGCATCCTTGGCAATATCGTTTGTTCTCGTGTTTTTTGCCCGAAGGAAGATACAATCACTGTCGACGGACATTCAAGATACAAAAATGGTTGCTATCTCCCGTATCGAGAGCGTATTAGTAACTCGGTTGTTCGGTACGCCTGCCATGTCGGCCAAATCCAGCAGGGATTTCGACTCAAAGGTTTCCGAATATTTTCAGTCAACAAAGGCCTACGTGACGATTGAGCAAGTGATAGCGTGCGTCCCAATTACCATTTCAGTTATTGTAATATCTATATCTTTAATACTAACTCGTGATACCAGTGCAATACAGATGGGAATGCTCGTTGCAGTTCTGCCGAGATCTTTACAGCTGTTGGGCAACGTGCACTCCTTGAGCATTTATCTAAGCCAGTTTCTGATGATCGGACAGAAAATGAAGAATCTGGATGAGTTTGTTACTAAGCTCCACCGCCAATGCTTTTTTAGTCAGATCAAGCAAGAGCACATCGTTGCTGTGACGGGGAAACATGGATCGAATATATCGCTCGAACAGCTTTCTGAGCTTGCCCTAAAAGGGCGAGCATTTGGCCGATACTTGATTCACGGCCCTAACGGAGCAGGCAAGTCAACCTTCCTCAACCATCTTAAAGCCAGTATAAAAGACGCAATTCTCATCAGTCCTGGCGGTCGGTTTAGCTATCATCCAGCTAGCCAGTCCACAGGACAGATTCAGCTTGGCGAATTGGAAATGTTGCTTGAAGAACCAGCCCAGGTGTTTCTCCTTGATGAGTGGGATGCGAATCTAGATAAGGCTAACTTGAATAAAATCGATCAGTTGTTAGAGCTGGCATCGGCAAAAAGCATGATTATTGAAGTTCGGCATCGCGCTAATCGAAACGAGTCAGACCATGACTTGGCCTTGGCGACTCTAGTGAGATCCTAGCTCACATCTTGAGCACCAAGCGTCTAGACAAATCGTCTGATCAACTCACGTGGGTGTGGTAAGCAGCGCCGAGGTCTGCGTACCCACTCAATCACACCATAGGGGTGCGCTTGGTTGTTCTGCAATGCGGTCAAAGCCCTGGCCAGCAGGCTCGAAGAATCCGGAGAGAACGTTTTTTCCAGCATTTCTCCAGATCATCCGCTGACTACTAACTCACCTTGGCAATAGCATCACCCTCAGCGTCGCTCCGTTTGGCTGACAACAGCTCCTTCGTAGCTGTTCACACGGCGTAATGGTTTTCAACGGCAAGCACTGTCTCGCCACTAGACATCTCCTACCCAGAGGACGGTCTGGCAATGCGATGGCTGCGAACGGATCTACTCTTCGCCACAACGATGACGACGCCTATCACGTGGCATCCCGAGTTCGCTTGGTCGGGGCAACGCTGATTGTAGATGCGGCTCATGCACATAACGGTCGGGAATCGGCAGCTGGGTGATGAGAAAGATGTTCGGCAGCGAAGCTACGGCCTCGTCACACAAGAATTGCTCAAGATCAGGCGGAGCTACCTGGGCGGCCTGAACTAATCCAGCCATGCGGCTCTGACAGCGTCACTGGAGCCCCTAAATGCACCCAGGCGCCCCTTGTGGAAAAACACATGCAACCCAATTCCCCGACTACAGATCTCGTGAAAAGCATGGCTGAAGTTGCCGAGACGCTGCACGACTCTTTCACCTCTCTGTTGAGCGCAGCCGTGCGGCTAGCTGAGGTCGGGCAGGATGAAGAAGCGAGGCGGCTGGTGGAGCTGGCCAAGAAAATTCATAGCGCTGAAGGCAAATGCGTACTCACATGAAGGACGCGCGAGTGGAAAAAATCGTGAAGCTCAACGTCCATTGACGCCCAACCCCAGTGCGCGAATGCCAGCGCACTTCAGATCCTCTCCCAATTATGGGTTGTACTCCTCGTTCGAGGGCACCCGTTTGAGCGTCGACAGTGCATGCAGCTTAGGTAAGCATGAAGCTAAACTTGGCAAAAGGAGCGCCGCATATGGATAGCAATCAACGCATGATCACATGGTCGTCCGCATGGGCATTGGTCGGCGGGCTCGTCGTATGTACCGGGTGCATGCGGGGGCAATCTATCTCGCTAAGTGAGGACGTATTCCCACACGAGCCAAGTTGCAAAGGTAAGGGCGAAGTGGCGGAAATGCCGTGGGCCGAGCTGCATCAGATTTTGGATTTTCAGCGCGGCTGATGGGTTTAGCGAAGACAGGCTGAGCGCAGAACCACTGGCCAGCTCCTTAGGATCAAACAATCACGACAGCACGGTTATAGCCCAAAAGGCCGGGAACGCGCGCGGCTACCCCCCCGTCCGCCATCGGACTCTTCTTCGTCGCAGCGCGCGCTCGAAAAGCGCTGACTTTAGCGATCGTCGCTTGCCGTTCTTGTTCTTGGTCGAACTGGTCGCTTGAATGATCGTCGCCTCGACCACTGTGCCCTGGCGCAGCAACAAACCACGGTCGCCCAAATAGCCATTGATGACCTGCAACATCCCAGTGGCCAGTTCATGCTTTTCCAGCAGTCAGCGGAAATTGAGGATCGTGGGTTCGTCCGGAGCCCGATCCAGATGCAGCCCGGCAAACTGGCGCAGAATCGTGGTTTCGTAGAGGAACTCTTCCATCGCCGGGTCGCTATAACCGAACCAGTTTTGCATCAGATGAACCCGCAGCATCGCCATCAACGGGTATGCCGGACGCCCACCTTCGCCCTTTAGATAGTGCGGTTAGATCAGCTTGATCAAACCTTTCCAAGGCACGACCTGATCCATCTCGATCAGGAAGCGTTCACGGCGGGCCTCTTTGCGTTTGCCAGCGTATAAGGCGTCAGCGAAGGAGATCTGTTTCATCGGGGCTCAACCGTTCATTTTTTGGGACTGGCGTATTGCATCAGACTTTGAAGTCTTTTTCAGAGTTCCCCTAAGTAAATTGAACGACGGAGATTTTCACGCAGGAGCTGAAAATCCATAGTGCCACATTCTTATCGAGCCAGAGGTAACACAGCGAAACTCATAATAACAACGCTGACGAAGAGAAGTTATCAACCCAATTTTTGAAAAAGCTCTTGGAACTAATAGAGCTGCTGTTAGCGCAAGCTTATAAATACCGCTAACCTGTTGCATGAATCTAATTGCGGCCCGTACGTGCATTATAAGCAAGTGCATGGAGTATTGGACTTGGAGTCCTTAATTACCAAATACGACAAATCGGCATATAGGTGCATGCCTAACGTTTTGATTGAGGCCACATCTTCACTAGACTATTTCCATCGCGACTTACATTACGCCCCGCATTACCAAAAGCGTATTTTATCCAATTACTCCACAGCCTAAAATCTACTGACTTCTAAGAAATTGGCGAGGTCACCCTAGATAAATGTGCCGCTAAGCAATCGCACCAATAGGTTGCAATGCTCCGAAACACGCACCAAAAGAAGGCTATTAAGAGCATGATAGTCAACGGCACAAATAGCTGACGCACAAAGTAACGTCCCCTTAGAACCCAAATCAGAAAACCCGAAATTGGCTTATACCATAAGGCTATAAGCTTATAATCATATCGAATTAAAGAACCGGTAAAAATGGTTTGACAGGTTTTTACCCATCATGAGAGTCTCGTCTGGAGCTGCTGGTTATACCCAAGTAAAGGACGTACCGATGAATATTCTGGTGGCCAACAAGAGGAGCAATTCAAATGCTTCATACCAATCAGCCAGAGACCATCGACCTAAGTTAATAATTTTTGACTGCGATGGTGTTTTGGTACAGAGCGAAGAAATCACACTAACTTTGTTAGCAAAAATGCTTGAAGTGCATAGGGGGCCCTCAGTACCTAATTGCAGGTACCTAGAAACTTCAGGATTCATAGAGCGCTTTAGAGGTCGCAAGCTTGCAGATTGCTTGAGTGAGATAGAGACGGATTTAGAGATTACTCTAGAAAATGACTTCGAAGAAAAATTTCGACAGGCTTCGCTTATCATTTTGAGGGAAAAACTCAAGCCAACGGATGGAATTGTAAATGTTCTTGAGGAAGTGGCGATACAATTTTGCGTAGCTTCCAGTGCACCTCGACAAAAGATTGAGCATTGCTTAAGGGTGACGGGCTTGCTCCCCTACTTTGATGGCAATATCTTTAGCTGTTACGAAATAGGGGCTTGGAAACCAGACCCTTCGATATTCCTGGCTGCGTGTAAGTATTATCAGGTTGAGACTTGCGAGGCGCTTGTCATAGAAGACAGCGTTTCGGGCGTTCGAGCGGCGGTTGCCGCTGGTATTAGGGTACTAGGATTCGGGCCATACGAAAGACATCTTGTACTGGCCGATGCTGGGGCCTTGCCTTTCACACATATGGATGAATTACTAGCCGTATTGCGCTAACTCAACATTAAAGGAGGATACCTTGAGCTATATAGGCTATATTGAGAGGTTGAAAGCTAACGATCAAGGTTCTGATGCCTGGTGGGATTCGCCGACCACCGCTTATACAGCGCATAAAAAAAGCTTTCTACGAAAGTATCCAGCCGCGGCCGGGTATATTGAACATTTGATGCCTGATGGCTTCGCAACCACAGAAAAAGGATTAAGTAGTGTCACGACAAACCCTCGGCTAATCGCAAAAGAGATCCTTGCGAATAAGGAGTATTGGGCATCAAATATAGATGCTTCAAATTTATCTTTTCACTCCTTACAAACAACCCTTTACAACACAGTTATCAGTGAGGGAGCTGCAACGCTTGCCCCCCGCTGGTTAAATCAGAAAAAGCCACTGGGTGGATTTCCGCTCAAGTTGATCCTATTAACGCTCGATGTACGAAACGCATGTCCACCCAAGGACTAACATTCCAAGCGTTAGCGGGAAACGTGATGGTTAAAATCCCGGGTAATTTAGAAGGTCTAGCAGCGGTTAAAAATTTAGTGGCGCTGGGATGCTCGATAAATGTCACTTTCTGTTTCACCGTCTCCCAATTCCAAGCTGCTATCAAGGCAATAGAAGATGGAAAAGCCCTGGCCCGAAAAACTGGCGTCGAGACTCTAAGCTGCAAGTACGTCATCACTCTTATGATAGGTCGCTTCGCATGTCAGCCCGAATTTCAGCTTCAAGCTAATGAGCGAGGAATCAGGCTGTCCTGTGAAGATGAGCGATGGGCTGAACTGATGATCTATCAGCGTGTGCAGAACCTTGTAGATGCTTCGACAGCAGGGATTGAGACTCTTCTGTCTAGTATTAAGATAGATATCTTACCGAACGGCCGCCCATATTCCTGGCATCTAGAAAAAACCGGACAGGGGAAGACGTTATATACCCTTACGCCAGAAGTTGTTGATTTCTTGATTGCGCGAGAAAGCCATGGCAATCCTGTGATGCCGTCAACATCGATAATTAGGCCACCAGCGAACATAGTAAACCGGCTTATGCAAATACCCTACTTCACAGAAGCGTTCCTTCCAGACACGACAGATCCTTTCGACTTCAACAATCACGAAGCGTTTATCAATACTTGGAACGAAGCGAGCTTGGCCCATCGTCGCTTATCTGATTACTGCAGGATGCTTTGTTCGAAAAACCATCAATTGAGGCCTGTTCTTGATTCAATTCTGGCATCGGAACTAGGGGCTAGCATATGAACAAAATGGTTGCTCTGTGGGCACACCCCCGTTCCCGCTCGACTGTACTTGAGCGTATTTTTATCGAGCGAAAGGACTTTCAAGTCTTTCACGAACCCTTTGCACATATGGCCTTCAGCGCAGACTCGGTCATTCCATCAGACGAATGGAATGAGCAGTTGCCCAATACCTACGAAGGTATAAAGCATATGCTTCTGGAGGCAAAGCGGCACGGCAATGTATTTCATAAAGATATGTGTTACCACTGCGAGGAAGAACTAAGAGTTGACGCGGACTTTTTATCGCAGCAAACGAACATCTTTTTAATCCGCGAACCCATCAGCAGTATTTTGTCTCACCATCTGATTTTCCCTGATATGCCTCTAGAAGCTATAGGGCACAAGGCACTGTATGAGGTTTTCTGCGCAGTAACCAAACTGACTGGGAAAACACCCTACGTAATCAACGCAGATGAGTTAGCAAATAATCCTGAAGAAGTCATACGGAAGTTATGCCTTTATCTAGATTTGGAGTATGCCCCACAAGCAATGACCTGGAAGCCGGAATGCCCAGAGCAATGGAAAACATGGAGAAGTTGGCACGCAGCTGCTGAAAAAAGCGAAAGCATCGTGGCAGCACAACCTGTACAAAATGATATGAGTATTTTTGATCTGCACCCAAAGTTAAGAGCATATTATGAGTTTCATCTTCCATACTTCGAACGCATGAATGCACTGCGGCATAAATGAGGGAATAACATGAAGAAAATTCTTATCACGGGTGCAGCTAACGGTATTGGCCGGGCCACGACAATTCGTGCAGTTGAGGAAGGGTATTATGTCATCTGCGCGGACAAAGATGCAGATGGCCTGGCCACGTTGAACGAGATTTACGGTCAGGAACACATCGAAACACATGTAGCAGACTTTTCCCTGTTCAATACGTTGAGTTCGTTCATTCCTAGGCTGTACGAGCAGCACGAATCAATATACGCCTTAATCAACAACGCAGGCATATACCACGGTAAAAGTGTTTACCTCTACAGCCACGAGGAAATCGACGAAATAATTAACGTAGATCTCAAAGCTTTGATTTATCTCTCCAAGGATTTCGCTGAGAAAGAGATGAAATTTGAATCGCCGAGGTGTATTGTAAATATTTCATCTGTTGCAGGGGAGGTAGGTAGTTGCGATGCTTTATATGGTGCGACCAAGGCAGCAGTAATAGGTTTAACCAAAGCCAACGCGTGGAACTTCGCGCCTTTCATCCGTGTCAACACCGTCTCCCCTGCGCTAATTCATGATACTGCAATTTATGATACTATCCCGGACTATCGGCGCAATGAGTATGCAAGGCAGGAAATACTTAAGAACCCTATCATGCCGGCAGGCGTGGCAGACGTTATTATTATGCTTATCTCAGACAACGCGCGGCATTTGACAGGAAAGCTGATACCTGTCGACAACGGAGCGTACCCAAGATGAGCACCACTGTGTCGAAGAAAAAATTGATGCTAGTCGGCGCCGGCAATCTGACCTTTCAGATTTTGAAGATCTTGGCTCCACGTAATCAATTTGACTTTGTCGTCGTTGGCCGTCGAGAAGAGGAAACGTTCCGACTTTGCAATCTTGTGGCATTGTCCGCAGCACAACTGAACTCGTATATATCAATAGACAATGTGACTATGGACGTTCTTAATGTAGATGGCATGGTTGCAACATTAAATAAATACAAACCTGACATCATCATGAACTGCGCCTCCTTGCAGTCTTGGCGGATTATAACTGAGTTGCCAAAACCTATTTTTGACGAGCTTGATAAAGGTCAGTTTGGGCCATGGTTGCCCATGCATCTGACGCTGATGCACAGTTTAATGATCGCAGTAAAGAAGAGCGAAATCCGTATCACCGTTATAAATGCGGCCTTCCCAGATGCAGTGAATCCAATACTTGGTAAGGTCGGACTTGCACCGCAACTTGGCATCGGAAACGTAGCTAATTTAATTCCTGCTGTACGTGCATCCATTGCCTTGCTGTTGGAACTTAATCCCGTTGATGTGCAGGCGAGGCTATATACACAGCATTATTTCAGCCATTACGTACCGCGTGGCGGGCTGCCGCCAGATCCACATTATAAGTTGCTTTATACAGTTAGAGGTGAAGACGCCACAGGATCCCTGATTGACAGCGACATTTTCGAGACAGTACGAAAACGATTCCGGCGCCTCGGCGGTATTGACGGTCAGTACCTTACAGCATGCTCTGCGGTAACAATACTTGAAGGGCTTATTTCCCCAACTCCTGTTTGGGTTCATAGTCCAGGGCCGATGGGTTTGCCAGGAGGGTACCCTGTTAAATTAGAAGCAGGCAGCATTGAGATTGAATTCTCTTCTCAATGCACTGAAGAGGAAGCAGTAGAAATCAATCAGCGCTGTCAAAATCAAGACGGCATAGAGCGTATACATGAGGACGGCACTGTTACTTTCAACCCCTCATGCATGGCAGTGTTTAAAGATTTATTAGGTTACACAAAGCGTGAGATGTCTATAGCGCAATCCGCAGAATTTGCCGAGGAGCTATCATCCTCATATAAAGCATTCAAAGTTGCGCAAAGATAGGAGTTTTTTTTCATGACCCAGCATGCACAAACCCAAGACTCTGTTGACGAATATACATCACAATATTCAGCAGACTTTGTCAGCAAGTGGGACGAACTGATTAATTGGGAGCTGAGAAAGCAAGGCGAGAATGGCTTTTTCGAACAATTGCTTAAAGCGGCTCAGTGCCATTCAGTAATTGACGTATCGGCCGGTAGCGGTTTTCATTCGGTTCAACTGACACTTGCGGGCTTGCACGTCGTGGCTAACGATGGCAGCGCGACCATGGTTGCAAAGGCAAAAGCTAACTTTGAGCGATATGATGTCTGTATTGACTGCCATAATAGTGACTGGTTAGACCTCGACAGCAGGATATTAGGGAAATTTGACGCAGTAGTGTGCCTAGGCAGTTCGTTGTGCCACGTCTTTGATGAGCAAGACCGACGTAAAGTCCTTTCAAATTTCAGGTCTCTACTCAAACCTGGGGGCCTGCTAATTGTTGATCAACGTAATTTCTACGCGATACTTGCAGGCCGGTTCAAGGCAAGCGGTAATTACTATTACTGCGGGACATCTGCCTCGGTGACCTTGGGGGAGGTAAACGACCAACTTTGTGAATTTCGCTATAGCTTCGATGGCGCCCCCCCGTACTCGCTTAAAGTGTATCCGCTACAACCAAATCAACTCAAGTCGGAAATCAACGCGTCCGGTTTTTCACATCAGTCCATGTACGGTGATTTCCGCGCGGATTTCGACATGCTTAGCTCTGACTTCATTATTCATAAGGCGGTGGCAATATGAGCAATGAAGCCTCCAGCACTTTCGAGAGCGCGCCAGGTCGTGGCACTCACAGCATAATACTAGCGCTAGTCTTAACTGGCTTCGTAGCCAGCACCTATGGTTTCGGCGTATATCTCTTTGCAAACTTAGTAGTCGACATGCGCAAAGATATGGAATTTGATTATACCACTGTCGGAATTATCACTGGCGGTGCCCAAATCGGCTTTCTAGTTTTTTCCTCTGTAACTAGCTTCATTAGTCGTTATGTAGAGGGATGGAAAATAAGTCTGGTTTCTACTTTTGCCACATCAGGTGCCCTACTTGGCTTAGGCTTCAGCAATAATGTGTGGATATCTGGGGCGTTACTCATATTATTGGGTGGCTGCTCTGCGTCTGTCTACATTCCATTGGCTGAAATTGTCACCAAGAGTTTCAGCCCATCTAAACGCTCTCGTGTTATGGGCCTCATATCAAGTGGCACTAGCTATGGCGTTTTTATCAATGGCCTCCTTGTATCGTTTCTAACTGTACATGGCGGATGGCGCTCGATTTGGATGACTGCCGGCTGCATATCGATAGCGTTATGCTTTGTCGCTTTTTTTTTGCTTCGAAGCACAATGAAGGACTCAGATCAAAGTGCTGCCATCGCCAAAAAGATGTCGGAGGATTTAGAAACCGCGTGGTTGACGAAATCCTTATATGTAGTCTGGGTATTGGCATTTCTCAACGGGGTAACGCTTCTGCCTTTTCAAACCTATCTGTCACCATTCCTACGCGATGAACTTGGCTTACCAGTTGCAACAACAGGTTTCATTTGGACAACCATAGGGGCGGTAGGTATGGCTTCAGGTTTTCTGGTCGGTTGGATCGCTGACAGAATTGGAGTAAGGATCGCACTTGCATTGTGCTTCGCGAGCGCGGGTGCTGCCTCCGCCTTGGTCTACGGCTTTGATGCAATACCAATTTTTTATCTTGCGGCTTTTCTATTTGCTGCCGCGTTTTATCCTATTTTTGGTTTAGTCCCAACTTACATTGGCCAGATAGTACACGTCAGCCGGCTAACTCAAGCATTCGGCATTGCCAATGTCCTCATAGGTCTCGGTGGCGTATGTGGTAATTTTCTTGGCGGACTTACAAAAGATACGACTGGTTCTTTCTCATCGGTATACGCGGCGGTAGCAATGCTTTTATTGCTTCAGGTAGCGTTAGTGCTCATGCTGAAAAAACCAAAAAACTTAAACTAGTCAACGAGGCTAACATGAGCTATTTTCCAGTTCCTGGCAGGGAAGACCTGCATTTTTATGCCTTTCAGCAGCTCCATGAACACGCACATAACCCCTTAGTTATCTGGCTGACTGGTATTTCTGCATCGGGTAAGTCGACCATTGCAGATGCTTTAGCCCATAGCCTGAAATCTCGCAACCGCATGGCTTGTATTCTTGACGGCGATTCAGTCAGAAGCGGTTTATGCAGGGACTTAGGTTTCGCTTTAGCAGATCGCGATGAAAACATTCGGCGCGTGGCCGAAGTCGCTAAATTGATGGCCGAGACAGGCTTGGTGGTGATTGTGGCTCTTATTTCGCCATCGATGTCGAGCCGCCATCACGCCCGATCAATCATTGGTACCGACCGCTTCATGGAGGTGCATGTAGACGTTTCGCTTGTCACTGCCGAATCGCGGGATCCAAAGGGCTTGTACAAAAAAGCAAGGGCAGGTTTGATCAAAAATTTTACTGCCATCGACTCTGCGTATGAAATACCAGTACGGCCTGAGCTGCGGCTTGAGACCGATAAGCTGTCAGTTTCTGACTCAGTCGACGCGATACTGCAATGGTTAGTGCCTCCTGGCCACGGAAAGCCCTAAATCGGACGACATGCATGCCCCCTTTCGCGTGAAGCGAGTAGTCTTGACCCAAGCGTCTATAAACACGGTCTGGGGAGACTGCAATGCAACATGGCTTCATAGCTGCCAAAATGGTTCGGCTAATCGGCGGCGCCGTAGTGTTGGATTTTGTGAATACTTGCAATGGGCGTCGTCCAGATACCTCACTGCATCAAGCACAGGAGCGATTAACCAGCTTTGGCTTCTTTTTTGAGTGGGCTCAGCATTCAGGGCTGATCACGCTCGCAGAACATGCGACTTGGCTTCCTCTTGTAGCTGGCCCTCAGGAGAGCTTGGCTCCTATGCTCGACGCTATTACAGGGTTTAGGGAGGACTTGTTCATGCTCTTTTATGCTCGCTCGCAAAGCCATCCCATCAACGACCACACACTGCACCCTCTTAATGCCGTTTTGCAGCGCACTATGCCCTTGCGTTTTCTTAATGTTGAGGCCGGAATACCTTGTTGGGCATGGAGGCCGTGCCTCAACGCCCAAGACATCGCCGGCGTCCTCCTAGGACGCTTGGCTAATTTTGCCCAAGAGCTGCTAACAGGCCCCGATCTTATGTACCTAAAATGCTGCTCATCTTCTGAATGTGATTGGCTTTTTCTTGATAGCTCCAAGAACAAGCAACGAAGATGGTGCCAGATGAGTGTCTGCGGAAGTCGGGAAAAGCTGCATCGGATAAAGCAAGTTACTGGTTCGGTGTAAGAAGTTTTTCGAGGAGCGCTAAATGATAAGCTACGCCTTCCTATGATCAGGTACTAGCCTTGGTAATGTAGTGGTCAATTGATCCCGGAAACGACGTTAAGTTTTATCTCGGACTGAGCTGGTGCCAGTACGTTATTGAACTGGTATTGACGAATTCAGTTGTAGCGGTGCATTAAATAATGACTGATGGGTCGCGGTAGGAACGGCAGTTACCTGACGCCCCTCGCGCAGATCCGTACGTGCGGAACTATCGCATACGGCTTCGGCCTCGGGTATGACGCAAAGCGATCCTCAAGGTAAGAATGTGCATTGCTAGGTCTCGGAATGTAGAGATCGGCAAGACGTCCGTACCGTGACCGTTGAAGCCGATCACGCCGGCTGCGTCGCTTAAGGGCTTGCCGCCAGAGACGGCATGCCGCCAAACAAAACCGCCAGGACATATCAGGTTCCCCGGTACCGCGTGGTAATTGAAGTAACCGCTCACCACACGTTTGAGCCATTGCCCTTGAACCCGGCCAAGGTCATGACGCCGGCGACTCAACTGCTCACGGATAGCAAGAAGCGTCGCGTTGCGAAATATCTCGAAGCAGCGCCTCCGGCATTCTGCAGCTGGTTTGGTATCAGCCCTTTTTTTGCGCCGTTTGTTGAGTCCCTCAGTCCCCAAACCGGCCCTGACCGTGACTGCGTCTTGACTCAATAATTAGCTGCGCAAATTTAACCAAATCCTGCACAGCCCCCCTGCCCGACCTGTCCAAATGAAATCCCAGCATCCCCGCTGCCCTGGGCCCATCTTGATCGCACTTCAGCGAGTCGCCCACCATCGTGATCTGGGCATGCTGATCGCCGAATAGATGCCCAGGCGTCACCCGCAATGCATTGCAGATGGACTGGTAGATCTCAACGTCCGGTTTCATCGCACCGATCTCCAGATGGCATCCGAGTGTCTTTTGGCATCTACAACACAGCTGAAGATGTACAGCGCCTAGGTGCGGCACTGCGCAATGGACTGAAGCAGATTCAGCAGAAAGCAGCGCAATCCACGCTTCGGGAAAAGGGTTAGCCTCGACGGGCTTGCCCTTTTTTGTGGAGTTTAATCCGCATAGCTTTGCCATATGCGTCGGGCCACTGAGCCGACAGTTTCGAAAGGATACGGAACATCGCTCCAGCGATACGTCGAGAAATCTCAGTTCGATAGAGCAAGAGTTCCGCTCCGTGACAGCAATTCGCCAGTCAATGCGTGGCGTATGACTGTGCGTTCTCATCGGATGACCATCTGCGGCTCGCCAGACACAGATGGTAGGTCACCATAGAGAAGATGCTTCAGCATGGATTAGGGGCGAAATCTTCCTTTGCCTTAGCCGGACACCCGGGCTGGGCAAATTTGGCTGCGATGGTACGGTCGTTTGCTAGCCTTGAACCAACGTTTCCAACATGTTAGTTCTACGACTCGTACAGGTGGCTCCATGATCTCAGCCGTTGTTTTCGATGCCTTCGGCACCCTGCTCAACGTCAACGTCAACGTCAACGTCAACGTCAAAAGCAAACGCCATCCCTTCCGGCAGTTGCTCAAGGAGGGGATCGCCGCCGGTCGTAGGCCCTCAAATTGGGAATTCCAGGAAGCCTCGTGGACGGGCTCCCAAGAAGGATATAGCTCTGCTCTCCTCGGTAGATTGCCGGGAGATCGATGACAACTGCATGTCTCAGTATGAATGTCATTCCCAGCGCTTGATCCAACGTGAGTGGATAGTATCGCCCGTCTGAACTATGGCGCTGTACTCAGGGCTGCCAGCGTCCGGCGAAGCATCGTATGCGGACGGTTAACAGTAACCGGCCGGCGAAGTCACCTTTACTCGCCCCCCTTCCCAATGAGTGAGTCTGTGCACCATTTCGCGAGTATTTCAATAGCTTCCCGTTCTAGCTCATTCCAGCCATACCCGGCATTAAGCCGAAAGCAATGGTCGTATCGCTCATCGGTGGCGAAAATATGGCCGGGGGCGATACCAATCCCCCACTCTCGCGCCTTGATAAACAGCGCACGAACGTTGAGCGCTTCTTTCGGCATTTCAACCCACAGCACATACCCACCTTCAGGATCAGATACGCGGGTACCAGACGGGAAACAACGCAAAACCGTCTCGCGCATAAGGCGAATCTGGCTGGCGAGGGTAGCTCGCAGTCTGCGTAAATGCGCGTCATAGCCGCCGTTGCTAAGCATCTCGGCAATCGCCATTTGAGGTGGCACCGAGGTTCCCATGCTCGACGTGTATTTGAGCATCATCAACTGGCGACTGTACTGGCGACTGTAGACCCAACCAATACGCAGCCCCGGTGCCAAGGTCTTGGAGAAGCCGCCGCACAATATAGTGTTAGGGCTAAAGGCCAACATCGGAAACGGGCGCTGCCCGCCAAACGCCGTGTCGCCGAAAATATCGTCTTCAATGATGACTATGCCTTGCTCATCCGCCCGCTGGGCAATAGTAGCCTTTGCTGCGCTGGGTATACTTTTGCCCAGCGGGTTGTTGACATTGGCTAGGGTGACATAGGCCTTTACTGCTTTGCGTGAAAAAAGTAGTACCAACTTGTCGACATCAACATGACCAGAAGCGCCTGTCGGCACTTCGATCACTCGCAATCCGAGACTCCGTAGCATTTGCAGCAACACGAAATAGCACGGTGACTCGACAGCAACTGCATCCCCCGGTAAGAGCGTCGCCCGCAACGCCAGTGACAGCGCTTCGATGCAGCCGTTAGTGATTAGTAAATGGGCAGGTTCGAGGTGACAGCCATAGCTGACGGCACGACGGACAATTTCTGTTTTCAGCGGCTCATAACCGCTGCCCTTGACGGCACTGCCTAAGGCTGACGGTTTTGACTGCCCAGCCTTTCGCAGTAGCAGTGCCAATTTATCGAGTGGGTATAGTGAACTTGCGCCGTTGGCCAAGTCGAGCCGAACCCGGCAATCTGCCCCCACCAGAGATAGATGCAGCTCTGTCTGTTCATCAAGGGGAGCAATTATTTTTGCGTGTTCTCTGAACTTCGACAGTACCGATGCTACGAAAAAACCGGATTTGGGCCTTGCCTCTGCATAGTGCTCATTTTCCAGGGTACGCAACGCTTTCAACGCCGTGGTTAGGCTAACGCTAAACTGCGCGGCGAGCTTGCGTACCGATGGAAGCCGAGCACCGGGACGTAACCCGCCAGCGTCAATGGCAGCCTTGATCTTGTCGGCGATGAGTCGGTACCGGGCATCATTCAACCCTTGCCCTGCTACTCCTAGCATCATCTGTACTACCTCAAACCCAATAGATCTGTATATCGCTGACACGGTAAGGCCAGCTTAGAATCGAACTTATTATACAGACGTGCACGCACGTGAATGAGTAGCACAAGGAATGCTTAATGCGCTTTACAGATAGGATACTCGCGCTCGGTGTGGTGGTTACCTGGGGCGTAAATTTTGTGATTATCAAAGTCGGGCTGGATGGGATGCCGCCCTTCCTGTTAGCGGGGCTACGCTTTACCTTAGTCGCCTTTCCAGCTATTTTCTTCATCAAGCGACCATCCATTCCCTTCAAATGGTTGTTTGCGTACGGCATGACAATAAGCTTCGGGCAATTTGCCTTCCTTTTCCTAGGCATAAAACTGGGGATGCCCGCAGGCATAGCTTCGCTAATCATCCAGGCCCAAGCGTTTTTCACTATGATGCTCGCAGCTTTGCTGCTCTCGGAAAAGCTCAGGTGGAATCATGTTGCGGGCATGTTGATTGCCGCCGTAGGGATGATGCTGCTAGCTAATGCCGCTACCGCCACACAGGCAGGAGGGATCGCGTTGCTGCCGCTTATGCTGACACTTGGCGCCGCTCTGTCCTGGAGCTTGGGCAACATCACAAACAAAGTGATCGCACAGAAACATCCGACCTCGGTGATGTCGCTGGTTGTCTGGAGCGCCTTGGTACCCATTGTCCCATTCTTCGTCTGTTCTTGGCTGTTCGATGGCTCTAGGGCGATCAAGGACAGTTTGGAAAATATTTCGAGATTGACTGTCCTGTCGCTAGTATACCTTTCATTTTTCGCCACACTGTTTGGTTATGCCGTGTGGGGACAACTACTGAAACGCTATGAGACGTGGCGTATTGCACCACTGTCACTGCTGGTACCCGTCATTGGTTTGCTAAGCGCCAATCTGTTATTGGGCGAAACACTATCCGCCTCACAAGGGGCAAGTTCGCTGATTATCATCGCAGGTTTGCTATTAAACATGTTTGGCGAATTTATTCCCAAGCTGTGGAACGCCAGAATCTGAGTCGCGATAACAGCGCCACTCTACGGCCGCTGCACAGCGGTTTGCCGGCTGGACTTCGGGTTATTTCTCGCACGCTAGGAACAGAGTCCCAACTCGTTTCCCTTGACTTGAAAGTAAGCAAACGGGATCACAGGCTGCGCAACGGCATCCAGTTATGCGGCAACAACCCGGCGATCTCACTCGCTCGCTGTGTTGGTAGTCGGGTTAGGACGTCTTTCAGATAAGCATACGGATCATGCCCATTGAGCTTGGCCGACTGGATCAGGCTCATCAGCGCCGCCGCTCGTTGACCGCTGCGCAGCGATCCTGCGAAGAGCCAGTTCTTGCGTCCAAGCGCCCATGGCCGCATCTGTTGCTCGATGTGGTTGTTATCGATAGGCACCGCGCCGTCATCCAGATAACGTGACAACGCCGTCCAGCGCTTCAGGCTGTAATCTGGAGCTTTGGCGATGGCCACGCCATCGAGCACCAGCTCGCGCTGCGCGATCATCCAGGCGTGCAGCATGTCCATCACGGGCACGGATTTTTCTTGCCGTATTCGTCGCCGTAAATCGGATTCCAAGTCGCGGATCTCACTTTCGATTTCGTAGAGCAACTGGATATAGCGCAGGGCCTGCTCGGCGAGCGTGCTCTTGTTCGTGACGTGAAGGTCGAAGAACTTACGTCGGGCATGGGCCATACAGCCAATTTCGGTGACGCCGAGTGCGAAACTGGCCTTGTAACCACCAAAATCGTCGCACACTAGCTTGCCTTTCCAGTCTTGCAGGAAACTGCGCGCATGTTCGCCTGAGCGGCTGGGGCTGAAGTCGTACACCACTGCGCGGATATCGGCAGACGTGGTGGTTGCATAGGCCCAGACGTAGGCTCGATGGGTTTTCTTAGCGCCAGGCATGAGCACCTGTACCGGCGTTTCATCGGCGTGCACCACATTGTGTCCAAGCACCACTTCGCGCAGTGCATCAACCAGCGGTTGCAGTTGCACACCGCAGGTGCCGACCCACTGCGCCAAGGTCGATCGCGGGATGGCAAGGCCGGCCCGGCCAAAGATCTTTTCCTGACGTTACAGCGGTAAATGATCACCGTATTTGGCGATCATCACGTGGGCCAGCAGACCTGCCGTAGGGATGCCCTTGTCGATGACCTGCGCAGGAACCGGTGCCTGGATCAGAGTCTTGCAATCATCACAGACCCACTTGCCACGGATGTGTTGTTCAACCGTGAACACGCCGGGCGTGTAGTCAAGTTTCTCGCTGACATTTTCGCCTATACGCTTGAGGGCGCAGCCACATTGGCATTGGCATTGAGTGTTGTCCGGTTCGTGATGGATTTGCGTGCGTGGAAACTCGGGCGGCAAGGCGGTGCGTTTAGGTTTTTGCCGAGCCCCAGTCGAAGCTGGAGCAGGTTGCAACGCCTCAAGCTCAGCTTCGATGGCAGCGATGTCAGCGATGTCAGCGTCGATCAGATCATCGAGCAGGCTGGCTTGATACGGGCTTAGCTGCTCGCTGCGCTTGGCAAACTTGAAGCGCTTGAGCTGTGCTATCTCATTGGTAAGTTTGTCGTTGACCGTTTTGTAGTGATGGATCTGCTTGTCCATGGACTCGACTTTTTTATCGAGAGTCTCGACACGCTGCATCAGCTGCGCTGCGATAGCGCGCAGTTGTTCAGGGTTTAATTGGCCGAAATCAGGAAGCGAAGTCATGCCGCCGTTTTTGCCAGAGCAGGCCAACACCGGCGATAGGCTCATTGGACAATTTGCACGGCGACGCTGGTCATGGCAGTGATTACATCAGGGTGATTGCACTGTTTTGCCCAACTTTTTGCCAAGGTAAACCCAGCACCAAGGCATGCAGTTGCTCGGCACCCAATTCCATCTGTGAGCCGTGCCGAGATCCCGGCCAGAAAAACTTGCCTTGATGCAGTCGGCGCGCCGCCAGCCAGATACCCAACCCATCGTACACCAGCACTTTCATACGATTGGCGCGGCGGTTGGCAAACAGATAAGCACAGTGCGGCTGCGCCGCACCGAACAGGGCCACCACCCGCGCCAGCGCTGCGTCAGTGCCAGCGCGCATGTCCATGGGCTCGGTGGCGAGCCAGATAGAGTCGATACGGATCATCGCGACAGGTCTCGAAGAAAGGTTACACAGGCAGCAGCACTTTCAGTTGGCCAGTTCACTTTAACGGTGCCGCGAGGATGCTGGATCTCAACGCTGATAGTCGATGATGCCGCTTGCGACTCAGTGCTTGCGAGTGGCATGGGCAGTGAAACAAAAGCGGGGTGCAGCGCCATGCTTTTCTGCGTTTGCAACCGAATCCACTTGTGGACGATGTTCGCGTTGAGGCTGTGGTTGAGCGCGATGCTGGCAATCGAAGCTCCGGGTTGGGCGCACTCTTGAATGACTTGGGTCTTGAACGACCTGGGATATGAACGGCGTTTTGGCTGCATGAAAGACCCTCTTAAAAGGCCAGAAGTGGTGCCCACTTCAAATCGCTAACACTTCCGCAGGAGCGTCTTCTGGCTGCAAATGCCCACCGCAGGTGGCGGTACCACTAACGTCGGTCGCATCAGATTTTGGATTTTCAGCGCCTGATGGGTTTAGCGAAGACGGACTGAGCGCAGAACCACTGGCCAGCTCCTTAGGATCAAACAATCCCGACAGCCCGGTTATGGCCCAAAAGGCCGGGAACGCGAGCGACTAACCCCCGTCCGTTATCGGACTCTTCTTCGCCGCAGCGCGCGCTCGGAAGGCGCTGACCTTAGCAATCGTCCCACACGCTCGACCATCCACTCCACCCTTTGTCATACCGCACCAGCGCTTGCTGCCGTTGCGGGTATGGTCATAAAAAGCCCACCGGCAGTCATCACAAGTTTTAAGTCGCGACCATGTACCTGACGATATTGCATTCGCAACCAGTGCAAGAATACTGGCGACGTAGCTAGTGTCGGCAGACGTCACACATAACCCGGGGGCACCCCCTTCTGCAGCAACTGCCTTCACTGACAGAGCGACGCGCGCAAGCCAAGCGTTCAGCAACTGATGGTCGTCGTCGAGGCCCTCGCAAGACTTGCGCAGATCAGAGCGCAGCTCCGATAGCCTCTCCAAGGTATCGCTTTCAGCCCGAGGGTGAAGGGAGAGCTCTTCGCGCCATTTATCTGCGTCACGTGCCAGCACCGGCAGGTTGTCCACTTCTACCCTCGTCTGGTTTGGAATTGACCAGGTATTGAGGAAGCGTCGGACGAGTTCGAGCGCGCCGGGTGCTGCCTGATTATGAGTCTGCATCGCGAGTTCCTTGCAAAACGCAGGTCTTCGGAGTAACCATCAAACCAGAATTGATGGTTACGGAGATGGACATGGTCATAGAAGCGCACCCCGATCGAATGCCTTGGCCGACCGACATCCGCAGATTGCTGTGGATGCAGGGATTGATGAACGCGTCCCATTTTATGACCATTCCTCTCTTGGCACTGTACATGGCAACGAACCTTCATTTCAGCGCCGCAGCGCTCGCGTCCGTTATGTCAGCCAACTTGCTCTGCGCACAGGCGTTGCCACTCGCTGCCGGCGCAATTGCTGATCGGTTCGGCTCGCATAGACTCATTACCCTGGGCCTGCTGCTGCGTGGCGTGGGGTTTCTCGGATTCAGCTATCTTGACGGGGCGGCGGCCTGGGTAGGATGTGCGGCCATCGCGGGTGCAGGCGTCGCCTGCTACGAGGGCGGCGTTTATGGCCTACTCGGCCGGCAACCCAAAGAATGCCACTCGACCCTCTTTGCTTATAACAACCAGATGCTGAACGCAGGAGCAGCAGTAGGGCCAATTATTGGCGGTCTCGCGGGGTTAGCTGACATCCGTGTAGCTTTTGGATTCAGCGCCATGGTGTTCATCACCCTTGGCGTCATTGCCTACAAAGCGCAGTTTGGATCATCTGTGATCTTCAGAAGGCAGCTAATAATGGAGAGCCTTAAGGCAGCACTCACACATGCTGGGTTATGGCGGTTGATCGTCGCCTCATTGCCGTGGTTTTTTCTATTTCCACAGCTCTATGTGGCGTTCCCGATGTACGCCGGTCAATTAGCGGGGCCCCATGCAGCTTCTGCAATATACGTCGTTAATGGCTTTGTGGGGCTTGCCTTCATCCTCACGGCGAAGCGTTGGATGTTGAAAATGGATGCTGCATCCCTCACCACTTGGGCTTACCTCGGAGCAGCAGTGGCGTTCGCCATTCTGGCTGTGCTGAATGGCATCGGGTGGTTCCTGTTGTTTATCGTTGCCTATACCGTCGTGGAAACAATCTTGTTGCCCACGATTGAAAGTATGACCGCATCGCTGGCGACGGACGGCAGCCAGGGAACCTTCTTCGGCGTGATGAGTGCGGTAGGAGCGCTAAGCGGCGCCGCTGGTTATTACGTGGGGAGCTGGCTCATATTGAATCGAACCCCCGTCGAGACATGGTCAGCCCTAGGGGCTGTGGGATTTCTCGGGTTTATCACCTCTGCGTTATTGCTTCGTAAGCGCTAGCGCCCTATGCCTGGTCGCTAGCCCGCCGGATAGCCGGCGCACTAAAGACAATCAGGATGAGACGAACGAGACCTAGGTATCTTCGCGGCTCTTGATACGGTCAGACGATAACGGAGTTGAGGACGCCCGACTGGCCGCGCTAATCATGCGCCAGCAGAAGGCCCTAGAACGAGAACCCTAAAGAGCACTAAAATCTCTTGGCTTTGAGTAGCCAGAGAAGCCCGGTGAGCGGGCAGCTGAACCACTCCAATTGGCACGACGCGGTACCAGCCGTTCCAGCGTGCATAGAGCGCAATCGCAGCCAAAAAAAACCGTCTTACGACGGCTGGTTCAACTGCAACGGGTCATTTCACCAACCAGGACTCAACCTCATCGCCGAACTGGCCCTTCCAAGCTTTGAGCAGCTTGTGGTTACCGCCCTTGGTTTCAACGACCTCACCTGTCAGCGGGTTTTTATAAACCTTCATTTCGCGGGCCTTGCGTGTCTTTTTCTCAGCAGCGACTGGAGCAGCCTTTCGACCGGTAACAGCCTGCGGATCGAGAATGCCAACGATCTCTCTCAAGCTGAAGCCGTACTCACCCAAGAGGTCGCGCAGTTTGGTTTCAAACTCGATTTCTTTTTTCAGGCCACTGTCGTTTTTCAGCGTTTCAAGCTCGGCGAGCTGGGCTGCGAGCTGTTGTTCAAGCTTCCGGAATTCGGCTAGACGCGACATGTAAATCTCCAAGGACGTTTGATATCACCGATGTTAGCCGATCGCCGGTGGCCAGTCATTCGCCTAAGTATCTCGGCGCCACCTCCAGCCCTAACTGGTCTGTCCCCCGCCGGTTTTGGTAGTCCAAAAGTGCGCTCAGGCCGTCGCGTCGATTGCCAGCGTCGCGCAGCACCACAGTCTTAACGCGCACCTCGTCCATAATTGGATTCGGGTACAAACGACCAAGTCATAGAGCGGCAGCCTGCTTTCGTTCCGCTACCTTTGCAGCTCGCCGGAGGGCATCCCCAGGCTCCGTCATCGACCATCTGCGTTGAAGTCCAGCACTCGCGTGGCAGGTCAAAGTGAACTGGTCGACCGATAGCGCTGCGGCCTGTGCTCCGTTCTGCGAGACCTGTTGAGGTGATTCGAATCGATGCGATCTGGCTCGCTGCCGAATCGCTGGCTATGCGCGGTGACGCGGAAACGGCCTAAGCCCGGCTAATTGCCGAGTTCGGTACGGCGAAGCCACGAAGCGCGCTTATCTATTGACCAATCGCCGCGCCAATTGGATAAATGTACTCGTGCACGAGGGTGTGCATCTGGCTTACAGCACGACGGCTTCAAGGGACAGTCGATTGACTTGGCACTTATCGAGGTTGGAAAGTAGTAGTTTGGAGAAATGGAAACATTTACCTGAGCCAGAAGTCCTAACGCCAATATCGCCCTCAATCGTAAAGGATAAAACGATGCGAATCAGTGAAGTGTCACAGGCGGTGTTGATTGTAAGTGGTGCGTTGATGCTTGTTGCCTGCTCAGGCGGGCCTTCCGAAGGTGAGATTCAGGCCGCCTTGCAACCTAGGCTTGAGGGCGCGTCCTGTGTGCGTGCGCCGATGTTCAAGACCTTCCCGGTGACTCTGGAGGAAGGTTTCGGGAGCGGCACGTCGATGGGTAATGAGCCCGCTTTTGATACCTTGGTGGCGGCGGGGCTGCTCGCTAAAAGTGGCAAGACATATTCCCTCACTGACCCTGGCCAAGCTGCTTATGTCCAGCAGGAGTCAGGATTCTGTTATGCCCGGGGCTTTGAAATAGCCAAGATCAGAGACACGTCAACAAACACTGAACAAATGGGCCCCGCTGTCGATAAGTCATGGGTCGTGACGGTGGACATTCGTCAGAAGTCAGTAGCCGCATGGGCCAAGACACCTGCTGTTCAAAAACTGGCACGCAACCCGGAAACGCTTTCTGAAGAACCGAAAAGCTATCGCGTGGTTGTCGGCAGGTTGAAGGCGGATAGCACGCTGCAGTTGATCGACCCGCGCTTTTCTATCATGCGTGGTTTAAGCGTCAATCAGGCGTTTTGAATCCATGGCAAAAACCCATCGCTCCACCCAGCACATCGGTTGACCGGGGTTGCTTTCAAGGTTATTTGGCGCATGGCAATCCTGATAATAAAGGCGATAGTGTCCACGTATTCTAAAGTGGGCAACATTGCCCTTATCGCTGGGATCGGGAAGATGATTTGAGCGGACGGTTATTTTGATCCAGCGAGAGTGAATAGTATCGACCGTCTGATATCTGAAGCTAAACTCGCTTTGAGCCTAGGCTCACCTTAAGTCACGCTTCCCTTGGTGATTGCAGTCGCCCGCTAGGCCGCTCAACGTCCACTTACGGAGGCCGTCTACCTCGGTGAGATAACACCTGCTCGGTACTACATCGCCGATAACTGCTTGGAGAGAGTTCACTCCCAAAGACCACTTCACGCATTTCGAGCGCGGCTGACGCAATCAGAACGTGCCACCGGTACCTGTTAATGTCGGGCTGGCTGCTAGAATGCACATTGCTCCATGACTCCCGAGACGCAATATGAATCAAGAATTGACAGAAGAAGACATGCGTCGCGCGCTGTTCGGGGATCCGATCACCCTTCCCCGCGAGCCCAATCCATTGAGAAAGAAATCGTTCCGGATACCGTGATAATTTCGCCGCTCAAGCCACGGTTAAAGAACAAGGCCGCCAAAGCGTTTACGCCAAGGCTTAGAGTTACACTGCGAGTGGGCAACGAGTTTGAAGGCGAAACGTTCGAGCTAACCCATGACGCCGACACACTGAGCACACTCCTCGCCGAGCAGGAAGCGACCAAATCTGCTCGAAAAAAATACAGGTATGTCGAGGTCATCTCTGTAAGACCTGTGTAGGTCAGATACCTTTATCTCGCCAATGGCGTTTTGAAGCCTCAAGTTCGACTCGTCTGAACGAACCAACAAGTACTCGCAAACAGCCTCCTCTCCGACCTCCGCCCCAGCCGCCCAAAATGCCAACCAAACGAAAAATCAAGCCATGAAGCACGGCCATGCTGTGCGCTTGGCCGGTTATCTTCACATTAATGATGTCGAGCAGGTTCTGACGTGGACTACTGCAGTTCGCCCACATTCATCCCCGAGGCTTTTTGAATGGCACACGCGAAGTCATGCATCGAATGGTTAGCGACCGCACTCCCACCATTGAGCAGGCTGTAGCGCACGCCTCGGATGGTCGGGTTTTCCGCTGAAGGCTGGACGAACAGGCTAGTGAACGACCGAAGCAAGGCAAGAATCTCGCCCCGCTCGTAGATTCTGTCGATGGGCAAGCCAACACGGTTCACATCGCGAACTGCCGGATCCACGCTGAAGAATCCCGTGACCGGTGAGGGATCAAAAGCGTACACCTGGCTGACCTTCAATTTCTGAGGTGTGGCAGGAATGGCGTAAGCAAATTGCTGAGCCAACCCGCCTCCCAGAGAATGGCCGGTGGAAATCAGCTTGGCACCGTTCAACCATCCCCCCAACTCTGACCGAGAGCGATCTGAATACTCCTGCACGAATGCAGGTGCGAAGTCTCTCACCAGCCTGGTGTATTCGTCGTCGACCTTGAAAGTCAACCATCGAAAATTCGATATCCAGTCCTTACCACTTTTAGATTCAGTGCCACCAAACGCGACCACGACCTGTTTTAAGTCACGGTTTTCCCACACTTCCGCACGAAGATGAGAAGTTTGCATAACTGAGTCCAGATGACCATTAGGAATGGGGAAGTTAGTCCAGCGCGTCCACCCGTGTTTAGCCACAACGCGGTCGGCACTTGTTGCCTTGCAGATATCCCTATCCTCACCATTGACCGCATGTGCATACGCGGCATCGGCTAACCAGGCATATTGCCAATGGGTTTTGGCTTCGCCCTGATTAGGGAATGGCTTTCCTAAAAACCGCGTGCCTGGCTTTCGGACTACGACCTCATCGTGTGTCTGGTTGAACGCGGCACAACCACTCAAAACTATCGGTATTAGCAAAAGCCGGCCAAGCACAAAGAGTCGATGAGTAACCATTATCCTTATCCCTATCGATGGTCAAAAAGGAGAACAAGCTCGTATGCGTCCGGCCAAGTCATCTACCCAGCCCCGCAAAGCCAAGACATGGTGTGCACTTAAATTTAAGTGGACACCAGTTCTAGCCTTTTAAGCGGGTATTTCATGCAGCCAACACGCCGTTCCTATTCCAAGTCCTTCAAGGCCCAAGTCATTCAAGAGTGTGCACAGCCCAGCGCTTCGATTGCCAGCGTCGCGCTCGGCCATAGCCTCAACGCAAACCTCGTCCACAAATGGATTCGGCTGCAAGCGCAGAAAAGCCCTGCGCTCCCACCTGCATTTATTCCGTTACCCATGCTGCTGGCCGGGGCCAACTCCCATCCGGCCTCATCGAATATCTGCGTTGAAATACAACACCCGCGCGGCACCGTAAAAGTGAACTGGCCCACTGAAAATGCTGCTGCCTGCGCGACCTTTCTTCGAGACCTTCTACGATGATTCGCATCGACGCCATCTGGCTCGCCACCGAACCGATGGACATGCGCGCAGGCACCGACACGGCGTTAGCCAAGGTGATAGCGGTGTTCGGTGCGGCGCAGCCGCACTGTGCTTATCTGTTCGCCAACCGCCGCGCCAATCGCATGAAAGTGCTGGTGCATGACGGCTTCGGGATATGGCTGGCAGCGCGCCGGTTAAACCAAGGCAAGTTTCACTGGCCTGGCATTCGCCAAGGCTCAGAAATGGAACTCGATACCGAGCAGTTTCAGGCACTGGTGCTGGGTCTGCCATGGCAACGCGCAGGTTCTGGAGGCTCGATCACACTGCTTTAACCGCTACCATTAGCCTATCGGTCTATCGCCGCGAATTGCCTGCTCTGGCAAAATCGGCGTCATGACTTCGCTTCCCGATCTCGCTCACCTGACCCCTGAACAACTGCGCGCCTTGACGGCGCAGTTGATGCAGCGTGTCGAGACGCTCGACCACCAGGTCGACACGCTGGGCAAGACGGTAGAAACGCTCGACCAACAAGTTGAGACGATGGGTAAGACCGTTGAGACCATGGGCAAGAAGATCAGCCGCGACCAAACGCTGATCGAGAAACTGACCCACGAAATCGCCCAGCTCAAACGTTTGAAATTTGCCAAGCGTAGCGAACAGATGAATCCCGAGCAGGCCAGCCTGCTCGATGATCTGATCGACACCGATATCGCGGCAATTGAAGCAGAGCTTCAAAGCTTGCAGGCAGTGATAACTCCGGCCGAGAAAAAGCAGAAGCCCAAGCGCACCGCATTACCGGCTGAGTTTCCACGCACGCTGATCCATCACGAACCGGACAACACTCACTGCCCATGCGGCTGCGCCCTCAAGCGCATCGGCGAGGACGTCAGCGAGAAGCTGGACTACACGCCCGGCGTATTTACCGTTGAACGCCATTTACGTGGCAAGTGGGTCTGCGATGACTGCGAAACGCTTATCCAGGCACCGGTTCCGGCGCAGGTTATTGATAAGGGCATCCCGACTGCGGGCCTACTTGCACACGTCATGATTGCCAAGTTTGCTGACCATCTGCCGCTTTACCGTCAGGAATCGATCTTCGGTCGAGCAGGCCTGGCGATTCCACGCTCAACCTTGGCTCAATGGGTGGGCGTGACGGGCGTGCAGTTGCAGCCGCTGGTCGACGCGCTGCGCGAAGTAGTGCTTGGGCAACAAGTCATCCACGCAGATGAAACACCGGTGCAGATGCTCATGCCGGGAACAAAGAAAACTCACCGTTCCTATGTGTGGGCCTACGCCACCAGCCAGTTCTCGGACTTGGCAGCGGTGGTTTATGACTTCAGTCCCAGTCGTGCCGGTGAGCATGCTCGCAACTTCCTGCAAGACTGGAGGGGCAAGCTGGTCTGCGACGATTTTGGCGGCTACAAGGCCAGCTTCGAACTGGGCGTGACCGAGATCGGCTGCATGGCCCATGCCAGGCGCAAATTCTTCGAGCTGCACGCCACGAATAAAAGCACGCTCGCCGAGCAAGCCCTGCGCTATATCCAGTTGTTGTACGAAATCGAGAGCGAAGTCCGCGATCTGGAGCCGGATTTACGGCGCCGAATACGGCAAGAAAAAGCCGTCCCAGTGATGAATATGTTGCATGCCTGGATGATCGCCCAGCGTGACCTCGTGCCCGGAGGCTCGGCCATCAGCAGAGCACTCGATTACAGCCTCAAACGCTGGGCAGCGCTGTCGCGCTACCTTGATGACGGGGCCGTACCCATAGATAACAATTGGGCCGAAAACCAAATCAGGCCATGGGCTCTTGGGCGCAAGAACTGGCTCTTCGCAGGGTCTCTACGCAGCGGAAAACGGGCAGCGGCGATCATGAGTCTGATCCAGTCGGCGAGACTGAATGGTCATGATCCTTATGCCTATCTGAAAGATGTTCTCACGCGGCTGCCGACTCAGCGGGCGAGTGAAATCGACCAGTTGCTGCCGCATAAGTGGCAACCGTTTTAAGCACGCAAGGCGTGATGCCGGAGGCATACTTCTAACCATCATCGATACAGGCTGATTACCCAACAGATACAAGGGTAGATCCGCCCCAAATGATCGCTTGCGCCACTATCACATTTTGCCCATTGAAGGTGACAGCAGGGCTACCATAAAGCTGGTAACCCATCTGCAATGCAGCACTCACACGGTGACAGAAAGCTGCATCGTCATGGCCAGTAAGAATACGATAAATTGGCAGATCGTCAGGTGGTACGGTCACATGCGAACTCCTCTAACATAGGGTGGTTCTGGCTCAAGATTGCTCATGTAGGGCACAGGTTATCGGCTTGCGTATCCTGAGTTCTGAAATAGATTACACCACTCGTGTGACACTGCCATTTGGAAGGAAATGTACCCATCCTCAGCGCGCACTTTACAAGGCGGGTTGCCCAGGCGCTTACCTTTAAAGGGTTTGGGATAAGAGGTTCTTTGGCGCATGGCAATCCTGATGATAGGGGCGATAGTGTCCACGTATTTTTAAGTGGACAACATCACCCTTATCGCTGGGATCGGGTAGGTGACTTCGCCGGACGCTTACACAAGCTCGTCCCTGCCGTTGATGCAGATTGCTAAGAATTATGGGCAGTCAGATGTCATCTAAGGTAATTGAATTTTTCAAGATTCTCGTCAGTCAACGACCACTTTCTGGCGCCATGTTCAATAAGACGAGCGGAGCTATCGCAGGGAGAAGTTGGACACTGACCCGATTTTCGAGCGCTAGGACTAACGGCGTGCTGGCATGATTGCGGCCTCCTCGGCCTGCAAGGTTGCAAAGGACATCCTCGGCTTCAAAAAAGGAGCCATTACGATCGCTCTGAAGTTTGCTCAGTTCAGCCAGCCGTGTTGTTGCGCTGGCAACGCGTTGTGACTCTCCATGGGTGTTCCCGATACCGAAATCACCAAGAAATCACAGCACCGACCGACCGTAAAACCCGTCCGGGGGTACTGATGATGCAGGAGCGGAAGCATTCCAATGCGCCTCTGCAAAAAATTCGTACCGCCCGCACTGCTTTAAGTCAGCAGCCGGCCAACATCCGCCACTACACCATCACGAACATCCTTGTGACTTGTCCAATAGTACGACGCCTCAGCCCGCAGTCATCCCGTTGTCGTTACAAACAATTGCGCCGGTATCTTCACCGAATATCGGCGTGGAAATTCTGCACCCACCCGGCGCCGTCAAAGTGAAAGGGCCAACCGATAGCGCGCATGCCTGCGCCGCCTTCCTTCGCGGCCTGTTGCGATGAGGCGCATTGATGCCATCTGGCTCGCCACCTAGCCTCTGGATGCGCGCCAGCGTCAAGACGGCGGTGCCCAAGTTGGTCGCGATGTTCGTTAGGTCGAAGCCGCACTGCGCCTATCTATTTGCTGATCGCCGCACGACTCGGATGAAAGTGCTGATACACAATGGGTTGGCGTCCAGCTCGCGGCACGTCGAGTGAATCAGCGACGGCTCCACTAGCCAGTTGCTCAGCAAGGCAGCCAATTGCAGTTGGATGCTGAGCAGCTTCAGGCCTCGGTATTCGGCTGACCTTGGAAGCGTATTGGCGCTGGCGCTGCAATCAGGCCGCTTTAAAAATCGTAGTTCATGCCTGGGCTTGCTGTATCCGTCATTTGGGCAATGCGCGCGGACGTCAATCTAATCCCAGTCAAACTCTGGGTACCGGAAGGTCTGTTTAGTCAGGCTCCTTACTGCGGAATGATCCCCACATCCTCTCAGCAGCCATACGAGCTAGGGTGATCATCCGTGATCTACGAAACGCTGCCTACCCACCCAGTTGATGCCGTGTTACCTCACACTGATCGGTGCCGGGGACATACAAGGTCTCCGCGAGATTTCGCTTTCAATTCCGTCCTAAGACTCAAGAGCTTGAGGAAGATACTCGTCAACGAACTGGGCAATGACGTCGTCAAAATCCTGATCGTGGGTGAACCCTAGATTTCGTGCATACGAAGAAGCAAATGAGCCGGGCCAAGATCCCACAATTTTTTCGATGGCAGGACTGCGCTCAATACGAACTCGGTTTGCCACCTCATCGCCTGCCGTTTGGCGCAGGGCATCAATCATTTTCTCAACGGTAATCGACAAGCCAGGCATGTTGATCACCCTGCCCCGCCGCAGCATCTCGCCCGGCAATTCATGACCATGGATCAGGTTGCTGATGGCCTGCGCCGGAGACATCAACCACAAGCGAGTCTCAAGGGGCACTGGGCAAACACTCTCCTGTCCATTGAGTGGTTCCCGGATGATACTGCTGGCAAAGCTGGACGCTGCCAAGTTAGGTTTGCCGGGACGAACGGCGATGGTGGGCATACGCAGACTGCGCCCATCGACAAAGCCACGTCGGCTGTAATCGGCAAGCAGCAAATCGTTCATTGCTTTCTGGGTACCGTAGGAGCTTTGCGGAGCCCACACCTGGTCGTCTTCTACCTGTTCGGGCAGTTGTCCCCCGAAGACTGCGACCGAACTGGTCATTACCCATTTCGGACACGTCCCCAGACGGCGGATTCGCTCCAGCAGATTCTGCGTAGCCGCGAAATTGATGCGCATGCCCAGCTCAAAATCCTGCTCGGCCTGACTCGATACGACAGCCGCCAAATGGAAGATGCTGTCGGTTTCGGCATCCACCAACCCTCTTAGCACTTCTGGATCGGCGATGTCGCCGCAGAGCACCTTTAAGCGCGAATCACTGAAACCGGCCAGCGGCATCAGGTCAAATGCCACGAGGGTGGAGATAGCCTGACTGACGCCCTGTCGATCTGACAACGAACCGCGCTGCAGGAGCGCATTTATAAGGCGACGGCCAAGAAAGCCAGCCGCGCCGGTCACTAGAATTTTCATGATTAGCTCCTGATACTCAGCGATTAACCAGCTTGGCGGGAATACGAAACACTAGAGCCGCGCCCAGAAACAACGCGCTGGCCATGACATACATGCCGATGGTGGTGCTTTGCGTCATATCCTTGAGAAATCCCATCAAGTAGGGCGACACGAAGCCGGCGAGGTTGCCACAGGAGTTGATCAGCGCAATGCCGGCCGCAGCAGCCGTACCGCCAAGAAACGCCGTTGGCAGCGGCCAAAACAGTGGCAACGTACTCAGCGCACCCATTGCACCCAGCGTCAGGCCAATCATCGAGACCGTGAAGTTATCGCTCCAAGTGGCTGAAATGATCAGACCGATCCCTCCGACAATCGCCGTCAGTGCCAGATGCCAGCGACGCTCACGCAGACGGTCGGCATTACGCGACACCAGCAGCATGGTTGCGACCGCTGCGCCATAAGGAATTGCAGTTAGCAAGCCGATCTGCAACACGTCGGTCACACCCGCCTGCCGTACCAGTGTCGGCAGCCAAAAACCAACGGTGTAGAAACCTGCTATCAGACAGAAATAAATACCCGTCAGCAACCACATGCGTGGCTGGCGGAACACGTCCTTCACCTTGTGGGCAACATGTCCCTGACTTTCGGCATCAATCCGCGATTGTAGAAGGGCCTTCTGTTCAGGAGTCAGCCAACCTGCCTGGGAGATACGATCGCTTAAGCAGAAAATCACCAGGATTCCGATGGCTACCGAAGGCAGGCCTTCAATGAAGAACAGCCATTTCCAGCCGGCCCACCCGTGAGCACCGTCAAAGGCCGTCATGATCCAGCCCGACAGCGGCGCGCCGACAAGACCCGACAACGGCACTGCCGTGGCGAACAGCGCAAACATTTTTCCGCGTCGATGGGTAGGGAACCAGTACGACAAATACAGAATGACCCCCGGATAGAATCCAGCCTCAGCCAGACCCAGCAAGAAACGCATGATGTAGAAAGACATCGGCGTCGTGACAAAGGCCATGCACGACGAAATCACCCCCAGCTGATCATGATCCGCGCGATCCAAAGCCGTGCGCCGACCTTGTGCAGTATTAAGTTGCTGGGGATTTCCACGAGGAAATAAGCAATGAAAAAGATCCCGGCGCCAAGGCCGTAGACCGCTTCAGAGAAATGCAGATCGTCTGACATTTGCAGCTTGGCGAAACCGACGTTCACACGATCAAGGTAGGCGACCAAGTAGCACAGCAACAACAGTGGCAAGATTCGCCACGCGGCTTTGCGGTAAAGCGCGTCCTCTGAAGCGTCGACAGACGGCCGGATGCTGTTTTGAATCAATGATTCGCTCATCTGAAGCACATCCCTTTATTTTTGTAGTGGGAGATTTGGTGTACGGGTAACAGTGTGTGACTTGAATCTACATAATACGTCATACGAATTCAAGGGTAGCTTAGAGCAGGGGGACGCGCTCACAATGCGTCCACGTTCATTGATGTGAGATCCATATGTCAGCCACCCTGACTTCTTGGCTTCCTGATACCTCGGCCAGCTTGAAAGACGCCTCAAAGGGTACGCTGGCCGATCAAGTGACAGCTGCGCTTAAGGCTCACATCGCTAGCGGCGAAGCCTTACCCGGTTCGCGTCTGCCAACCGAGCCAGTGCTTTGCGAGCGCTATGGTGTTAGCCGCACAGTTGTGCGTGAGGCGATTTCCCGACTTAAATCTGCAGGTTTGGTAGAAGTGCGCCAAGGCAGTGGTACCGTTGTAAGCGAAGGCGCTCACATCAAGGCATTCACCATAGACGTGGATGTTTGCGGCTCCATCGAGGCCGTGCTGCGAGTGACCGAGTTACGTCGCGGTATCGAGAGCGAAGCGGCAGCGTTGGCCGCTCAGCGGCATACTCCACAACAACTCGAAGCCATCGCAGTGGCGTTGAAAGCCATCGACAAAGCCGAGCAAAAAGGCCATGACGGTGTCGAAGAGGATCTCGCATTCCATTTATCCGTCTCGCATGCCACTGGCAATCCGCTCTACCCTTCAATGCATGAGTTCATCGCCCAGTTCGTCAAAGAAGCGATCCGCATCACGCGCTCAAATGAAGGTCGTCGAGAGGACTTGTCCCGGAAAGTACACTCTGAGCATTTTGCGATCTATGCGGCGATTGCTGCCAGGGATCCCGAGGGCTCCCGTCAAGCTGCGTTGGCCCATATCTGTAACGCGGTAGAAAGACTTAAGAATGCTGATCCAGCGTTCTGGAAAAACCCCGATAAACGCGGGTCTTAGTCTCGTCAAGGCATTGCTTAGGCGAAGACAGGACGGTTGCTCAAAAGCTCCTCCAAGGATTGAACCTGCCAGCGCTGCTGACTCAGCGTATGCGTCCGGCCAAGTCATCCACCCAGCCCTCCAAAGCCAAGACATGGTGTGCGCTTAAATTTGAGTGGGCACCGGTTCTAGCCTTTTTAAGCGGGGATTTCATGCAACTAACACGCGGTTCCTATTGCTTAAGCGCACCGGTCGAGGCGTTCTTCTAAGGGCCACGGTAAGCGCTTACTCCTCCATGCCCAAAAAATCCTGCGAGCTCACGATGAGGCCTTGGCTGAGCTATCGGGTGCCGGCCTCTCGGGAACAATCCGCTTCGGATGTCCTAACGACTACGCAGTGGTTTTCTTGCCACTACTGCTGCGCGATTTCGCTAGCCAACATCCCCAAGTTTTAGTCGAGGTTTACTGCGCACCCACGCCTCGTTTGCTGGAGCGATTGGAAAACCATACTTTGGACATAGCTATGATTTCACTGCCAGGTAATACCATCGAAGGGGCCATCATTAGGCGAGAGCCGTTAGTGTGGGTAGGAGCAAAAGGGGGTGACGCTGCCGAGATGGAACCGCTGCAACTAGCGCTTTCTGATCCCGATACGCTAGATCACATTGCAGCCATATCAGAGCTCAACAATGCAGGCCGCCCATATCGCCTTGCCTACGCAAGTCATAGAGTGTCTGGACTAACAGTCGTTGTGCGGTCAGGCCAAGCCATTGCGGTTCTTACTCAGACCGCTGTTCCCGATGACCTGCAAATCCTACCTAGCGAATTTGGGCTTCCTCAACTTCCTGACGTATCAATCACTTTGAAGCCCGACAGCAAAAAGCCATCCGCACTGGTGAGCGCCTTCGAGGATCACATTCGAGAGGTATTACCACGCCTAGGACTATCCGCGTGCTGGGCATGTCTCTAGTAGAAGTAAACCCATGTGTCGGCGCTGATTGTGTTGCACGCTTTCCTGAACGGAAGTCAATCGATCTCGGTGCTCCTTGCGATTCCCTTGTACTGTTCCAGCTCAGCCACTCGCTGGATCAGCGCTGCGCGGACACGCTCATAAGCACCGCTCCCCAACAGCATACGCTTTGGCGCTGGATCGGTTTCAGCAATATCCAGCATGGCTTTGGCCATTTTCTGCGGATCTCCTGTCAGGGGGAAAGCACCACTGGCGACAGCTCTACGCACCTCGCCGGCAGGCGTCTGGTCGTATTCGGCCATCACGGGAGGGCTAACTAGGGCCGCAGCAAAGTTAGTGCGAGTCGGGCCTGGCTCTACAAGGGTGAACTGAATGCCAAATGGCGCAACTTCCTGGGCGACTGATTCGACGAAACCCTCGATGGCCCATTTGCTGGCGTGGTAAAAGCTGAAGTTGGGATAAGCCAATTGCCCGCCCTCCGACGAAACCTGCAGGATTCGACCGCCCCCTTGCCGACGGAGAAAAGGCAGGCACGCGCGGATCACCTGTATTGAGCCAACAAGATTTGTTTGCAATTGCTGATCGATTTGTTCGTCACTGCATTCCTCTGCTGCGCCAAATAATGCGTATCCCGCACTGCTGACCACGACATCAATGCGCTCCAGTTCAGTGAACGCCCGGTGAATCACATCCCGAACGGCGGAGGTATCGTTCACATCCAGTGCCGCTGTCCACAGCCGTTCGCCGTACCGCTCTTTTAAGTGGCTGAGTGCGTCAGGCTTTCGTAATGTAGCCGCCACGCGATCCCCTCGTTCCAGGAGTTGCTCAACCACCGCCAAGCCAATGCCGGACGAGCTTCCAGTGACTAACCAGGTTCTGTTCATGCGTGTGTCCTCCTCATGGCGAGCCGGATTGGCTTGCGAGGGCCTAACGCTACGCCCTCGGAACTGCTGCTACTATCGAGCAGAATGCGCATGACCTGATGAAAAAAAACCATGAATGACCTGCCCCTTTCACTTACTGATTTACGTGCGTTGACTCTGATCGTTTCTCACCGAAGTTTTCGCAAAGCTGCGGATGAGTTGGGGTTGTCTGCATCCACGCTCAGCCATTTGATGAGAACTCTGGAGGCAAGACTCGGAGTTCGGTTACTCAATCGCACAACACGTAGTGTCTCCCCGACGGCAGCGGGCGAACGCCTGCTGAGTAGGTTAAGGCCGGTGCTGCGAGAGTTTGCGCTGGCGGTAGATGAAGTGAACGAGTATCGGGTTCTTCCAAGTGGCATCTTGCGAATCAATGCAAGCGATCAGGCTGCGCGCGTTTTGATGGAGTCTGCCCTGCCGACATTCCTGCGACGTTTCCCGCAGATGACGGTCGATCTTGTCACCGATGGTCGCCTGGTTGATATCGTTGCCAGCGGGTTCGACGCGGGCATCCGTTTGGGTGAGTCAATACCTCAAGACATGATCGCCGTGCCGATAGGCCCGGACATTCGGTTTATCACCGTCGCTTCCCCGGACTACCTCAGGACGCATCCCTGCCCATTGACGCCAGGTGACCTGCTTCGACATCAGTGCATCGGCATCCGTATGCCCAGTGGTAAACCTTATCGATGGGAGTTCGAAAAACATGGGCGGTCGTTCGTCATCGACCCGAATGGACAGCTGACCCTCGATAATCCGGAAATAATGGCCAAAGCGGCCATTTCTGGACTCGGCATCGCCTACGTGCCGGAACTTGTCGTCTCGGGATCCTTGGCAGATGCTCGGCTGGTGCCGGTTCTGGAAGATTGGTGCCCGCGGATTCCCGGATTGTTTTTGTATTATCCGGGGCATCGCCATATACCATCAGGGTTGCAGGCATTCATTGAAGTGCTTAGGGAATGCCACAGCTAATCTTGAAAGTAATAAGGTGATCGTCGTCACTGCCGCACGAGGGGGGTCAGCCCCCAGTTCGACGGACTTGGCGCCATGGTGCACGATCATGTCCGCGAAGAAATGCGCGCTGTACTGACCGAAACGACGCCCTGCCCCTTCATCGATACCAAAGCACAGGAGTTGCTGAGCGAAGCCCGTAAATCGTTCAGATCACTCGGGCTGGTAGATGAATTCACCTATGGCTCTGACTCGAAGACTCATTTAGTCACCTGGCGTGGCGATCAAACCAACGACGCTCTGGTACTCATGTTCAACCACGTAGGAATGGCGTGCGAGAGCTCAGGCCTTGCGTTGTCGGTTGGCGGCTCAAAAAAGACTGTCGCTGACGCGCTCTCCAAGATCGTCGAGCTGGATCCGGACGACATCGAATCACTGCTGGAAGGCGTCGAGAATCTCATCAAGGAAAAATGGGACTGGGCTTTGCCCCGCTCGCTGCTCATGAAATCCTATGCCTCGTCTCAGCTCAACTTCAAAGGCGCGGTCGAGTTCGCAAAGTTGTTCAGTACTCGGTGGCTTCACGGTGGAAGCACGTTTGAAAGCACAACCGTTCACTAGCGTTAGTGCTCGATTACTGAAGGCGATGGCTGCGGATACAGCGTGTGCGCTTTAGGTGAACGAGGGTGGGAGGTTTGGCGACTTGAACGACCGAAAGCGTTTCAAGCGTCGCTCTCTCACCGCCCTCACCTACCTCCGCCGTGCCTTCGTGGTGCCGATCAGGCGGAGCCCATACCCATGGCAGGGCGACCTCATCGCTACGGTTTTGTGAGAACCGACTCAGATCAGACGCTATGCGCCCCACTCGGCGGGTCAACAGTATCGAGAAAATTAATTTTTATATTTTTCTAGATATATATACCAAGCCAAATCCGGGTTTTATTGTGCATTTTGCAGACGACAAAACGCGGTCTCCAGCCGTGCTTTTACTCACGACTGTTCAGCCTGCCAGTGGTGCAGCAGCAAGGTGTAGGACAATCCGTAGCGAGATGGATCACGGGCTTTGAGCGATTCTCCGTCCAGCGCTAAACTTTCGTTTCGCGTCCTTTACAACCAAAAAATGCATGCTAGGCTGAGATTGCTTTGGAATGAGTCAATCGTAAAGACTGTCAATACCTTGCGGAGAAACTGCCGATACCGGTTCAGAATCGATTTTTATTTAACCTAGACCAGACTACCTACGTCGACGAACCCATTTGCGCACATGCTCGATGTAGAAAATCTGAACTGTGTAATTTTTGCTTAACTCTCTATTAACGGGGCTGAGATCTGCCCACATGCTGCTAAAATCCGGCATCATTACTTATCGAGGCGGGGTAAGTGATCACACATTGAGGTTTTTTTACTGAGTCGATGTTACCGGCGAACTGCTGCCTTGATTATTGCAAGTAACGTATTTCCCCACCGGCACTTTGCCGGGGCTCTCTCTTGGATGAGGTCTTATGACTATTATGAATGAAGAAGTAAAAGCAGTATCTAGTTTCGTGGAGGGAGGCACTGCCGATCTTCGAACTTACAAATTTGCTTCCGCTGAGCTTAATAAAAACTTACAAAACTATCTCGCAACATCATCCTTGGTAGAGGCGGTAGCCGTTGCTGGAAACGAATCCGGGGGGACAGGAGATAGCGAAGCTGGTGTACAGTTCCGCCTGAACACTACTGGAAACATCTTCTACTCCACTACGTCCCCGGAACTAGAGGCTGATACAAAAGCGCTTTTCAACTCCGCATCGGTATTGTTTGCTGCGATGACGAAAGCCATGCACCAAGCAGGCAAAACCTTGTTCGACTATGATTCTTGGGCTCAGTTGATCGGTAAAACTGGCTATTTTGTTGAAATGGAAGACTTTCAACAAAACCTGCATATTGAAGAAAGTTCCATTACGATCGACACACAGATAGTTCAGGAGCTTCTTCCAGGCGTTATGGATAACACATCAACTATGACAATCGCAAAAGCAGTCCTCGGCGCTTTTAATACCCAGCTGACAAGCAAATCGAGCGATGACTCTACAAAAGTCGGGCACCTATTATTCTTCTGCGAAGAATTATTCGGCGCTCCAAGCGTATCTGTGAGAATTTTTTACGCCACCAAGACGACACATACGCAGGTTACTTCCACCTCTTGCTCACATACATCAAGTGTGACAATAGATCAAACACAACAGGCCAGTACGTACCTGTTCATCGACCCGACGACAATATCAGCCTATTGTGCGAGCCTTAATAGTGACCAGCCCGCATACGATGCGTTAGTCAGTAAGATGGCAGCTATGATCGGCGCACCTGCAAACCCGGCCACACCGTCTACACCCGCCACACCGACCTAAACACAACGAAACTTATTTGTCTCAGGGAACTAGATCGATTCTTGCACGCGGCTTAGGGCGTCAGCCTACAGCCGCCGGGGACGCCTATCTAGATGAGGTTATTTTCAGCACACTCCCTCATATTGACGAACGGCAATAATTGAAACAGCCCGATCAAAACCCGAGGTCAATATTAACTTTAAAGATCAGGCTGTTCTATAATTTTATGGAATATACCTAACAAAGGAGCTCGGCCTAACGATGACTATAAGGCTGACCGCTATGCAACTCAATAACGTTAATATAGTGTTTAGCCCCAAGCTGTAACTGTGGACGTTAAGTCATGAGTCACAGAAGATGTTAATCCAAAGCCAGGATAGACTTAATTTCGAAAAAAAATTTAGTAGCCATACCTAAAATAGATCCTTTAATCAATATTGGAGCGACCAATGACGCCGAACGATTTAATCAGTCAGATCATCAATGACTCGCAACGACTAACGCTTGCCATACAAACAGGTGCCCAATGGGAGCTATGGATGCAAGTGGAAATGTACATTATGCTTTTTGGGATGCCTGGGGTTACAGTTGCTAGGGAGGTTCCATATGGTGCAACGAGAATGACATTGGATTTCCTTGCTACTGATCAACATGGTAGGTACGCGATCGAACTCAAGGTTGAAAGCGCAACCAATGCGGGTGCCAGCGTAATGACACAAGCAATGTCCGATGTCCAGAAAATTGCACAATATGTCGCCCCGGACGCTTTACATCTTTCAAGATACGTGATTGCTATCGGGTATAGTGCACCTGCTAGGACAGCACTTAGAGCCGCTGGGGCAGCGCATCCTGCTGCTGTCGCAGCATCAGCATATAACGAAGTGAATTCGATCGGAGTTCTGATCATGACCCTGCCATGATCGACCCACGTTAGACGGCTCGGCCTGACACAGTAAATGAAAAGCAAAGTTCCAAAAATCCAAGTTGCTGTCAAAATTTCGAGAGACATAGGCGGTTGGCATCTTATGCAACACCTCCTTTGGTGCTGGGGTGTAGTGATAGCAGAGAATAATTTGCTCACCCAGGCGGAGCCCCTTTCCATGGCAGGGCGACCTCATCGCTACGCTTGCGCCTATGACGGACAACTGGTTAACGAAGACCAAAACCCATTCGCAGCATCTGTTCAACAAGTCGTTCGCGGCCATGAAGATTAGAGACGCTGCTTAACCGATTGACGACCTGCTCCGACCAGCCCGATGCCTTCATGCCCTCGCGCTGATAGAAAGCCCCCAAACGCTGATCATACTCGGCGACCGCTTCAGGCTCTGGATTAGCTGAGTATGTTTCGTGATGGAGAACCGCGCTCTGAGGAAGCCTCGGCTTGACCTCGGCCGGCAATTCGTTGGAGGGATAACCTACACAAAGACCGAATACCGGGTAGACGTGTGGAGGCGGCGCAAGCTCCTTCGCGATTCCCTCGATGTCATTGCGGATGGCGCCAATGTACACGCTCCCAAGCCCCAGGGATTCGAGCGCCACGACCGCATTCTGCGCAGCCAGGGAAGCATCAATTGTTCCGAGCAACAGGCTCTCGAGGTAAGGAAGTGCTTCCAGTTCTGCATGCTGCTGCTCGGCGACGCGCGTGACTCGGGACAAATCGGCGAGCCATACGAGGAACAGAGGCGCCTATCGGATATAGGCCTGGTTTCCGGCGAGCGCGCTTAGTCGTGCCTTTCGATCAGCATCCTGCACAGCGACAACGCTCCAGACCTGCAGGTTTGACGAGGTTGATGCAGATTGCGCGGTAGCGATGAGCGTCTGGATTGCGCCTTCAGGCAAGGGCTCGGCAGTAAATGCGCGGACGCTGCGATGGTCGAGGAGTTGATCGATGATATCGTTCCAAACGAGGAGCGCAGATGCATCAGGCTGACCATAGCGAGCCGCCATCTTTGATTGGTTGTTGGTAGCCATGAACACTCTCCAAAAGGTGAACGGAGGCTATCAAATCGATGCCTGCGCCGCATGCCTCAGCAAGAATTCTTCATGCACCTATTCCTCGACAGCCAGAGCCACGAAGGTATATCCGTTTGTCTCCAAACCCACTTACCGCGCGCGAAACCTATCAAGTCCTGCGGGACATCGCCCTGGGGGTGCGATCAATGCGCCGCATAGGCGAACACTCGTGGGTAGATATTTACTGCGGCCTGATGACAGTCGAAACCGATGGGTGGGTGATCACGTTTTAAAACGATTGCGACACACTCGATTATTGCGACAGCTGCTACAACCCGGAAGGCAGGGCCTATACCTTTGACTCCTCCAAACGGTTCGGTACCGATCCGGTGGAGCTCCTAAGCACCTGGGAACACAGCGAGCTCGAAAGGCTGCTCTCTTTGATGCAGGTAAGCTCTCAAGCGCAGTTTTACCAAGGCATTGACGGCCTCCATGATCCGCTGCGCTCAAAGTGAGGGTATGGCGACCATGCCTTGCTGCTAGCTACCTTTACAATCGTCGCGATTTGACCTGCCCATCAAAGCTTTTTGCTCATAAAAACTCGACTCGCACCTTCTGGATCACAGGCTATTTCCCCAAAACGTACCCACCCGTTTTTTTCATAAAAACCAGGTGCCTGGAAGCTGATGGTGTAAAGCACAGCAGAGCGACATCCCCGCGTCCGCGCTTCATCCTCGAATGCTTTCAGGACTTTCGTACCTAAACCCCCTCCACGAAGAGAGTCTGGAAGATGAAAGAGATCAAGAAACGCCAGCCCTAGGGACGATCGTCCGACGATCCCTCCTAAAGCCTCGTTTGTGGTCGGGTCTCTGACTATCACCGTCAATGGGCTCCGATCATTTGAGCCAGTCATCTGATCATTGAAGGCATTCAAGCCAACGCTGATTGCTGCCTCAAACTCGGGATTTTGCTCATTACCAATCACGATGATATGCGTTGTCATATTTTCCATCCGTCCTTGTTTAAAGTCTTGAGCCTGCACCGCGTCCAACTGGAGTGAGTGACGCGCGCATCCTGTTATGAGGCAACAACTCTGAATACGCACCCGCCGGCGGCAGCCGCTGGCGATTGAGAATATCCTTCTTAAGCACGCATACGGATCAAGCCCGCTGAGTCGGGGGGCGGAGCAGACTCACGATCTTAGCCGCATGGTTGCCTGCGCAGGCCGCACGCTCGCGCTGCGACCTTGTAGCTTCCGCCACTCCAACCGCACATGCTGATCAATCCCCGGCGGCAAAAGCGCCTAACAAATCCGGGCCCGAAGGCTGGACGAGGTTTTGGGAGCAACCTCCTCCACACCCGCCACCCCAGTAACCCTGCTCATAGATTCAGCGCACGAGCCAAGTGATCCTCGATAACCATTTCAGAAGCAACACCAGCCCGAACGACCTGCGACTCCAGGAAATAGTAGATGTGCGCCCTGAGCGCAGCTCTCACGGAAACGCACTCAGGTAGTTCGCCACGAGGTAAGTGATCGACGTGCCTCAGTGCATATCGAAGGGCTTGTAGCCCGGTCTGACCGAGATCTGAGGCATAAATCCGCTCAATCCCGGAGTAGCCAGGGCGTCTTCGATAGCCGCTGACAGCCAGCTTTACAACGGCGGTAAACGCTTCCCCAGGAAACGTCGCCTGCGCTTCTTTCCAGATCGTTGATTCCAAACTGTAGTCCATCCCGCCCCTCCAATTTTCAGACGTAGTAATCCCAAACCAAAGCGTCTGTGGCGGGCGACAGATTTCTGAAAATTTAAGAGATATCGGTTTGAACACAAAGATGAAAAGCAGCGACCTTGCGGTCGAAACGGCGATTCCCCTGCCCTAGCGGGCGTTGAGAACGACGGGCGAAGCAAAACCGTATCAGTGAGGTAACCGCAGAGTGGAAAACGACCTCAAAAGGCAGGGCATGTTTTTCAGATCGTGTCTTTTCAGGATAACCAGGGGTATCCGCAACGCCTCTGCTTTTCTTTAGGTCTCAAATATAACAACTCCGTCTTTCAAAAAAAATTTACAGGGGGGGTACCCCTGAATAATTTCAAAACGTGAACCAGCTCACACTATCTTGCCTGCCGAGGGGCTTACGAGCCGGGTCATGAGTCTATGAGAGTTCAATCGGAGGATCGTCTCGTGCTCTCCGTTGTAGGGACGCATATCCGATAGCTGCCAGGCTCAAGCTATGTTCAAAAGATCGTTCGTGAGGGTATTCAGTACTGCTCTGGGGCGCGCCCTACACAGGAGATGTGCATCCCGGTGTCACGAGGATACGTAAGACGCGGCCTGCGACGGATAAGCGGCAGGCCTGGGTGGAAACGGTCATATAGCAGTGGCAGCGCCTAGCCGAGCTTCGCAATAGCCCACCGGCTGCTAGTGACCCAGGCTGGGTGAAAACGGTGTCAGCGGCACGCGTCATTGGTCTGCGCTGGGTGAAAGATACAGCAGCTTGTGAGCGCTTCCAGAAGTGTGCGAGGATCAGCTATGACTCAATTTATTCCAAGCAATCGCCGTCATCATCACGGGACTCACTCAGGGTGCCGCGGTTGCTCACGCTCATCGAATGCTCAGAATTTTAGACATCCTTTCTGACCAATCAGTGAACCAAACCAAGGCGCCAATGGCGCCTTTTTTATTGCCTGTAAAATGGAGATCTATAAATGACCATGCTTCGCGGAACTCGAATAGTGACAGGGAAAGAAGCTGCAACCATGCGTGAGATAGAAGCCATATTTCGGAGCTACCTTCATCGATGCCGGGGCTGAGGAGGCCATACTTCCTGCATTGTGGGGCCAAGACACGTTTACTGAGAAAGCCGGTGGAAGTGAAATAATCGGACAAATGTGGGCGTTTGATGACAAGGCCGGACGGCCTTGTTGTCTCATCCCAGAAGCAACCGCGCTTTTTCAGGAGCGCAACAATGCACTTCTCGGGTCACGAGACGAAGCGATGTTTTTCTACGTGACGCGATGTTACCGGTATGAACGACCTCAAGCCGGTCGGTATCGCGAATTCAGTCAACTGGGACTCGAAATTCTTAGTTCCGCCCCCGTGCAGGCATTGCAACGTAGCCAAGCAATTTGCACCGGCTTTCTTGACTCGTTGGGACTCGCGTATGAACTCAATCTGTCAGTGAAGCGTGGCCTGAGCTATTACCTTGAGGGGAACGGTTTTGAGGTGCGTTGCCCTGTGCTGGGGGCACAGCAGCAAGTTGTCGGCGGCGGAGCTTATCTCGAAGGAGCTGGGTTCGGTATCGGGCTTGAGCGACTGGTGCTCGCCTTAGAGATGGCTCGGAGCCTGTGATATTCAAGGTGCTTCCGGCAGAGGGAGATGAGCTTGAACGTGCTCGCCACAACCGGAAGCGGGTCATGAAAATTCTCGGTACCAGCGGTTAAACGAAGCCGCTGCCGGCCTGGATAGGTCTTAATTTTGGCCACCCAGCAAGATAAAGCACGCTGGGAGCTCCTAAGGCCAAGTGATGATCCGCAGGACTTGTTGCGAGCAATTACTCAACTAACAGCCGTCGGCGCTTAGCGCCGACAGTGCATCGCGCGTTTTTACACATTCTGGGTTGATTGCAGACAGACCAAGAGGCAGCTTTCGAGCGGGAGCAGCCAATCGAACGGCTATAGGAACGGCTTTTGCACGAGATGTCGGTACACCGGACATAGGGAACCGACATGAAGGAATGGCGCACATGCGACGGCATTTACGAACAGCATCTGCAAGCCGTCTCTGATGGCGTCATAAAACACGGTCAGAACTTGTCCCGTGAGCAGGGCGGCGTGGCGAACCCTATCGCTTGCACAGTGCTGGAAGATGGAGTCTTGATAGGCGGCGTCACCGGCCGTACCGAATTCGGCCGTCTATTTATCAATTACCTGTGGGTAGACGCAGCTTCGCGGGGGCAGAAACTCGGCACGAAGCTTTTGCACCGCCTTGAGGCGCTGGCTCTGGCGCGTGGCTGCCGGGAAGCGCTTATTGAGACCCTCGATGACGGCGCGGCTGACTTATATAAACGCTGCGGTTACCGAATCGTTGCACATCTTCCGGGATACTGCGGGCCATGGAGTCGCCACACACTTTTGAAAATATTGAGTCCGGAAAGCGATGTTTGAGCGGGCGATCTGCCTAAGTCATCTTACCCAGATCAGGCTAATTATTCTCAACGTCCCGGCGCACAAAGGCTGCACTCCTGCACAGGTGAGTGATCCAAAACCTGGCAAAGGTAAACGCGCGTTCGCCCATCGATCATTTGCAAAGGAAGGCCAATGCGACGTGCTTATTCAGTTCACGTATTTCTGACCCGCTCTGTGGGAGGCGAACGTCAGTATCTGATCTTCCAGCGAGCCCCACGCGATGATCTAGGCTTGCCGGCGTTTTTTCAGGGCATTTCGGGCGCACTTGAAGATCAGGAGAGCTTCCAGGACGCGGCAGTTCGCGAAGTATTCGAAGAAACTGCGCTGCGCATCAGTCCGCCTATCTACTCTGGATTCAGTCACCAATATCCGATCAAGGAGCAATGGCGAAAGCACTATGGTGCCGAGCCTCAGCAAGTAGAAGAGCGCGTCTTTACTGCAGATATTTCGGGTATGGAAGATCCTGTCCTGTCAGCGGAGCACACATCATTTCGCTGGCTTCGGCTTGCCGAAGCGCTGCCGCTGCTGACTTACGGCGCAAATGCGGAATGTCTTCAACGTGTTGATCTACTATGGTCGCGCGCCATTGGCGAAGCCGTTCTCAACTAAGTGAGGGCGGCATCCAATGTTTCTTTGAGCTCAAACCTGTTGCCTTCTGGGTCTGAGTAATAGACCCAACGACTGTTGCCGTATGTACCCACTTCGGAGTCTGGCTGAAGCCCCCGGTTGCTCAAGTCCTCCATAGCAGACTCCAATGAAAGTACCGCGAATGCGATGATCACTGACTGCTCTGCAGGCGTCTTTCGATGACGAGCGCGCGCGCCATCGGCCCACAACTCAAAAATTGCGCCGCCGCCGACATCCAGCATGCAATAGCCATCGCCGTTTTCCACTATAGGAAGGCCTACCCTTTCGACATAGAAACCGACCAGCGCAGTCAGATCGGCTGCATAGAGCCCCGCCCACGCAATACCAAGAAAAGTTCTGTTCATCCACGCCTCCTGAGCGTAAGACCTTTTACTAAGCGTAATGCTAAACCGCATTGATTGAGTTGGCTGACATACGCACCAGTACGGTAGCAGTGGGCCGAGGTCTCACGCACCTGTATGGAGATGCAGTTGAATAGCCGCTTTGAGTCGGTAGCAGCCCCTCCCCGGCGATCCCTAAAGCCCGTTGCAGACCATCTGATGTCGAAAGGGATCCCTTTCGGCACTAGGAGGCCGGCAATGGTTGGTAGTGTTCGTCGGGGAAGGACTAGCTGATGGCTTCTGTCTATGAGCTTTGGAGAGGGATAGCAGAGGGCAAGGGTGTGCCGTCCTCGTAGCGAACCAATTCTTCTCGGGCGATCAGCACCAAATTTTCAACCTGTACGAATGGCAGATCCTCAGCGAATAGCGAAATTTTCAATGTGTTATCAGAATCACACCTGAAGACCTCGGCGCATACTTGATTGGTGGCGTTAATCAGCTCTAGTCCTAGGCCATCACGGATCACGTCCGAAGCAATCTGAATCCGATATTCCATGTCTCATTCCTCGTGTTTGAACGTAACCGGTCAGCTAAAGCCCGATACCGGGTTATCTTGCATCGTCTTGCATCGTCGCAATGAAGGCTTCTAGCCAATACCCGCTCCTGCTCAATACGCCGTGTGTGGAGTGTCCGGAAGGATCGTTTTCGTACAATTAGGAGACGGCGTGGTGAGCAGCGGCCGATGTCGACCCATTGCAGACGCTCAGCGGTGGTTAGGCCGGGGGGCGGTTCAGTTTTACAGGCGAGATGCAAAGTCTTGGAATCGGTCGAACAGCCTGAACCCGACATAGTCAGGTTTACGCTTGTATAGCCTCCGATAGTAGCAATCCCAGTAGCTGATCATTCGGTCGCGTGTGGCCTGAAAATACTTTGGGTTGTCTCTGATGAAGGAGCCATAAAGCAAAGGGTCAAGCAGGGAAAAGTGGGATTCGCACGTGTCGAGTATCTCGATCACATACTCGCCAGTGAGCTGAACAACGAATGGAACAACCCAAGGTTCGTAGACCGGGAGGATGCGTTCAAGTTGGCGCTGGCGCACATAGCCATTGTGATGCCTGGTCAATAGGCACGAGTACATGATGCTTTGCGTCCGGCTCAGAGACTTACCATCCTGCTCGCTGCCTTCATGGTGGATTCGGTATGGAACGACCACCCGGTTTTTGTCTGTTGTGACCTCTACGCCTCGATGATCAGCACATTTGGTATCGCCTATGACCAAGCTCAGACAATCTGCCTCCATTTTCAGGTAGGGCGGAAAGGCGTTAGCGATTGTTTTACCGCGGTGGGAGTCTGTGACGTCATCGCTTTCCATGGCTAACCTTTTTCTAATCATTTAGTTTTTACGAAAAGGCTTTCACTTAGAATATCGACCTCGACCGCACCCGGCCGATATTGGCCGAGAACTGCCTCAGGACTGGGTATTCGCCTCGCGAATCGTTCTGAGCACTATCGCCCCGTTAACCAATCCGATGCTCAAGGAATCACCCAAACCGACGTTTATTGCTGCAACGACATCCGGTGGGAGATCGATGATGACGTCTCCGCCACCATCACCTGGATCCTAGCACTTCACGATTGTCCGCACGGATTGAGTCATAAGGGAAAAGGCTTCGATGTCTGGGAGAGCCCTCATCCTACGCCCGCATGGCCCCTACTGACAGCTATCGGCCAGAAGCCGCCTTTCACCTACCCGTAGAAGCACACTCGACGTATCCTGCAGAATGGCTGATTGAGAGGAGCCCAAATGAGTACTGATTGGCAACAAATTCGAGAAATGATGAGCACTGTCATCGATAGCTGCGAGCAGATCGAAACAGCAGGGTTCAGTGAAGAACATCGCTCCGCGACCGTGGAAATCAATGGCGTCCACTACTCCGTTCATGAGTTTTTGATCAGTGCGTGGACGCTGCCGGAAAACATTCGCTACCAGATCATTCGTGAGCGTCATGAAGCTGGAAATAACCTTCCCTACATTCCCGAAGCAGCCCGCCTTCTTGTCTCAATGGCTCAGGCTTGTGCGGAATTGGTTGGAGCAGCCGACACGGCGCCAGCTAAGAAAGCTATTGAAGGAATGCATTATTGGTACAAGGCCTACGCTGTACCGCATATGACTACAGCGATCAGGCTGGCAAAAAAAGAATCTGACGCTTAGATGCAAGGGATTCAACCGGCGGAGGCTGCTCTGCTTTTGGCATAACCCTCTCTCATTGGTCGATACCTGCCTTAGGGCTCCACATCACGAATAGGACTGAGCAAAATCGTCCTGCTCACCAGTTCCATGCTCAATGAATCACCAAGATTGAGATTCATGCTTTAAAGAAGGTCTGAAGGGAAGTCGATTAGTTTGCTGGGTCGCTGCGCAGGGGCAAACGCGCGGCGGCCATCATGAGCTTGATCCAGTGTGCGCGGCTCAATGGTCGTGACCCGAATGCCTACTTATAAGACGTCCTCATTCGTCTACCGACGCAGCGGGCGAGTGGGATCGATCAGTCACTGCCGCATGAGTGCGCGCGCCTGACTACACGGGCTGTGGCTTAGTCAACGAAGCCCTCAGCAGCCGAACCGCCGAAAGCTGCTTTTCAGACTCGTCAGCGGAAAGGGGTCTCTCGCAATATTCACGACTTAAAAAAATAATCGCGTCGTTACCATCAGGGTTGTCGGAATAGTCGGGATGTTTTGATATCTCTATTAGCAAATTTTCCGAGATAGGGGCGACATGAAAATGTACGTTGAAACCACGAGAGAACCCTAATTTATAAAACACCACTGTGTAGGGTTCGTACACCTTCGTAAGCAGACGATCCAGTGCTCTCATCATCAAACCTAGAGATGACAGGGCATCGTCGCTTAAATCGCTGAGTTCTGAAGCCGGCTCTTCGGATGATATTATCAAGTATCCCTCGTAACGTGCATCTCGTCGATGAGTCACTATCCAGTGGGCATTTCCTAAAACTTTTAGCTCGTCCATATAGCTCCAGTTAAGCGATGTACCTATTTGAAAGTAACCCCTGCAGGTGCAAATTACATTGTCTGCACGATGGCATGCAATCCTTTGACAGATCACTCAAGGTGGGTTCGCCCTACGCCTACGCTCAAAGGCCATAATCCGCATGCCTAATTGAAGGACGTACTGGCGGGCGAGCGAGATCGCCGAGCTGTTGTCGTACACCTCGAAGTCAATTCAGTCTTTAGAAGCATGAGCATTCGCGCTAGCCTGTGCATCTACGACTAGGATTTCGGTGAAACCCTCGCTCAAGCGTGGAGGCTGAAGTGCTTTAAAAACGTTTCTAATGGCATTCTCAGGAACGATCTCATCATCAGGACGCAATTGATTACGTGCCAAACAGTCTTCCAGCGAAGTCGTGAACCAAATAGCTACCACATCAACCCCATGCTTCTTGGCGGCCTGTATGAGCGATTCACGCTCGCAGCGCTGAACCAGGATGGCATCGAAGATTACAGCGCCAGGCTCAACTAAAAGCGTCGATTTGGCCCAAGTGCTTTTTCCTGAACCCTGAGCGCCTATCAACAAATACAAACGACAAGGCCTTGGAGTCACTAGCAAAGCCTCTGATAGGGCAATGTGAGCTCTTTGCCAAGCCAGTCTATTTAGCTCAGCATTAATAATGCGGCCCCTCTCCGTCTGTAGGAAGTGATCCGGATTGATGTGCATGAAAACGGCCCGCCAAGAAAAGCGTGGATGTAGCAGTTGAAAGCAGCGCTGCCCGGAAGCTGTTTTAGGCAGATCTTCGGAAAGGTCACTCCTTAGCCCTGGAAATCGTGAGCGTCTGGTGAACACGCCTGCCCCAAACCCCGGTCTTGGTGCGTTCAACGGCGACGGAAAGGTACAATCTATCCTTTTTTTCGCTGAGACGGATTTCATGCATTTATACATCGTGCGACATGGTGAAACCTGGGCTAATGCCGAACATCGATACCTTGGATCTCTTGATCCAGAGCTTACAGCGCTGGGCCGCCTGCAAGCTCATAGGCTTTGCGAGCAGTTGCCCGCAAGCCTTGATGTGCTCGTGGTTTCTCCGCGCCTCAGGGCGGTACAAACCGCGAGTGTTCTGAACGAACGCCTGAAGCTCTCTCCTGAAATAATGGACTGCTTCAGAGAGCGGGATGTCGGCGTTTTCGAGGGCCTGACCCAAGGAGAGGCCAAGAAGCGCTATCCGCAACTCTGGTCGCAGAACATCACTCGACTCTGGGATGCTGGGCCCACCGGTGGTGAGACGATCTCTGACGTTGTGAAACGAGTGCGAGACGGCTTGGCTGAGCTGGAATCGAAATACCCCTCGAAAACTGTTCTGCTTGTAGCGCACGGCTTCGTCACAAAAGTAGTCAGAGCACTGGCCAAAGGGGACTTTTCTGACTTTTACGAATGGCAGATCTCAAACGGTAACATGTTGATTTTGCCTAGCTTCAAGACTCCTATACAAGATCTGGAAACTCTGAGGCGCACTCTACCCATAGCATAACGTGGGATGCTGCCAGACTTGAAGCAGCAACTCCGCAATCTCATTTTCCCGCTGCGGCGGCCGTTACGTCAGTACATATTTCAGATAACCCCGAATTATCAGGCGCCACAGCGCCGACTTCACCGAGCGCCCGATTGGATAGATGAGTAACGGCTGAATGAAGGAGCGGCAATCTAAAAAGGCCAATCAGCCGACCCGTTTTGAAATGCTAGAATCTCGCCAGCAACATATCACCTACGAGAAAGTCGATGAATACAGATCTGACTGAAGAAGAGATGCGTAGAGCGCTCTTCGGCAGCCCCGCGGCGGCTCCAAAAGTAATTGCGCCAGCTTCATCGACGTCGATACCAGACGTCGCGCTCGCGCAAGCGGTGAAGCCCCAACCCAAAAAGAAGGCCACAAAGGCATACACCCCGCGGCTGCGTGTAGCGATGCAGGTCACCAACGAGTTTGAGGGCAAAACCTACGAGCTGATCCACGAGGCCGACACTCTGAGCACACTCCTCGCCGAACAGGAGGCGACCAAAGCTGCTCGAAAGAAATACAGGTATGTCGAGGTCATCTCTGTCAAACCTATGTAGGTCAGATGCCTCGATCTCGCCATTGGCTTTCTGAGGCCTCAAGGCGACGGCGCAGAGTGGGCCTAATCCAGCAGGTATTTGATTCCGAGCAACGCTGCAGGGGCCAGGTAGAGTTCACTACGAGAGAATGGAGAGACGTGAATCTTCAGCCTGCCGGCAAGGTAGGCAGGGTTGTCGGACTGACGACTTCGGCTCGTAAATCACAGGATGCTGAAGCCTCGCCTGCCCTATTGCTCAACTAATGAACGCCGGGATTGCTCGCGTTCAACTTCATCAACCCATACAAAAGCATCGTTCGTAAGCATCCTTTCGCCATTCCATCGATAAGCACATAGGTCACCGTCCTGCCAACTCACCTTCCTAACCCCGACGCCATCCGCGTTAATAACGTAAGAGGTGTTCGGCGGACGCTTACCGGTCGGCGACGTATCGAGATGGTGGCCTCGCCAGAGATCCTGGGAACGACCGTGGCCATTCTGGGGTGGGAAGCTGAGCTGATCATCACCAAGCCCGTCGGCGGCGAATCCTCGCTCGTCTAATACCGCTCGATGGACAAGTACGAGAAGCAGTTCACGCTGCCAGCGAACTGGAGGGGCGCGCTGGAGACGCAGCGGTACAGCTTCGACTTAACCGAGACGGTGATCAGTTCGAGGAGGGGCCTGTACTTGGCCACCGGCAGCGCGCTGGATTCCAAGATCAAGGTAGGCCAAATCGGTATTCGAAAAGTCTGAACTTCCTTCAACGGCTGGCTTGGGGCAAGCTGTTTGCTGGTATACCTGAGGATGCATACGCAGTTCCGACTTCACCGGCACAGGAGACGCTTTATGGGCCACCGCCTGCTTAATTCGGCCTCTGATCCGCAACGCATCCTTCGCGCCCTGCGGCTGAGCTACGGCCTCCAACAGGGGTTACAAATGTGTCTAGAACGGATATGGACTGCGGATACTGCCATTGATCTGACCCACGCCCATGGCCGTGCCCTTGGGCTGAGCACGGGCCTTGGGCTGGTGAATGCTATTACCCCAGCGCAGTTTAATCTAATAGCTGAAGCCTTCACGAAGGCTTTCGAAGATCGGCTTGGGGCATTGCTGAGCACGCACCACCCGTAACGAAAGGGTAATGCGCGATTTCGCTGCTAGCAGCGGTACGCGAATTGGGCAGGCTATGAGCTGTTGCCACGAAATATTATGTCGAGCACATCACACATTCAGCGCCGCGCTCTGAAATAGCTCGTCACAGCGGTTAGGGAATCACCAACCTTATCAACAGCAACATGGATGTCTTGCTTCGTCACCCCGAATTTATGAGACCAGTATTTCAACTCTGATCCATCCTCAGGGTTGATCCTAATATCGTCAGTACCGCTTACTTGTATCTGCTTTTCCATGCGAGTAAATCTCCGTATCGGCTATTTTCAAATCATGTCCGTCACTCAGGACAATCTACCGTGCCGCACCAGCTCATTACAGCCTAGCACCTAACAATCGATAAGGGATCGGGCATGAGAGTCGCGGTTACCGATGCCTATCGGCTTTAGAAAAGCTATCAACCCTCGCGGCGTGATTCTGTTCGGTAACCCGCAAGCCAACACACCTTCCTGGCCCTACCGCCAAAGGCGATGGTCTCCACCTCATTTTAAGTGGACACCACTTCTAGCCTTTAAAGAGGAGCTTTCATGCAGCCACAACATCGTTCCTATTCCAGGTCGTTCAAGCCCAAGTCATTCAAGTGTGCTCCCAACCCGGCGCGTCGATTGCCAGCATCGCGCTCAACCACAGCCTCAACGCGAATCTCGTCCACAAGTGGGTTCGGCTGCAAACGCAGAAAAACGTGGAGCGGCGATCCGCTTTTTTTTCACTGCCGATGCCACTCGCACGAGCTGAGTCGCAAGCGGCATCATCGAACATCAGCGTTGAGATCCAGCACCCACGCGGCACCGTTAAAGTGAGATGGCCAACTGAAAGTGCTGCTGCCTGTGCGACCTTTCTTCGAGACCTGTTGCGATGATCCGCATCGACTCCATCTGCCCCGCCACCGAGCCAATGGACATGCGCGCCGACACCAAACGGCGTTACCCAAGGTGGTCGCGGTGTTCTGTGCGGCACAGCCGCACTGTACTTATCTGTTTGCCAATCGCCGCGCGATGGGGATGAAAGTGCTGGCACACGATGGGATTGGCGTTTGGCTGGCTGCACGTCGTTTGAACCAAGGCATAGATGTCACGGGCCAGGCATGCAACAAGGCAGGGAATGCAGTTGGATACCGAAAAACTCGGGTCTTGGCGCTCAGCCTACCTCGGCAGGCGTCGGTGCTGGTGGTGCGGTCAAATAGCTAAAAACCCTGTGAGTTTCTCCTCGACTCTCAATCCGTCCGCTAAGCTCGATCTGCCTAAAGTTTTCGACTTCAGGTCGATAGCCCATTAAACACCGCTATCATTCCCTTGGTAACAGGAAGTTCCTATGCGCCTTAGAAATCTAAACCTAGCCCCGAGAGCCTCTCTGTTTTTCGCGCTCATTGTCGCATTAGTTTTTGTACTCGGCGCAGTCGCTGCTGTGCAAATGGGAAAGTTGCGGGACGCCGAAAGAGACGTCGAAACCAATTGGCTACCCAGCATTAGGCAAACAGGCTCGATTAACGCTGGGATACTTCGTCTAAGGCTTGAAACTCTGCGAGGCATCTCCGACGCCCAAACCCTTCAGTCGACCTTAGCGGCCTTCCCCGGCTACCGGAAGGTCTTTACGGATGCAGTTATCAATTATGAGCCTTTGATAGCGAGCGACCGGGAGCGCGCGCTGTATTTAACGGTAAAGGCGTCCGCCGAGGATTACTCCAACCAACTGGATGGTCTCATCTCGGCGTTAACAAGGGGTGATACTTCTGCTGCGTTCAACATGGTAAGTACAGGCATCCGTCCCCTGACGAACAGGATGGAAGGAGAGATCAAGGCCTTGGCTGACTTCAACAACGACGGAGCGGCACTGGCTGGGCAATATGCAGCCGACACCTACTCATCTGGTTTGTGGATGATTGTTGGGCTTATTGCGGGCGTCGTAGTCCTGACGGTCGCTTTGGCAACACTTTTGACGAAAAGCATAACGACTCCTATCAGCGATGCCCTGTCCATTGCCGAGCGAATCGCAGGTAGCGACCTCTCGAAGGAGGTGAAGATCAGCGGGACTGATGAGGCCGGACGATTGTTGAAAGCGCTTGCACACATGCAGGAAAACCTTCGTAACACCATCATGCAAATTGGTGATTCATCGACGCAACTGGCCTCTGCTGCAGAGGAGATGACGGCGGTTACTGAGGAATCTAGTCGAGGTCTTGTTTCGCAGAATGATGAAGTCAACCAAGCCGCCACAGCTGTCACCCAAATGAGCGCTGCCGTTGATGAGGTGGCTCGCAATGCTGAGTCAGCTTCGGAAGAGTCGCGTCGCACCCAGGGTTTTACAGAGGCAGGATTGGAGAGAGTCGCTCAAACATTGAAGTCTATTCAAAAGCTGAGCGGCAATGTTGAAAGCACGAGTGACAAGATTCAGGTGCTGTCTCAGCGCGCTCAAAGCATCAATAAAGTAGTGGAAGTGATTCGAGCTATTGCTGAGCAGACCAACCTTCTGGCCTTGAACGCAGCGATTGAGGCGGCGCGAGCCGGTGAGCAGGGCCGTGGATTTGCAGTAGTCGCCGACGAGGTCAGGGCGCTGGCCCACCGAACACAGTCCTCAACTCAAGAAATCGAGCAGATGATCTCTAGCATGCAGAGCGATTCAGCAGAAGCGGTGGAGGCAATGAACATGAGCAAGGAACTGGCAAATCAAACCCTTGATGTGGCACAAGAGGCCAGCAGTTCACTGGATCAGATCTCCAAGGCCATTACGCAGATCAACGAACGCAACCTGTTGATCGCCACCGCTTCTGAGGAGCAGGCTCACGTTGCCCGCGAAGTTGATCGTAATCTTGTCAGCATTCGAGAGCTTGCTGTTCAGAGCTCTGCGGGTGCTAGTCAAACTGCTACGGCGTGCGGCGAAATGTCAAAGCTAGCGGTGAACCTTAATAAGCTGGTGAGTCGCTTCGTGGTGTAACAGGACTTTGGAGGATGTGGAATAGATACGGCGTTCTGGTGGTTTGGGCGTCCCCCGTAAAAAGGCTAAAAATGGCGTCCAACTCTTCTTGATCGGATCAAATTTAGGTGGAAACCATCGCCTTAAGCGGTGGCATCAGCAAGGTGTGTTGCTGGCACTCTTTTCCTCAGGAATCACACGTAATCCCATGAATAACCAACGATAAAATATCTCCCTATGAAGCCCTATAATTTCGCTGTGAGGATCATTGCGGACTAGCAGGGCTGTTTTTCTCTGGCGCGGGATAAATTTATTGGCTTCTGTCAAGGCCTGATGGGCTGTCGCGCTCAAGCTTTGTTTTAGTTAGCCGATAACCTTTTTTGGTAACCAAACGTCGATTAACACTAGGGATTTGTGGCGATGAGAAACCTGAAAGTATCAATACGCGCAGCAGTCAGTTTTATGTTTATCGCATTGTTGTTGGTTGCTCTTGGTGGTATTTCCGTTTGGAAAATGGGGGAAATTCGAGAGACTGCCAGATCCCTTCAAGACGATGCATTCGCCAGCGTGGTTGTTGCCGACCGAATTAATTCCGCGATGCTGCGCCTGAGGCTGGAAGTCCGCCGACTTCTGTTCAAGACCGATCCGCAAGACATTGCCACGACGATCAGTACGATAGCCACACTCAGCGAAGAATTAAAAAAGCAAATCAAGCTCTATGGCCCTTTTGTTTCAGGCGAAGATGCGAACCCAAAAGAAGCGCAACTGTTTAAGGTCATGTCTGACAACACTGAAAAAATGCTGGTCGCATTTGACGAAGTGAACTCACTTATGCGACGAAACGCACCGACTGAAGCGCTGGCCTATCTAAGCTCCAATGTGACTCCTGTAACCCCTCTTCTTGACGGAGCCGTGACCGGACTTGTTCAACTGAACATCGACGAGGCAGCAATCTCCGGAAAAGAGTCTGAGGATTCATATCAAAGTGGTTTGAAGTTTATTATTTTTATAATCGCAGCTGCGGTGCTTGCGACAGTTGTGCTGGCCGTGCTGTTCACAAGAAGTATAGTTACACCCTTGCGCGACATGCTGCTTATCAACGAAACAATCGCCAAAGGTGACCTGCGCAGCGTGATTACTGTCACGGGCCAAGACGAGTTTTCCGACCTGATGCGCTCTACCCAAGTCATGCAAAACAATCTGCGCGATACGATCAAGCTGATTGGCGATTCGTCCACTCAACTGGCGTCCGCTGCTGAGGAAATGAATGCCGTCACCGAGGAGTCCAGCAGAGGTTTGCTGCGACAGAACAACGAAATCGATCAGGCAGCCACAGCAGTCAATCAAATGACTGCTGCGGTGGATGAGGTGGCGCGTAATGCTGCCAACGCGTCGGATGCCGCTAAAGCCTCTGATCAATCAACACGCACCGGAGCCGCACGGGTAACCAGCACGGTCAGCGCCCTCCAGAAACTAAGCAAGACAGTGCAGAACACGAGTGTCGATGTAGAGCGTCTGGCATTGCAGTCCAAGGACATTAGCAAGGTGCTGGAAGTCATTCGTACGATTGCGGAACAAACTAATCTCTTGGCATTAAATGCGGCAATCGAAGCGGCACGGGCCGGTGATCAGGGACGCGGTTTTGCTGTAGTGGCGGATGAAGTCAGGGCTTTGGCGCATCGCACACAGGCCTCGACGCAGGAAATCGAGAAAATGATCGGTGACATACTCACAGGCACTGCTCAGGCCACCAAGGCCATGAGTGAAAGTTGCGAGCAGGCCGACGGCACACTTAGTATCGCTCATGAAGCAGGAGCGGCGCTGACTCTGATCGCGAAAGCAATCAATGAAATCAACGAAATGAACATGATGATCGCTACCGCATCGGAACAGCAGGCGCAGGTCGCACGTTCGGTCGACGGCAACCTGATGAGTATTCGCGATCTTTCCATTCAGAGCGCAACGGGCGCTCATCAGACCGCTGCAGCGAGTTCCGAGCTCTCACGCCTTGCTGTGGATATGAGCAAACTGGTGGGAAGGTTTTCTCTCTAGTTTCCGCGTCGGCTAATCCATGAGCGAGGCGCACGGCTAAGAACGCTGTAGAAACCATTCCGTGGGCCGAGCTGCACTAGATCCTAGATTGCGAGCATGGCTGATCGAGATGGGCGCCTGTACCCGAAAAAAGTCCGTCACTCAGCCAAGGCCCGTACCCGAATGGCGTTCATCTCTGCCGAAATCATGTGCAGATGCAGAGCCTGAACGGTAGCGATGGTCTGGCGTGCAAAATAGATTAGGCTTCGTTACTTCCAGCGCTGAAGACGGACGGCTCTATGTCCCTGAAATGAAATAGCGACTCCCGTCCCGCCGAAATCAAAGAGCTAAAACCATGGATGCGGCCCCCTGTTCGAGGCCCGCAGCGCTCATATCGTGCTTGGTCAAAGAGCCAGCATGGGCTTCGCCGTCGAACGCCGATTCGCTGCCCTGCCCTGCTTCGCTGGCGTGCGATGCGTTCAATCGAGCACAGGGAGAGCGAGGTCAACGGCCAGGCAAAAGCCTAACAAGCAAGTACCAAACGAATGTGTCTGGTTGGCATTACAGGGACGGTGCCCACGATTCATGAATTTGCGAACGTTACCCGATTTCTGCCTTCATGCTTCGATTCATACAATGCGGTATCCGCACGAGAAAGCCACTTCGTAACTGTCAAAGACGCGTCGTTGTAGATTGATGCGCCAACGCTCAGGGTCGTCGGAAGCTTGGGCACACCGCTCACTTCTGAGAGTTCCGCTGTTGCCCTGATGCGCTCTAAAATCAGTTTGGCTTGATTAGGCTCAACATCTCTCAGGATCACACAGAATTCGTCGCCCCCGAACCGTCCCACGGTATCTTGCTCCCTAACGCAGGAAAGCATGATTCTCCCAAGCTGCTCCAAGACATTGTCTCCAGCCAGGTGACCGTGCTGATCATTGATTTTCTTGAAATGATCGACGTCGATAAGCGCAACGACGCTAGTGCCCAGCCCTACTCGCCCAGCATCAAGATGTGTAGTCAGAAGATCATTCACAGCCTTTCGATTTTTGAGTCCAGTCAAAAAATCTATAGTGCTAAGAATTCTGAGCTCATTCTTGCTTTGAGCCAATTTGATAGCCGTCAGGTAGCAGGCATAGCCCAACGAAAGCGGGTAAAGCACCAAAAGCGGGATACATGCATTCATCTGCCCGGGCGTGGTTGCCCATAGGATATCGGGCGAGAAGATCAGGAGTGAAAGCCCCAGTCCGGTGAGCGTGAAAAGCCCACCAGTTGCCAACAACCTGGGCCCTCCCGCCGCGATGCTATTCATGCTGACCATGATGGTGATAGCTAAGGACGGGAGAGGGTTAATGCCGATCAAGCCTGAAAAGAAGCCTACGGCAAACGCATCAATCAGCAGGTTCGCTCGTTCAGTTTTTGCTGGCGCCGCACTGAACAGTGCGCGGACTATGGCGAGGTGAGGCCAGCCAAAACAATAGACCACCAAGAGAGCGATCGTCTGCGTGCTTGCTTGAGGCTCTGGCAGCGCAAAATAAACAGCGGCGAATCCGACGCTCAGCCCGATGCACCTAGGAATGTACGAGCGCTTCGCCACTGCGAAACCGCGAGCCGTGTTCTTTTTCACGTAAGAAACATTTCGCATTGGGCCCTAGGACAGGTGAGTAGAAGGCGACAGTATCCAAGATGGCATTACGCCACGTCTACGGCGTTTCGTCCGGTTGCCATGGCGGTTTGAAGCAACTATTTGCTGACCGGATTTCACCTATGGGAAACGCCGCTCGCCAGTGGCGGCGGTTGGCCGATGGCTGACTTTTCCGAGACGAGCTATGGATCGATAGCTGCCGTCCGAGAGGGCCACCTTAGACTCTAGGCTTTAGCCAAATGAGCGTTTCAAGACGAGACCAGACCGTAACATCACCGGCGGCCTAACCTCGCGCGCAATCTAGGACGTCGTGCAGTGCAACCCATGGTTTTTTGAATTTATCGTCACGCGCTTGGCATTTAAGGCCATGAGAAAACGGGATCTCGCAATCCTCCAGCGCTTGGCTTTCCATACAGCTTGTGCACACCACGCGACCGGCAACGATCATCCACTCGGTACTCCATTTTCCTATCCTGCATTCACTGTCCATGTCCGGATTTTCCTTATGTGCCCTGGCTGGCAGCTGAAGATACCTCCGGGATAGCGGAACCGATACGTCCAAAAACATACCTCCGTTTGGAGTAATCCCACGCACAGTGCCGGCAAAGACTCCCAGGCATGGCTCGTCTGATACAGATTGATCCTCAGATTCACTCAAGCAAGTACTCACATCAGCCCGGCCTATCGCCGGGCTTTTGCCAACTCCAAACGATATCCAATCTCATCTCATCGAGTTTCCGGCGCACTGATCCGTCTCAGCGCTCTACTACCCGCGACGGCTTTGATTCCACCTCTGGATCGGCCCCTGCCACGGGAGATATCCATCACGGTGTCACGAGGGTGCGTAAAACGCAGCCTGCGACGCATGAGCGTCAAACCCCGGCGGATGCGGTCTTTTAGCAGTAGTAGCTTCTAGCCGAGCTTCGTAGTAGCCCACCGGCTGGTATCGGCCAGAAGCGGTCACTCCTTTCTTACTCAAAGCGGCTCGCCCCTACACTCAAACCGCTGCTAGCATCCACTCATTGATAACCTGAGATCTTTCCATGCTACGGATTGCAATCATCTTTATTTCCACGGCCATCTTTTCCCTGCAATTGTCGGCACAGGAGCAATTCCAGTGTGCTGGGGCAACCGTCACTATTGCGGTAGATGCGACCACGCCATTGCGGTCAACAGAAGGCGCAGACGTTATTCTCCGAGTAGAACGAGGCCCTCGTTCAACAGTCTTGCGGTACAGCAATGTGGATTTCGTTGGCGGCGAATGTGACACCGATGAAAATCACGCTAGCCGGATCATCTATCAGGCTGTCTGCGGCGGCAGCGGTTGTCATAATTTATCGAACTGGGGAGTAATCAATCCTGAAAGCCTTCAAGCCCTGCTGGTACCTTCGGACGACAGCCTTGGGCCAGCTATTGCCTTGCTCGGGCATAAGCCGATGTTGAAAGACAAACCGATGAATGTGAGCGCTGAAGCACACCGGCTGGGATTGCCTACGCCGTAGCATTCAAGGGAGATGTCCGCTTTGGGTCGATAGCGGCCCTGGGATTTTATGGACGCCAAGTCGAGAGTTTCCCCTCAGCGCCTTTCGAGAAAGATCAGCCGCTGACGGCAATTAACACGTAGGAACCCGCAAGAAGAGTAAAAACTTGAATCGCACCAGGTTTCGCGCGGTCATTCTCTACGTCTTCGGATGCTCAAGAGCAAGGCGCTGACTCCCTCTGCATCCCGGATCAGTTCGTCTGGCCGCATTCAGGCCGCCGCTGACCTGCCACATAACTGGGCAGCTCTGCGTTCTCATCCCAATCCGCAACAACATACGCCTGGATTACTAATAGCTCGCGCAGGGGAGTAGTGGCAAAATGCATCAGGCAAATGGCTATCAGGCGTAACGCACCTGCCGTGCAAATAGGACTTAGAGCCGTCATAGCTGTCGGTTTGTCTATGGTTCCCTTGGATCTCTATCCGTAAGCGGCAAAGAGATATGTCGTGATGAGTCCAATAAAAAAGGACAGTAACGTGGCTATAAAAATTACAACCTTAGTCGCAGTTTTGCTATTTTGCTGCCAATCATACGCTGATTGGACAAACCCAGGTGTAGCTTACAAATGTGATCAAATCTCAGGCACATTTAGCTTGGTCGCCACCATGGCTACCAGTACACCAGATGTAGGGACTGTCGATGTGCCCGATGGCTACCAACCTATTTCAGACTCTAGCACCTTAAAATGTTCGCTCAATGCTGCTCAGATCGAAGCTCAGATCTCAATACTCGAGATCAGAGATAAGGGTATGTGCGGTGCGGTAGGCGGTGCAATTGTCGACCGGTTGTCAATTAACGATCACCCGGTTCTTGAGGATATAAGTTTTAACTACTACTGCTTTAATCCAGATTCGTACTACAAGATCGAGATCATTGGAAAACAAGATTCACCGCATATAACCGGCTGTCATGCCAGTTGGGACTGGAACGCTGGTTACACGGAGACATACTGCGACGACACTAGCGTGACGCCTGACTCAGGGCTTGCCTTTGAGCATGGTTGGAATACAGTGATCAGCTTAGACGAAACTCTGTGCCCTGCGATATTTAACAAATTGCGAAACGAAATTGATTTATCAATAGCTCATAAGATTGATCGCGGGCTGGAGTCGCGTCTTGGCAAATGCACTAGGGCAGCCGTATTAGAGATGAAAGAGTTTCAGGATATGCAGTGGGAGCAATTGAAGTTGGACGAGCACCAAAATCTCGCGCTAAGCATGTTAATTCAGCATTCTCTCGGATCAGAGCGGTATGAGACATTATTCAAAAAGGATGCTGATAGCGCTACCCAGAAAGGCAACCTTTACTTTGTCAACGAAGCCAAACAAAAGCTAGACAAGCTCATTTCAGAGCACAACATTATCTTGATCTCAAAGAATTCGTATAGCGAGTTTCTCGGTCATGACAGAAAAAATAAAGTACCTGAAGATCGGATCGTGGCATGGATACCTGGAAACGTAGCTGCTCTCACCAGTTCTGACGAACTTTGTCCGCATCTCGCGCTAAAGGATTATGAGGATGGCATCCTAGCACCAGTAAACAACGATCTAACGACAGTTGAAAATCGCCAAGGCAATTTGTACGGATTTCCTAAACTACATGGCGATACGCCCTACCTGATCAATGCTGGTTACACCGGAGTAACAGTGCAGAGAAAAGGTGAGAATTCGCCAGTGTACGTCTGTGAAATTGACTATAAGTAAATCGGCAAACACCCTATCCTTTTTTAATGCTATGCGCGTCGATCAATTTTACGATTGGATTGTTACCGTAGCGGAGGTGAAGCAGTTCCAAACTTGGAGTGGCTGTTCTTCAATGGCCGCTTCGGATAGATTTCTGGCTGCGTGGGGTGGCAGAAATCGGCCGGTAGCGCCCCTCCCTGAGCGGCAGCTTTGGGTCGATAGCAGGTGGTGACGAACGCATGCGTTGGGCGAGCAGGACAGGGGTATCACCTTCAAAACAAGGATATTTTCGAGCGTATCAATGCAGCTGTCCAGACTGTATCGTCAGTTCTCTAGAGCCCACATGGAAGAGATCCGGATATGGACAATGAGCGGAGGATTGAAAAATGGAACATTCAGTGGATGATTGTTGCGGGGCGAGCGGTTTGCAGTGACTGCCTGGAAAGCCAAGCACTGGAGGATTGTGAGAGACCGTTTTCTCATGCCAGCAAATGCGAAGCCAGCAGAGCAAAATCCGAGCGTCCGTGGGTTGAGCTGCACGACATCCTAGACTGCTCGCGTGGGTAAGCTGCCGCCCTCATTTTGATAAGGCTGCCCGCTAGATAGGTTGTAAGGCTCAGGATGGAGACTGTTATCTACAAGCGGCAACTGCCGACCCTAAGTGGCTAACCGCAACCCCATGCACTACATGCAATCCCGTTTTTACCCTGAAGCGACCGCTGCTCAGCTAACCCAGCACGCGAACGCCTATGTAATGGGCCGCTCGTTGCAAAGTCCATTTATTATCCTGTCCTGCAGGATTTTATAGAAACGATCGACATTTTTTTCATCGTGAATTCATATTTACGGTAAATTAGATATGTCAACACAAGCAACAACATGCCGCGGGTGGTCTCAAAAATATGATGGTTATGTTCATATTCCTGGGTTTTTTAGCGTTCCTCTCAGGCTACGTGGTGTCACTTGAAGCTCGATTTCAACGAGATGGATTGTTTTGTCCTTTCAGTTTGGCTGAGAATCTGAAAGCATCGCCACGGGCTAGAAAAACGCTCACGTGGTTTGGCGTATGCCTTTGGGCAGTGGCAGCGGTTTATTACGTGTTTGGTACGGTAGATTACTCGCTTTCAGTACACGATCTCCTGAAATGCTTGGGCGTGGCTGTGATTCTGTATGTTTTCATGAGCATCGGATACGCCCGTGAGATGGAGTGGAAAAAGACCGGTGAAAGTGCAGATTCAATTCCACCCTTTGGTGTAATGACTCGTCACGAAAAACAGATGGTTTCAATAAAGGCGGGGTTGGCGATTGCGAAGGTTATCGGGGTGCTTATGTCTCTGAGTGCCCTTAAATGGATCGCGTCGCTCATGCAATAAATCAGGTGACTGCTTCTGGCCGATCGTTCCCTGTCGCCACCGGCAGCTATGGGCAGCTATGGGTCGATAACGGACAGTCCCTCAGTCCCCAACCGGCCCTAACCGTGGCTGCGTCTTGACTCAATGATCAACTGCGCAAATTGAACCAAACCCCGCACAGCTCCCCTGCCCGACCTGTCCAAATGAAATCCCAGTATGCCCGCTGCCCTGGGCCCATCTTGATCGCACTTCAGCGAATCTCCCACCATCGCGATCTGGTCATGCTCATCGCCGAAAAGCTGCCCAGGCGTCACCTGCAATGCATTGCAGATGGACTGGTAGATCTCAACGTCCGGTTTCATTGCACCAATCTGATAGCTAAAGGCGTAGCCATCGAGCTCCGGAAATGCCTGCAGCACCGAAGCCCCGTACGGCTCGCACAGGTTGGAACATATGCCCACCCGCACGCCCTCTGCGCGCAGCAAAGCCACGGCCTCAACGCCATCCGCGAATGGGGTGATCGATGCGACCTCGCGATCCAGGTCGTCCTGTAAAGCCTGCAATCGAGTTGGCGAGACATTGATGACCAAATGATCCGCAGCATCTTGCAGCGTCCATGGGTTACTCATCAGTACTCGCACATCATCCGGGCTGGGCCTACGACCGGCGGCGATCCCCTCCTTGAGCAACTGCCGGAAGGGATGACGTTTGCTTTGGAGGTTGAGCAGCGTGCCGAAGGCATCGAAAACAACGGCTGAGATCATGAACTCACCTGTACGAGTCGTATAGCTAACCTGTTGGAAACGTTGGCTCATGGCTCACAAACGACCGTACCATCGCATCCAAATTTGACCAAAAGTTGAAGCCGGTCAGACAAGCACTCAAACTCAGGGAGCGCTAGGCTCAAAAAAACCTGGGGATACTGATCACGCAGGATTGTTAGTGGATCGTTTTTCATAAGTGTTCCAAAGTCCCGAACCACATAGATCAGCCAACGCTGAGACAGCCGGTTTGCTTGCAAACCTGCGGCTTCCCCGCCCTGCCAGGATGTACAGCATGTCTTGGGTCTCAAAAAAGCAATCTTCGAATGTGAGCTGAAAACCTGAAAGAACGCCGTGGGTCGCTTCAGCTTTCGTACCTGCTTTGGTGATCATTTCTTGAGCGTAGATGAGCGAGGGCCTTAATCCGCTGGATCGGATCAGGTTTTCCTGGTCGTCCGAGAGAATGACGTCGATCAACATCCATCGCCGCACGATGCAGAACTCCTTTTCAGGAAATTCATTGCATGCAAATTGAAGCAAAGCCTCATCATCGAGATCTGCTCCCGGCAGAGGTTGTGCAGGGCCGAAGAACAAGTCTCCCAGCAGCTGGTTATCCAAAAAATCCCCCTGTTTGTTTTGAATGTGTGAGGTGGGTCGAGTGTGATTTACACGCGTTGTTAATCAGGCAAGACGTCGATTGGTGATGGCCATGACAGCTTCAAGGCTCGCTTCATTCACGTGCTCGTCTCGTCTGGAACAGATTTAAGTTGACCGAGCGCCTCCGCCAGGCTCAATCCTCTGCGGCGGGATTCTTCGAGGCTCTTCGAAAGCTTGCTCACAAAGGCGTCTATACCCAACGCGTCAACCATGGCCCAATCTGCCGAAGTCGTAGGTTGCGCCGGATGGGTTGGACGCCCGTGGACGAGCTGAGCGGCCTGCCGGCGAGCTTCGAGGTAGCCTGGCCGGTCGACCACTTCCGAGGGATCTATGGATACCCTGCCGTCACGGACTTTGAGCGTTTTGAGAGACAGTATTGCGTCCCTTATTTCGCGATCTTCAGCGCTCAACGGTTTCCTCTGCCAGAACCAGATCATTGCTACTCCTGAACACTCATCGAGGTTTAGTGGTGCACGCCGGTGAACCGAGGCCCCAGTCCTTCTTGCGCCCAGTCGCAGACGACGTAACGGCTGTTTAGCGTCTCTATAATGACGTGCCCATGGATCACCTGCCGTCCCATCACGACAGAGGTTCTAATGCTGTGACCGTTCTTGAACCGCCCTCTGTTGTCACCAAAGACGATGCCAATAAGGGTTACCCCCTCAGCTGCTGCGCAGATGAGGTAACCGGTAATGGCCACACCAAAATCCGTTGCCATTGCGTCAAGCACCATCGCCGGTATCGATACTGGCTCGATGCTCTCTCGGATCGACTTGCTGTGCAGCGCTGTCTGCATGAGTTCACCGTTTGTTAATGAATCACATTGAATGGCCCTTGTTCGCCATTTTGGTAAAGCCAATGAGCCACAACGTAGAGTCCGCCCGTGGACGCCTGTACAACGAGATAACCTTCTCGGTAATAGCGCCTCATTATTGGCGGAGTGTGCGCGGGTAAGCCCTGCGGGAATTCGTTGCGATGGTCACAGAAAATCAAGCCCGTCATCCTCGGTGGACGCTCTAGAGCGCAGAGGAAAAATCCTACGATTCCATCGTCAGGAAGCAGCGTCTTCGCTGTCTGGATCACATGCGGCAGACGATTGAATGTGAGGTCATCCTTAGTCGCTCCGAACGTCTTGATCATGTACGACGCGCAGATCTTGTTGCTGGAGCTCACTTAAATACCCTCATCAGATCTCAATCTCGAAGTCCGCGCGAAAGCCAGTCTCTTCACCTGGATACCCGCGCGGGTTTGAGACGATCCGGCACCCCACCAAGGTGGTATCGATAGCTTGATGCGTGTGGCCAAAAATCCAGACATCGGCCTGCGTAATGAGCTCCGGCCAGTGATTCGAATAAGCAGCATTCAGGTGACCGTCATGCTTATCGCCGGCGACTAGTGGTGTCGGGGCGTGATGGCTGACGACCAAGGTTTTGCCATCAAAAGGCTTCGCAAGTTCTTCGGCTAGCCAAGCGCGTGCAAATTGGTTTCGTGTGACCAGGTCATCAGGACGCAGCCGGCGATACGAGGCATCGGCACGAATGACCTTGAAATCATTCATCCACTCTCGCGCCAGACTGGTAGCAGCGACGACGTCTCCGGTTGACGAAAAATCAGTCCAGGTCGTCGTGCCGAGGAAGCGTGTTTGCTGCCAAACAAAGCTTTCATTTTCTAAGATGTGGACGTGAGGAGCTGCCTGGTTTCGCATCTTCGTAAGGGTGTGGTCGATGTGGCCTTTGTAAAACTCATGGTTTCCGCAGACGTAGATAACAGGGCACTGAAAGGTTTCATTTGCCCACCGCACTCCTCGCCCCTGCACGCCGATGTCGCCGGCAAGGATTACGAGATCAGCATCTATTGGCGACGGCACAAACTCGGAAAATTCGAGGTGCAGGTCTGAGTAAATCTGGATTTTCATCGCACGACTTCATCTTGATTTATCGGCATACGGCCGGGTGTTTTTCAAATTCACTGCGGTCAGGGATCTCGACCCGTCAGTGGATTCGTTTTAGCTATATATTGATCAGGCACACCGCATCGAAGGACGCTCAATGTCGCTCAGCCAGACCAAGTACCATCCATTCGCTCGAACGTGCGGGTAAAGATGCCCAAGCTTCACGTGTCTCGGTTGTTGCTTCGTGATGAATATAGACATTTGTGCCGAACAACGCAAACACGGCATACCGTCCCGTTTTATGGGGACGCATAAAATGTCGCTTCGCAACGCATTCGCTGCGGCTCTGCAGTACGTGAGGACACATCGAGGTATGTCCCAGCGGGAAATCGCAAAGGCAACGGATCAGTCTCATGTGAGCAGACTCGAATCTGCCTCGACATCGGTATCCCTGGATGTGACCGAAGAGCTAGCCCAGGCAATGCGGATCAGCCCGCTGTCGCTGCTCACGTTGGTCTACGCATCTCGCAGCGGTGAGTCCCCCGAGACCGTTTTGCGGCAGACTCAGAACGAATTGGAGGCATTGGGGTTGTTGCAGGCCTCTGTGCCGGCCCAGCCGTCTAAACTCGAATCCCCAAGGGCGGTGGAGTCAGCGGAGCTGGCGCGCAAGATTGATAGTCTTCTAGCGCAGGGTAAATCGAAGGCCGAGGTTGCCCGTGAGCTTGGCGTGGCCAGGTCGACAATCACCAGGCACGTGCAAATCTTGAAAGGGACTGATTGACCCCAAATATCCGCGCGTAGATGCGTTACCAAGGACTGGTGAGGCATCACTGCAGTGATGCCTCACCGTATGCAGCTTAACTGGCGAATCCAAGCTGATTAAGCTGCCCCTTGAGAAAGCTTTCCTTCAAGACGCCTGGGAATGCTACCGAGAGCTTCCAGATCAGCCAGATGAATGCGATCGGCACGATCACCCCCAAATATCCTCCCATCAAAAGACCCACAAAACTGAGCGGGATAAATAGCAGAGCCAGCACGAACGCGCTCCAGCGCATTTTCGAAATCCACGTAGAGAACCCATTCTCTTCGTAGATTTTCTGACCGTCTGCTTTTTTGATCGCAAACAAAATAAACCCAAAGCTGCCCAGCCTGACGAAGTAAAAATCCCCCTCGATACCAGGCTTCATGTACGACTCAATAAGCTGGCCTACACCAACTTTTTTCACGAGCTTTGTAGTTCAGGCGCCATCTAACCCGTCCAGAAAGCTAGACATCATGTCGGATGATGCCGCCCTCAGCTTGATCAGCTTTTCCCGATAGATCGCCGCCTCTTCTACGGTGAGCGCGAGAACTACTAAGCGTGCTAACTGCTGCCCTGAGGACTGCAGTGTTCTACGGACGCAGTGGTCATGGCGAGCCAGATAAGCTATTTCTGCCGCGGACACTAGACCGCATAACCATCCAATCAAAAGCAAAGCGCCCATTCGCTGGTAAGGATGACTGTCATTTAATCCGTACTCGATGCGCGCTGCTAGATCCAGCTTGAGCCTACAAAGAACCTGCTGCGTGCGAGAAAACCCCACCGATGCTATCCCGCCAGATGCAAACGCCGTTCGCTTCGCAAGCAGCAGTCCATACAGGGTTTCCACGCCTTCAGTCAGGCCTTCCCCAGGTGTCAAAGATTCAACCCACTGTTGGATGCGTATTGTGATTCCAGCGATCCGCCGTTCAAACAGAGAGCTCTCCCCCGTCCGCCCAGCCGCAGAGTCGAGATAGGCGTCCCAGATCCGTCTATCGGGGGTAAACGTATCTCGCGCTCTCATTAATGGGCGCCGGTGCTCCAAACAATATGCGCTGTGCGTGTAGCACCAGGATTGATGCCAGATAGGAAACCCGGTTCTGACCATACTGTCTGTTAGACAGCAAGAGCAGTATGAGTGCCGGAAATGGATGTGAAGCAACCCGGATTCACGGGCAGAAAATTGCTTCTGGAGGACGGACACATCAACTCCATAAGTAGCATGGATAACATCGAGAAGTCTTGACGAACGATCAAACTCGATGTCCTCAAATGCTGGGAATGGCCATGAGTCCACAGCACCCGGAAACATACGCTTGGGGGAGGCGAGGCCTTGACTAATTGCGCTCCGGAATAAATGTGGGTTTCGGAGCTTGCTTTGGGCAAGTCCCCTCATCACCCAAGAAAGCAGAGTTTCTCCCAGAATGAAACGGGGCGGCCGCCCGGATGAAAACTCATCGAACAATTTAAAACTTCCACATGGTTCGTAGGCTATCAGCAGGTAACGACGGGCAAAATTTGTAGCGGGGGTTTTTCGCCAGTGTCTGCAAGATTTGGATGAGGGCCCCGCTGGCACCATGAGCCCTTTCTAGAAGGTTTTGTGCGAACTCTTCATTGGCAAACTGAGAGCGCTTGAAGCCGCATGCCTGCCCAACCTTATTAATGAAAGACCGGTACTGTGAACCATATTGCCAAACACTGATGTCGACGTATCGCATCTCTTTAGTCATGATATCCCTAAAAGGGCCGTCCAAAATACTAGCTCCCGAAACAACCATTAATTTTATGTTCGGAAAATGCATCAGGAGCGCCTGCATCAATTTGATAGCTGCATTCCGTTGTTTTGCCCCGCCGCCAAAGTGAACGCCCGCATCGTCAAACACTAAACGAAACTCACGATCGCCAATCATGTCTCGTAGTGAACGTTCAATATTTCGGAATGACGTATATTGGCTAGTCAGCGGCAGTCCTAGCGCCGAAACAAATGCCATTGTTACATCGCCATATAGTGTGGTAAAAATACCAGGCACGTAAGCTGTATAAACCCTAGCCCGATCAGCATTTTTAAGTAACCGCCTGGCTACTGTGGTTTTACCTGTCAGTGTCTCCCCACCAAGGATAATTAGAGCGTCAGCAGAAAAACCTGCCACGACGCTCTGCTCAGCTTGATACTGTTTTGGACATAGTAAATAATTCATTCGACAATACCTGGTCGTAGCACACGGGTATTCCACTTCGATCTGCTCGAAGCTTGCAAGCTTTCAAGAGTGATTTTTTCGTCTCCCCAGACTACTGCTAGGCAAGCGGCTGCTCGAAGCAAGGTGCAAATATTTCCAATGACCCCCATTGTATTGGCATAGATATAGTCAGCAATCGGTTTAGAAGAAAGGTGAGATCTCTTCGCAAGCGGAACGATCTCCTCCCAAGTGTCTAAGAAATTAAGATACTCGGCATCATTTCTCGACCAGGGCGTGAGCTCATAGAGCTCAAATCGGCGGATGTACTGGGTGTCAATCGCCAGAGCGTTGAGGGCCTCATCGATACCGAAGACAAAAAAGCTTAGGTAAGCAGGTGCCCCGGTTAAACCTCTGAGCAAAGATAGAAAGGTATCTTGATCGCCTTTAGATAGCCCTTTAAGGGAATCATGGAACTCATCCATGAACATACCGCGGATGTCGTTAGCGATACAGTATTCAGCTACCATGCTAATCGGGATCCCGGCTTTCCCAGGCTCCATACCTAAAGCAGTTAAAAGTTTCGCCGTTGGCTTCACTTTCTCGGTATCCTTCACAAAGGTCACGTACCTGATTTTATGGCGCCATGATGCATTCATACCTCTGACCGCGTTGCAGATTGTAGTCTTCCCATGATTAGATCTTGCGGATACGATTAAACATGGAGCCTCCATGCTGCCGCGTAGAATACTGAGCATATTATGAACAATATTAGATACGGTAAGCAAGTGCTCGGTATCGACCTTGATATCCTGCCGAATAATCTTACAACGCTCTTCAGTTGACAAAGTCAAAGCGTAACGGCGACTTTCATGCAGATGTTCTCCATCCATTTTCAATCCACCCACTTAAGTTTTTTCCGAGTTTGATCAGGACTAGGCTCTTTGGTATCCCCCTGAAGCAAGTGCCCCTCCCCTCCGTAAGAAAGAAATGACATGGTTTCAGCAGCTGTGACTTTCTTCGCCATGTTCTGGCGGAGCCGCTTAGTTTCAGCCTTGGAGCTCTCCACCAATTCGTAATTATCAAGACGAACTTGGTGCAAATCTTCGTCCACGAGCGCACCGGGACGGCGCTTACGAGGCCTTGCAAAGGCCCAGTACTCGCTGTAGGAGATAGGGGCCCTTGTGAGATCAGAATACGGAATCTCGTGATACCGCCCCTCTTGGCGCAGCCATATCTTAGAGAAGTTCAATGGACTATATTTAAATGAAAGTCGCCGACCAACGAGCCTATTAAGTATCGCCGAGGAATAGAAAGCCCGGCTAAATTCGACACCCTTGGGCTGAACCGTTCGAATTACGCTAGGGAAAAAATCAAGTGCAAACGTTTTAAAATTCCCTGACATAGGAGGAACATAGTTAGGGCCTTTTTTAGCCATTTCCGCATCCCAAACTTCAAAAGGGGCGAGTCGGTTTAACCCTTCGTGAGAGCGACCGTGATAGATAGCCACTTCACCTGCGAACCACTCACAGAATGCTGAGAACGTAATGGCTGAGTTCTTGGCGGAGTCGTATTCTCCTTTTTTAAGGACGTTCGAGTAGGTAGTGCCTGGCAGAAGGTGCACTTTCCCCATCAACGTCCCAATAATCCGCTCAACGTGCCCTCCGTAGTGCTTTTTACCAATGGGCCGTAGCATGGGAATAATTTTGTAATACTGCAAGGTCGCTTCAAGTTCCGGGCTTGTGAACTCTGCGGCGTTATCCATACCAAGAGCATGGGGCACCCCCCAGAACCTATGGCGGGTATTCTGACCGCCACCAAGCGCGATGGGAAAGTCTTGCTTGGGAAAACAAGCTGAAAGCAACGCCATTGCAACGCTGACTGCGCTCGGCGGGTGGAGCGCGAGATAGTAACCAAGGATAACGCGGCTTTTCAAATCGATGACAACCGTCAACCAAGGCCGCATGAGTGGTTCACCTTGGTCATCGCAGATTATAATGTCTACGCGGGTATGGTCGATTTGCACCATGGTTAGAATGGTTTCTACATCAATCATTCCCGGCTTCAATTCAAACTTCTGAAGCATCGCCTCCCTGCCATGCTGTAGCGAGTAGACAGCTTTTTCTCCATACGACTCCAATCTTCGCTTAAGCGCATTAAGACTTGGGGTTTTGACGCCCATAGAATGACAGAGAGAGTCGACGTACTCCCAGAGCGAAGAAAAGGCCTCTAGTTTTTTTGTTTTATCCTTAATACGTTTTGTGATCGCTTTCTCCATGATTTTTTCTTGGATATCGGAAAGCAACCGGGAATTCTTTTTCCGCCCCCTGACACTCCGAACAAGGGACACTGCCCCCAGTTCAGGATCATATCTTTTCAACAGCCGTCGCGCTGTTGTTTCCGAGGAATCAAGCTTTTCTAATAGAGCCGCCCTGGAAATCTTCTTGGCTAGGTAATCATTAATATTTTTGGCTCGTTCAGAAGCAATGGCGAGCTCTTTTGGGTTAACGTCCGTTTGCTCCAGCCAAATCAAACGGCGGTCATTGTGCAGATCATGCTTATGCTGATCAATTTCAACCAGAGTAACCTGAGTAAACGGCGCTTCAAAAGTGTACTCGCTTTCTAGGCTTTTTAAGGTAACGCTGCCGTCAGCGCCACACGTTACCACTCGATATGTCTTTTCCTCGAAGCTGACCAAATTTCCTTGGACGATGTATTGCAACATAATAACTCAGCGCCTGATGGTTGAACAATAGGTGGAGAAGGATATCTCCAACTTATCTAGAGCTGTCAATGGCCATAAATTTGGCGCTAAGCGATTACGAATAATGTATTAATTGATACTATCAAATGACTAATATTTCGTTAATTGTTATGCGCGAGTGTAGTAACAACTGGGCAGCAATAAGTGAGCCAACTGCATTGAGGCTCCGAATTTAAAGGCGTCGCAATCGAATTTATAAGTTATTTAGCCGGGGAATCCAGACAAATCAATTATTGCCTAAAGGCATTTAACTCGTATGAAATTCATTCATGAGCGTCAAGTGCATGAGCGGCGCTCAGGTTCGGAGTTGTGTTATTTGCCCTTCTCCCACGACATTAACCGCTGCACCAGAGGTCTCAAGTATGGTGCGACCTTATATCTGCCAAAAAAATGACAAATTTCTATACCCTGACGCTTTGTAAGACGCACCGCCGCTCTATGAGATGGCTCGGAGTTGCTCCCCTAGAAAATCAGGTCTTCACAATCATGAACGGTTAGCTAGCATTCTCCAAATCATCGTTTTACGGTGTTTATCCACAGCCTGGAGGTATCGGCGCTCGCTTGGATATGCATCTAGGGATGCGATGGGGTAGTTAGCTAGAGGGCTTACTTGCGTTAAAAGCTCTTAGAGCGCCTCTGCCCTCGACGGTAGCCATTGGTTGAATGGGAGGGCGCAGGCAGCGTTTTGCCGCCTTTTAGAAACGGCTGATTCCGTTGAAGTGTACCAGCCCAATCTTTAAAGAAAGTTCCTATAAATCAGTTACTTGGGTAGATACGGTTCGTTCCTAGTCGGAGAGGCGCATCCCGTACCCCCCGTGTTTTCGAGGGTATAGGTGGCATCCCTTAAAAATGGTCATATCGACCATCCCTCCCAGCTTTCAGTCGCATATAAAAGTCAGACCAGCTGAAAGCCACGGCTCATAAGGGCTTGAGTGTTTGTCCATTTTAAAAGGATGCCCACACACAGCTCACCGTTCACGCCGAGCTCGATGATCCAACAAGCTCATCGCCGCTTACCTACCGCGCACCGTTGAATCCAGCGCAGCGTCCGAAGCCACAGCAAACATCTCGTAAGCCATGCCAACATCCACATCAGCATCGATACCTGATCCCCAAGTCACGAGGATGTCGATACCTGACCGGCGCCAGTGATATGCACGACAGATGATCTGTCACAGACGCAGATCCGGAGATTTACGGCAGTTCAGCTCGCCGACATCCAGCTGACCGCGAGCGCCTGACCGCCGGGAGCTTGAACGGCGACTTCATGAGGCCCAGGCTTCGAAGCCGATCCTCCGATACAGCCGGCTCAAGTCAGTGCAAGGACGCCCCAATGAACCGTCACTCCAGCCGCGTAACAGGCAGCTGCCCAACGCCGATCACCCGGACGTGCGATCGCCTGAACACCCCGAAAGCCCAGTAAAACAAGGCCTGTAGAGTATCAGTGCGCCCGCTAAAGCCTCTGGATAGCCCAACAAATCGCTGCTCCTGGCGTCGAAACTGGCCCAAAAGTCGCGAAATACACCTACCTGCACACGCAAACGTCACTTCAATTGCCCGGAAGGCCTAAACGAGTCCACAAACCTTAGGGTGATCAGAGAACCCCGCTAACACACCCCGACGCAAATATGCAATATCCGATAACTGTCAGACCCGGATATTGCATCTATACCCATCCTGCACGATCATGCCGGCATCTTCCGCATCTCCAGCCAGCGAATTCAAATGCCCGCGCCTTCGTCCCCCCATCCGCTGTTCGAAACCTACGCGAAGTTCGGCGAGCTCAACTTCAGCTCATTAAAGGAAGAGCTTCCGGCGATCCGTGATTATCTCGAGCAGTTCCCCGCCGAGACCCAGGCCATCGAAGGCTACCGGGCCGTGCGCAGCTTTCTCAAGTCCTACGCCGGCAACGAATCCACGTTCAATTCCTACCGTACTCACGTCGAACGACTGCTGCTCTGGACGATGGTCAAATCCAGAACACCCCTCCTCGCCATGCGCCGCACCCAGGCCGAGAGCTTTATGGAATTCTGCCTGGCGCCTGATCCTTCCTGGGTAGGCCCGGTGGTCAAATCCCGCTTCACCCGCCTCGGTGCGCGCAAGAAAACCGCGACGGACACTTGCGTGCTCAACCCCGACTGGCGGCCGTTCAGCCAGACCGTCGCCAAGGAAGAACGCAAGCGCGCCGAGGAGGAAAACCGGCCCGCCCTTCAGGACACCTACCGGCTGGCCCAGGGCTCTATCGCGCAGATCTTTGCGGTGTGCGGCAGCTTTTTCCAGCACGCGATTGACGAGGGTTTCTGCGAGCAGAATCCGTTTCGCGCGGTGAAACAGAAGAGCAAATACAAGGAGCGCAACACCGATAACCAGGACACGCGCATCCTGACTTCGCTGCAGTGGGATTTCGTGCTGGAGACCGCCGAACTGCTGGCCGCCGAGGACACCAAGTACGAGCGCACACTGTTTATTGTGGCGACCATTTTTGCCATGTACCTGCGAGTTTCCGATCTGGTCGGTCGCGATAACTGGAAGCCAACCATGGGCGATCTGCGCAAAGACGGCGCCGGCAACTGGTGGTATCACGTGGTGGGTAAAGGCAATAAAGCCGGCAAGATCAGCGTGCGTGACGACTATGTCGAGAACTACCTCAAGCGCTGGCGCCTTCATCAGGGTCTGTCCCCCCTGCCCGGCTTCCGTGAAAGCACGCCGCTGATTGCCACCCAACGTGGACGCGCCGGTTTGTCCGACCGGCATATCCGTGTGTTGCTGCAGGAGGTGTTTGATCGCGCGCTGCAGCGCATGCAGGCCGAGCACTGGCCGGATGAGGACGTGGGCCGCCTGCGCGCTGCGTCCTTGCACTGGCTGCGGCACACCTCGGCCACCTTCGATGCGCCGCACCGCGACATGAAGGATCTGCAGGTCGATCTGCGCCATAACAGCCTCAGCACGACGCAGAACGTCTACTACAACTCCGAGGATGAGAAGCGGGCTTACTCGGTCAAGCGCTTACCCATGAAAGAGCGATCGTGATCTGTAAATCCTTGGGCAGACGCTGACGGTCAGCGGCCAGGCTAGCCGTTGAGGATGGCCTGATGAATATGCTCCAGCGGCATGATCCGCTGGGCAGCGTTGAGCTTGATGGCCTCCTTGGGCATGCCGAAGACTACGCAGCTGGCCTCATCCTGGGCAACCGTGGCGGCGCCGGCGTCGAGCATCTCCTTGAGCCCGCGCGCGCCGTCGTCGCCCATGCCGGTCATGATAATACCGGTGGCGTTCTTGCCGGCGAACTTGGCCACCGAACGAAACAGCACATCCACTGAAGGCCGATGCCGGTTGACCTGCGGCCCGTCGATCACCTGGGCGTGATAATAAGCGCCACTGCGGGTGACCATCAGGTGCTTGCCACCCGGGGCGATCAAGGCCAGACCTGGGAGAATGCGGTCGTTGTTACGCGCTTCGCGCACCTCGATCGCACAGATGCTGTTGAGGCGTTCGGCAAAGGAGGCCGTGAACTTCTCGGGCATGTGTTGCACGATCACAATGCCCGGGCACACCCTCGGCAATGCCTTGAGCACCGCTTCCAGCGCCTGCGTCCCCCCGGTGGAGGTGCCGATGGCGACGATGCGTTCAGTGGTCTGTGCCATGGCGTGGCCAGTGGCGGCAGGCAGGATCGCATCCGCACTGAGCTTGCCGGCCGGAGCAAGCGGAACCGGGGTGGCGCTGCGCTTTCCCAGGTTTCTGACGTTGGAGTTGGCGGCAGCGCGTATCGCGGCCACCAGTTCGGCCGCCGATTCGATGAGGAAATTCTTTAACCCGGTCGTGGGTTTGGTGATGATTTCCACTGCGCCTGCCGACAACGCCTGCAAGGAGGTTTCTGCGCCTTTTTGAGTCAGCGAGGAACAGATCACCACAGGCGTCGGCCGCTCGCTCATGATTTTCTTGAGAAAGGTGATCCCGTCCATCCGTGGCATTTCCACGTCCAGCACGATCACATCGGGCCATTCCCGGGCGAGCTTGTCCATGGCGAAAATCGGGTCTGAAGCCGCGCCCATGACGTGGATATCGGGTGTGTCGCTGAGAATGGCCATTAGCACCTGGCGCACCACGGCCGAGTCATCGACCAGCAGTACGCTGATTTTTTTGGTAGGCATCGTGTTGAAGTGTTCCCATTGGTTGGTGCCGAACCCAGACATTGCCGTTCCACACGTCGAACATGATCGTGCGGTGACCGGTGCTGCCCATGTCCTGAGCCGTCAGGTGCAGGTGGTGACGCTCGGCCAGGGCCAGCGCCGCGCGAATATTCATGCTGGCCACGTCCTGCGTGCGCAGGTCGCGCGGGTGGTCGGGAAACATCCTGCCGCCGCCGAACAGCTTGATCTGGTAATCCTGCACCTGAGTACCGTTGATGAGGGCGTGTCGAAGCAGCAACTCCAGCGCCTCATCGCCATATCGGCCGTCCAGCGGCTGATCGTGACGCAGCCGTCCTGGCAGCATGAAGTGGCACATGCCGCCGATCAGCCGTTGCGGGTGCCAGAACGTGATCGCCACGCAGGAGCCGAGCAGTGTGCGCAAGCGCGTCGGACGCGTCGCGAAACAGACCTGGCCAGGGGCCAACACCACTTCGGCCGCGCCGACAGGCATTTTCATGGCTTGCGATAAATCGAAGGCGCCACCAGCTTCACGGTGTCATTCACACCGTTGAGGCTTTCCGAGTGACTGATGATCAAGTAGCCGCCTGGCTTAAGGAGCGGCAGCATCCGTGCGACGACCTGGGTCTTGGTTGGCTGGTCGAAATAAATCATCACATTGCGCAGGAATATCACGTCGAACTCACCGAGGGCGGGCAGCGCTTCGTTGAGGTTGACCTGGACAAAATTGACGCGGCTGCGCAATGCCTTGTCGATCAGGAAGGTGCCCTCCTGGCGCCCGATGCCTTTCAGGCAATACTTGACCAGCAGCGGTTGGGGCAGCGTCTCGGCGCGACCCATGGCGTAATGGCCGCTGCGGGCCTTGGCCAGTACTTGGGTACTGATGTCCGAGCCGACCACTTCCCAAGGCGTGGTGCCCAGGCCCTCGGCCAGGGTCATCGCCAGGCTGTAGGGTTCTTCGCCCGAGGAGCTGGCCGCGCTCCACACCCGAAACACCTTGCCCGGCGCAGCCTTGGGCAGCACCTGCTGGCGCAGGAAGTCGAAGTGCTTGGGTTCGCGGAAGAAATAGGTCTCGTTGGTGGTCAGCAAATCCAGAGCAACTTGCAGCTCGCCCTTGCGTTCGTCCTTCATGATCAGCTTGAAGTACTCGCCATAGCTCTGCAGCTCGTAATGCTTGAGGCGCTTGAACAGGCGCCCTGCCACCAGCGCTTTCTTGGCGGGTGACAGGTTGATGCCGGCCGCGCGGTACAGCCAGCTCTGGAACTGACCGAACTCACGATCATCGATGGTAGCGGTGTCTGCCATGTTCGGGCCTCAACGCGGGTCGAGATCAAGGGCCGGCGCCTGACCGGCTTCGGCAAGGCTGGACATCTCATCGATGGACATCACGTTGTCCACATCCAGCACAATCACGAACTTGCCATCGACCTTGGCCATGCCGTCAATGAAATCCGATCGAATCCGCGCGCCGAAACTGGGCGGTGGCTCGATCTGCGCGGCCGGAATCTCCTGCACCGCAGACACAGTGTCGACCAGCAAACCGATGTCCTGCGCCTGCCCCTCCTCGGTGCTCGCCTCAATGATGATGACGCAGGAGCGCCGGGTGATCGCCGAGTTGGCTCGCCCGAAGCGCGCCGACAGGTCGACCACCGGGACCACCGCGCCGCGCAGGTTGATCACCCCGCGCACAAAGGCGGGCATCATGGGCACCACGGTCAGGCTGCCGTATTCAATAATTTCCTTGATCCCCAGAATGCCGATGGCGAACATTTCGCCGCCGAGCATGAAGGTCAGATATTGCGCGTCCTCATCCACCGCAACTGCGGTATGCCGAGTGGTCGTCACTGCGCCCATGTCGTTCTCCCTGTAGGCCCGCATCGATGCTTGTGATCAGAAGCGGGTGAATTCCGATTCGTCCGGGGCACCGGCCATGCTGTACGCGAACGCTTTGCGCGGCGGCTGCGGTTTCACCCGTGGCGGCTGATGGCCCGGCTTACTGCCGGCGTTGTCCACGTTGCTGCTTTGAGCGGCGGGCCTTGGCGTCGAATCCAGCACGAAGAAACTCATGGCCTGTTGCAGCTGTTCGGCCTGGCTGCTCATTTCTTCGGCGGTGGCCGCCAACTCTTCGCTGCTCGACGCATTCTGCTGGGTCACCTGGTTGAGCTGAGTCATGGCCGTGTTGATCTGCGCGACACCGGCGGCCTGTTCCTCGGATGCAGCGCTGATTTCCTGTACAAGGTCGCTGGTCTTGTTAATGGACGGCACCATCTCGCCGAGCAACTTGCCGGCCTTCTCGGCCATGTCCACGCTGCTGGAAGACAGCTCGCCGATTTCCTGGGCGGCCACCTGGCTGCGTTCGGCCAGTTTGCGCACCTCAGCCGCTACCACCGCGAAACCCTTGCCATGCTCACCGGCCCGAGCGGCCTCGATGGCTGCGTTGAGGGCCAGCAGGTTGGTCTGGTAAGCGATGTCATCAATGATGCTGATGCGCTGGGCGATTTTCTTCATCGCCACGACGGTCTGCTGGACCGAATCGCCGCCCTCGGTGGCTTCCTTGGCGGCTTTGCTGGCCATGCCATCGGTGACTTTGGCGTTTTCGGTGTTCTGGTTGATGCTGGCGCTCATCTGCTCGATCGAGGCACTGGTTTCCTCGACGCTGGCGGCCTGTTCACTGGTGGCCTGGCTCATCGATTGCGCAGTGGCGCTGACCTGCTCGGAGGCGCTCGCCAGGTTGTCAGCGGCGTTGCGCACCTCGCCGATGATGTGTCCCAGCTTGCCGACCATGTTGCGCATGGCGTTGAGCACCATGCCGGTTTCATCTTTCGTACCCGGTGCGATAGGTGCACTGAGGTTGCCTTCGGCCAATTGCTCGGCGGCTGTGGCGGCTTGTCTCAGAGGACGCGAAATGATCCGCGCGATGAATAAGGCCAAGCCCAGCCCGATCAACAACGCAGCGACCAGCGCCGCTATGATCGCTAAACGAGCGTTTTCGTACAGCGCCGAGCCCTTGTCACCGGCAGCCGTCGCGCCGGCGTCATTGAGCTCGACCATTTTCTGCAGGCGGTTGGTCAAGTCTTCGAAACGCACCTTGGACTCACCCCTGAGCAGGCTGCGCGCCTGGTCCTCCTGATTCTGCCGGGAAAGCTCGAGCACTTGACTGCTAGTTGCCAGGTAGGACGCCCATGCGCTTTTTGCACCCGCGAGAAGCTGACGATCTTCCTCGTTCGACAGCAACTGCTCATAGGTGCCCATGCGGGTTTCGAACTGTTGGCGGGCTTCGACGGCTTCACGCCCGGCCTGGGCCTTTTCTTCGGCGATATCGGTGCTGATGTAGCGGTTCTCTTTCAAGCGATAGTTGGCGGCAAAAAAGCGCATGCCTGCCGCTGCCCGCATGGAGGGCATCCAGTTACCCCGGATGTCCTGCGCAGCCTGGTTGACAGCCCCGAGCTGGAGAATGGCGAAGACGCCCATCGCGGCAGTGAGGGCCAGCACGACCAGGAATGAGCTGATCAACTTGGTGGAAATTTTAAGATCGTAGAACCATTTCATCGTGGAGCCTCCAGGGTGTTGCAAATACGTCAGCGGGCGACGACGGTTGGCGAATAAGGCGCCTGGGCCGTGCGGGCTTCCAGTTGTACGATTTGGTTGAGCAATGCGGGTATGTCGAGGATCAGGGCCACCGCGCCACTGCCCAAAATGGTGGAGCCGCTGATGCCGCGCAGTGCGCCAAACAACTTGCCCAACGGTTTGATCACGGTCTGGAACTCACCGAGCAGGTCGTCGACGACCAACCCGGCCTTGTGCTCGGCGTAGCGCACCACCACCACGTTCTGGCGTCGGCCGGCGCTGCCTTCGTGGCTGAAGTGCTCGCGCAGGTCCACCAGCGGCAACACCTCGCCGCGCAAGTCCAGGTAGCCCTTGTCACGGCTCGACTGGCGCTGGTGCTCGTCCAGTTCGATGCATTCCTGGACCATGTCCAGCGGGATCACGTAGGTGGATGTATCGATGCCGACCAGAAACCCGTTGATGATCGCCAGGGTCAGCGGCAACCGAATGCGCACCACGGTGCCCTCGCCCGGGCGACTGTCCAGATCGACAGTGCCGCGCAGCAGCGTGATATTGCGCTTGACCACGTCCATCCCGACACCGCGGCCTGACAGATTGGTCACCGCCTCGGCGGTAGAGAAACCCGGTTCGAAGATCAGGTTGTAGATCTCCTGATCGGAGAGCACCGCACCGCTGGCGACCAGGCCGCGCTCCTGAGCCTTTTCCAGGATCCGTTCGCGGTTGAGTCCGTTGCCGTCGTCGGCGATTTCGATGACGATGCTGCCCGAGTCGTGGTAGGCATTGAGGCTCAGATGGCCCTTCCCCGGCTTGCCCGCAGCGCGCCGGGCATCGGCGCTTTCGATACCGTGGTCCATGGCGTTGCGCAGCAGGTGCATCAGTGGGTCGCCGATTTTCTCGACGACGGTCTTGTCCAGCTCGGTTTCTGCACCGCTGATGGTCAGCTCGATGTCCTTGCCCAGCTCCTGGCTGATGTCGCGCACCACGCGGCGGAAGCGGTTAAACGTGTCGCCGATGGGGACCATGCGCAGGTGCAGGGCGCCATCCAGGATCTCCTCCACCAGTCCCGATACCGTCGATGTCGCCTCCTGCAGCGGGTCGTTTTGACAGGAGCGGGCCAACAGGCTTGCGCCGGCGCTCGCTATGACGAGTTCGCCGACCAGGTTAATCAGCTCGTCGAGCTTGTCCGCATTGACGCGCACGTAGTTGCCGTCGCGGGTTTTCGGCTCACTGGCCGCCGGTAGCCGCTGCACCGAAGCCGTCAATGGGCCCTGCTCCGCCTGGGCAACCAACTCGCTTCCAGTGGACACAGCACTGTCGGAAGCTTCGTCGATGGCCTCGATGCGCACGTCACAGTCGTCACGCACAAAGTCGAATACTTCGTTGAGGGTGGCGTGGCTGGCCGTCGAGCGCAGGTCGATCTCGAAACCCAGGTAGCAACTTTCAGGGTCCCAGCTGTCCAGTGCCGGAATACGATCGCTCAGAGTGGTGACCTGCGTTATCTGCCCCAAGGTCTCCAGGTAGCGCAGAAACGACAGCGGGTCCATGCCATTGCGAAACACGTCCACACCGAAACGCAGGGAGATATGCCAGAGCACCTCGGCGGACGTGTCTGCACAGCCAGCAGCGGTGTGTGTGCTTTGAGCGGAGGTGTCGTTCAGATGGGCCGGCGCCTGATAGCGACTGAGCGCCTCGCGCAACCCCGCTTCACGTTCCAGGGCTGCAGGCTGGAGCGTCTCGCCACGACTGGCGACGACGTTGATCAACTCCAGCATATGATCGCCGCACTTGAGCAGCACCGCGATCAGCGTGGCATCTACGCCCACACTGCCGTCGCGCAGGCGGTCGAGTACGTCCTCGACAATGTGCGTGAAGCTGACGACGGGGTTCAGGCCAAACAGGCCGGCGGAACCCTTGATGGTGTGCGCGGCACGAAAGATCGCGCCGATGGCATCCTGGTCGGCAGGCTCGGTTTCCAGTTGCAGCAGGGATTGCTCCATGACCTGCAACAGTTCGTGCGCCTCGACAATGAATGTCTGCAATGCCTGGTCGAGATTGATGCTCACCTGGACCTTCCTTGTCTATCAATGAACGTGCAATGAACGTGGTTGGGGCTGGCGTGGCGGTGGCTGGCTATGGGCCCGCTTTGCGACACAGCTCAAGGGCCTGCGTGACCGCCACGCTCTGGCCGGTAACGCTCAGCGCTGTACCAGCGTTGTCGGCTTCACGCTGGATGACCGCGAGCAACTGCAGCCCCGCGCCATCCATTTCTGTGACCTGCGAGAGGTCTAGCATCAGACGTGGCGCGCCACCCATCTGCGGCAACAGGGCGGCCGCCAGATCGGCGACGGTGTAGATCGTGAGCTCTGCGTCAATGCTGACGCAGGTGCTGTCGTCGAGTGTTTCGATGGTGATCGGCATCGCAGCCTCCCTCGCGCAAGGATTCAGGGCAGGATCAGTTTCGACACCGCTGCCAGCATTTGCGCGGGCTGAAACGGCTTGACCACCCACGCCTTGGCACCCGCCGCCTGGCCCTCGGCCTTCTTCGACTCCTGGGACTCGGTGGTCAGCATGATGATCGGGGTGAACTTGTAGCTGGCCAGTTTCTTGACCTCCTTGACGAAGGTGATGCCATCCATGTTTGGCATGTTCACGTCGCTGATGATCAGGTGCACTTTCTGCCCGGTGAGCTTGCCCAGCGCATCCTTGCCATCGCACGCCTCGATCACGTCGTAACCGGCGCTTTTCAAAGCAATGCCTACCACTTGCCGCACGCTGCTGGAGTCGTCGACCACTAATACATTCTTCGCCATGATGAGCTCCTAAAAGAAGGTGATGTCTTGAGAGTTCTGCTGCACAGGCGTCTCTCCACGATGGGTGCGCCGCTGCTCGTCAGTGGCATAGGTGGCGTCCATGCGCGCCAGCCACTGGTGGGCATCGATGGACGTCGCCTGGTCCGGGGCCTCGCTGGCCTGGAGCAGGTGGCCATGCAAGTCGTCCATGTTGTCTCGCACATGGCTGAGGATCTGGCTCACACGGTCCTGGAATTGCAGGTCGACCAGCACCTCCGTCATCTCGTCACCAATGCCACGGCTTTCCTGCTTGAGCAGGTCCGCGGATTCGGCCAGGCGCCCAGTGATGTTATGAAAACGCTCGAGCACGACTTGGATGCTGTTTTCTGACGCGGCCACCGATTGGCTGTCTTGGTCGGCGCTGCTGGAGGCGGCGTGCACCAATTGCGTGATGCCGTTATTGATGATGTCGACCTTGGCCGACATCTGCTGGCCGGTTTCGCTGGATTTGCTCGACAAACTGCGCACCGCGTCGGCCACGACGGCGAAGCCGCGACCGGCTTCACCTGCACGGGCCGCTTCAATGGCCGCGTTGAGTGCCAGCAGGTTGGTCTGCGCGGCAATCGCCGCCACGTCAGCGGCCATGGTGCGCAGTTCGCCGGTATAAGCGGTGAGGCCGCGCACCTGGGCCAGGGTCTGGTCGCGGCTGGTTTGCGCGGCTTTGAGCGAATTGATCACCTGGCTTAAATCGCTTTCGCTGAGGGACAGCACTTCAAGCGCTCCGTCGGCGGTTTGCCCGTCCAGTTCGCCGGCAGCGCGCTGGGAAGCCTGAACCGTTTCCTGCAATCGCGCGGCAATCCCGATAAAACGATTGGTCAGATTCACAATCGCTTCTTCTGTCTGATGCCGAGAGCTTTCCACTTGCCGAGCCCAGATGGGCATCGCTCCCAGCAATACCTCATTGAGTTGTACCTGCGAGGTCATGCTGTTGCTGGCCGCGTGCGCCGCTGACTGATCCCCTTGCTCCAGCGCAATGGCTCGCAGCACCGCGTCACGCCGGGAAACAGCACTCCAGGCGCCTGCGCCGAGGCCGGTCAGCATCAGTGCCGCGCACGCAATGAGGTTAGGGAGAGAGGTTGCCTGGACGAGTATCCATGCAACGGCAGGCACGACCGGAATGAAAGCGAACCAGAGAAAGCGCGGTTGAGCGGAAAGGGGGATGCGGATGGATTGACGCTGGGTCATGGGTTCGATCCTTGAACAATGCTGCGCATGTAACTGACATTACCGTTATCTGCCCAGTGGGTCGCAACTTGAGTCACCCCCTCTGCCTTCCGTCTGGTTTATGACTGTCGCGTGACCGCCGAGGATGCCTGCCCTGCCCTTGCCGCCGGCCACGACCAGGCGATTCCCGGTGATGCCGCACTGCAAAACCGGGGACTTTTTTGGTGCGGTGTGATGCGGAAACTGCCTGACCCCTCCTGCTAGCGCATTGGCAGGATGATGGGATCAGGGCTCGTCAGAGAGCGACCATCATCAACATCCCGATTAACACTTATATAAAGAACTGGCGATTGAAAGGGTCTTCCAGGGAAAACGGCAGCGCTCTGCCCACCAACTTTCCGGCATTGGTGAGGTTTGTTCACAGAAGCATGTTGGAGCTCCGCCTAGTTCAGCCACTTACCCGGGCGTAGAGTGTTGTGACATCAGGCATCCCACTTGGGTGGGAGGCGAAATAGATGATATCGCTGACCACTTGATTCCCTCATCCCTGATTAACTTGCCCCTGAATCATCTCCCTGCATAAGGTGCCCCACAGCATGCGCGACAACCGATTCGCCCTGTTCACTCAAGCTCATGTCGGGGGCGCAAGGGGGCTGACGCGGGCCTTTGGACTTCTTTTCAGCCTGACAGCGTTGAGCGAAAGCAATGCTTCGCCTGCGAATAACGTGGGCCCTGCCCCGGCAGCCACCTCAGCCATCGTGCAGCAGGCACAATCCCGTATCTGGATGACTGTTCGCGACAAGCGCTTCGCGATTACCCTGGCTGATACGCAGGCAGCACGGGAGTTTGCCGCCCTTCTCCCCCTCTCCATCGATATGCCTGACCTGAATCAAAACGAGAAACACGCTGAACTGCCGACATCGCTGCCGACGAATCCGATTCGCCCCGGCACGATCCACAGCGGCGACCTGATGTTGTACGGGGCACGCACCCTCGTCGCGTTCTACGTCACTTTCACCTCGCCGTATTCCTACACTCGGCTGGGCCGCATCGACGACCCTGCCGAACTGGCCCGCGTATTTGGCAGCGATGCAGCACGCATCAGTTTTTCGAAACAATAACCTCCGATCACTTATCCCCAACGTCAGCGCGTCATGACGGCCGAGATGCGAATAACGCGTTTATAACGAATCCACCCACGTTGCGATTTGAATATGGCGGCGCCTGTCGTCATGTTCAGCCGTCGCTGACGAACAGGGGTTTGCTTTAAATACTTAACACTCTTAGTTAACAGGTAACCCATGAAACTACAGACACTTGCCGCCTTGATGACGGTCTCGGTGCTCGGCGGCTGTGCCACTGGAACAACACGCCCTGAACCTGGAAAGTCCATCGTCGATATCGAGGCCCACGCGGGAGATGACATGATCGCAAGACGTCTCGACGGCAATCAGGCCAACAGTTTGAATCACTTCATTGTTTCACCGGGCAAGCATTCGATGGAACTGGGGATTGTGATGATCGGTTATCAGAATAGCCATCGTCGTTGCACGGCGACGCTTGATTACGCCAACTTCGCGGCCGATCAGCGCTATACATTGGTACAGAGCCGAGCAGACGCCGAGGTCAAGGTGTCGCTGATGGACAGTCGTGGCGTTGCGGTGGCTCAAGCCGGCAAGGTGCCTTGCCTTTAATCAGCCAATCAGTCCTTTACGCATTGCAAACCGAATCGAGGGTGTCATCCAGCGGATGTCTGGATGCCACCCATGAGGCACTGCCTGCGAGGGCGCAAGCGCTTAAAACCGGCTTAGCCGCGCAAGCGACTGCCATTCCCGACGATCAACGCCCCCAGCACCAGCAATGCGGCAGCGCCCATGAACGTCGCGGCAATGGAGACGTGATCCAGCAGCAGGCCGCCCAGGGCGCCACCGACCATGATCGACAGCTGAATCGCTGCGACCAGCAAGCCCCCGCCGCTTTCCGGGTCGTCACTGACGCTTTTGCTGAGCCAGGTTGACCAGGCCACGGGAATCGCGGCGTTCAGCCCGCCCCAGGAGATCATTGCCACCGCGACCCCAGGCTTGAGGTGGCCGAACAGCAGCATCAACAGCGTCACCGCCGCCAACAGCAAGGGCAGCCAGCGCAACAGCGCATACATCCGCTCATTGACCAGCGCCGTCCCCGCATAGGTGCCGGCAAAACCTGCGACACCGAGCCCCAACAGAAACAGCGACAGCTGCGGGGTCGTCGCCTGCGTGTAGGTTTCAAGGAAGGGTCGAAAGTAGGTGAAGGCCGAGAACGCCCCGGCGAAGGTCAACATCACAGCCATCATGCCGAACGCCACGTGGCGACGACGCAGCAGCGCAAACAATTGACGGACCGAGCCCGCCGACTTGGGCGGCATGGACGGAAGGCTGATCCATTGCCACAGCAGGTTGATCAGCACCAGCGGCACCAGTCCCCAGAACACGCCTCTCCAGCCGATGATGCCGCCCAGGTAGCTGCCGATGGGCGCAGCAAATGCCGTGGCGATGGCGTTGCCCGTGAAAATGATGCCGAGGGCTTTGGGCACGGTGTCGGAAGGCACGAGCCGCATGACCGTCGCCGTGGACAGTGCCCAGAACCCGCCGATGGCGATCCCCAGCACGGCGCGCGCAATCATCAGGACCAGGAAGCTCGGCGCCTCGGCAATCAGGATCAACGAGGCCAGCATCAGAGTGGTCAAGCCGATCAACACGTATCGACGATCAATGCGCCCGGCGATGACGGACATGAACAGGCTGGTGACGACGGCAAACAAGCCCGAAATCGAGATTGCCTGGCCGGCCATCCCCTGGGTCGCCCCGAGGTCGGAGGCAATCGGTGTCAGCAGACTGACCGGCATGAACTCGGAGGAGATCAGCATGGACACGCACATGGCCATCGCACCCACGGCGCTCCACACACCTCGATCAGGCCTGGAGATTTCAGGCTCGGCTCTTTGTCGCTCAGCAGTACGCATTCATACCCTCGACACGTGTCCGGCCCATGCCATCGCCTCACGCCAGGGTGATGTGCGACAGGGGCCGGTTTTGATGGATTGAGTGGCGTCACGGTACAGGCGACGTCAGCCCTCGCCTATCGGGGTACGTGTGATGCGGTCATGAGCAATGCTCACTAATGAAGAGAAACAAGGGGCCTCGCCGTCGTGGTCACCCTAACGGCGCGATGTCCCGGATCATGTCGATCAGCAGACGCAGCCCTAGCGGTTGTTGGCGATAGCTGGAGTAGTAAATGTGGAACCCCGGACTCACGGACGCCCAGTCCTCAAGCACCAATTCAAGGGAACCACTTTTCACGTAAGGCGCAAGGATCGGTTCAGCGGCGTAAATCAGTCCACTGCCCGCGCAGGCCAATGCAATCGCCATTCGCGTCTCGTCGAGAATCACGCCACCGAACACCGGGATCGCGAGTTGCACGCCCTCTTTCTCGAATTCCCAATCGAATATTTTGCCGGTGCCGACCTTGAACTTCAGGCAGCGGTGTTGCTTCAGGTCCTCAGGGTGAACGGGGGTGCCCCATTTGCGCAGGTAGTCGGGTGTGCCGGCGACCACCCAGCGCACGTCCGGGGACAGACGGTGGGCGATCATTCCTTCAGGCACCGTCGCGCCAAAGCGCATGCCGGCGTCGAAGCCGCCTTCCACCACATCGACCATGCTGTTGGAGATCGAAATATCCACTTCGATGTTCGGGTAACGCTCACCGAACAGCGGCAGTACGGGCGCCAGCAGCAACAGGGCGGCGTCGCTGAACACATTCAGCTTGATCCTACCCGTGGGCTCGTCCCGGTAACGGTTGAGCACTTCCATCGCCTGGTCGATGCGGTCGATGGGCTCACGAATCGACGCCAGCAACTCCTGACCGGCAGCGGTCAACGTCACATTGCGGGTGGTCCGGTTCAGCAAGCGCACGCCAAGCCTGGCTTCCAGCGCCTTGATCGCATGGCTGAGGGCCGAAGGACTGATGCCGACTTCCAATCCCGCACGGCTGAAACTCAAATGCCGGGCGACGGCCAGGAAGTACATAAAATCGGCGAGGTTGGCACGGGTGAGCTGCATCATCTACCTACGCAAGGGTTGTCTCGAAGCGGCAACGGATGGACCCATCAACCCGAATACGCGCGTTGCGCGGAGTATATCCGGGTTCGCCGCAGGCCTTAGATGAGCGTAGGTCATTAGTGAACTGAGGGTGGCTCAGCAGTACAGAGGTCTAAGCCACGTGCTCAGGCCCTACTAGACCTGCTGGCAAACACAAGGATCATCGGGTCGCCTTGTACTGCACATCGGAAACGGGCTCCATCCACTCCACATTCTTCCCATCGAGGGATTCCTGGATCGCCATGTGGGTCATGCCTGTCCGGGCCGTGGCCCCGTGCCAATGCTTGACGCCGGGCGGCGTCCAGATCACGTCCCCCGGACGAATCACCTGTTTCTCCCTGCCTTGCTGCTGCACCCGGCCGTGCCTGCGGTAATGACCAGCGTTTGCCCCAACGGATGCGTGTGCCAGGCGGAACGCGCCCCCGGCTCGAACGAGACATAGGCCGCCGAGACCCGGGACGGCTCATGGGCAGAGACCAAGGGATCGATGCGCACCGTGCCGACGAACATCGCCGTGCTCCCGAGGATCGAGGATTGCGAGCCGTTCGGGACGAGCGTCATGGCGGGTGTGCTGTCGTCCGCCTGAGCGTTGGCGAGCATCAGCATCATCGCCAGCGTCGAGATTGCTGCAACTGGGTGCATGGGCGAGCTCATGGGTGGATTAGATTTCCTCATCAACCTAATTCACGCGGTAGTGATGTACTACAGGGCCCCGTGACTAACAGCACTGAGCGATGCTCATGAATTCAGACTGATCACCACTTTCCCGAAATGCTGACCACGGCGAAGGTGTTCAACGCCACGACAGCGCCGTTAGCCCTGGCCAGTGGTGAATAAATCAGACCGTTTCAAGTAGTCGGCAATCGCCGCTAATGCCTGTGCCGGGGAATTGAGCGCGGTGTCGACGGTGAAGGGTTCTGTGTCCCAAGGCTCATAGTCATGGTTCATAACGGATTGCCAAGTGGGAGGCGTCAGCCCCGAGATATCGACCTGCCTGGTCTCCACCCTGCTTCGATGCTCCGTCATGTCGGAACAGATGACCTGAATATTCACCAATGGCGCGCCAGAGCGAGAGGATATGGCGCTCCACGCTCTGCGGCTTTCCACCACGGGATTCACACAGTCGACAACCACCGTGCCGCCCAAACCAAGGTTGCTGGCCGCCAACTCGTGGGCGATCAGATAACCCGTGCGGCCCACATCCCGCGCAAAATCCGCCGAATCACGAAGGGCTTGTTCAATCGTATCGATGCGCACATAAACGGCACCCAGCGTCGCGGCCAGACCCTTGGCGATGGTCGTCTTCCCGGTACCGGGCAGACCACTGAAAACGATGAGCATTTGAGACTCCCTTAGGATGCACTGATAAAGCAGGCTAATTTATTCATATGAGGGATGCCAACGCCGCCGGTGGTGTTCAAGATCCAATAAATCAGATCTTTTGAATACGACATGTTGAGTTGACCCATCCATGCAGATCCGAGCCGTTTTGTTCGACCTCGACAACACGCTGGTCCACCGTCGGCAAAGCATCGAAGCCTACGCTGAAGTGTTTGTGCGCGAGTACGCTTCCCACCTCGGCACCCATGATTTCGCTCTCATCGCTGACCTGATAGCCGCTCAGGACAACGGCGGTTATCTTCCAACGGACAGCCCTTATCCCAACATCAGAACGGCTGTTGCGACAGCGCTGGGTGAACGTCTGCAATGGCGGCTGTCGGTGGACGTGCCGGAGCTGGCTGCGCACTGGGTCGAGCATTTCCCGGCGCAAACCATCGAGATGCCGGGCGCCGGGATACTGATCGAAGCGCTGCTTGAACAAGACATCACCGTCGCTATCATTTCCAATGGCACCCAGCGATCACGCCAGCGCACAGTCGCCCGCCTGCCCTTTGCACAACACGTCAAGCAGCTGGTGAGTTCGGAGGCGACAGGCTGGCGAAAGCCTGATCCGCGCATTTTTTTGAAGGCAGCTCAATTGCTGAAGCTTGACCCAGGCGAATGCATGTATGTGGGCGATCATCCGATCAACGACATCAAAGGCGCTGAATCAGCTGGCATGAAAGCAGTGTGGTTAAGCGGGTTTCACCCCTGGCCGCACTCGGAAACTGCGCCCGTCTTCAGCGTGGATGCACTGGGGGATGTTCTGCCGCTGCTTGACCGCACAAACAGCGGCGGTAAATTCACCAGCGCAGGCCCGTTCTGATCGGTTTTTATTGAGCAAGGCGCGATACCGATGCTTCGCCACCCAGGAACCAGGAATGACACTGACCGCCTCCGCCCTCATCGATCTGGCCTTGTCCAACCCGGTTAACGCTCAACTTGTCGAGCGACTGCCATCCTTGGGACTCAACCAAACCATGCTCACGGCGGGCTGCCTGTTCCAGGCGGTCTGGAATCGGCTATCTGATCGTCCGGCGGGCTGGGGCGTGAATGATTACGACGTGTTCTATTTCGACGAGGACCTTTCATGGGAGGCGGAGAACCGCGCCATTGTTGCTGCACAGACGCTTTTTCAGGATCTGGACGTCAAGGTCGAGCTGCGTAACCAGGCGCGCGTGCACCTGTGGTTCGCAGAGCGGTTTGGCAATGACTACCCTGCCCTTCACGCCGCGAAAGACGGCATCGACCGCTTCCTCATCTGCTCGACCTGCGTCGGCTTGCACCTCGACACTGGCGAGCTCTACGCGCCCCACGGATTGGAGGAACTGGAACAAGGGCTTTTGCGCATGAACCCAAACTTCCCGCAGCCCGAGTTGTTTCGCAAAAAGGCGCAGAGCTATCAGGCACGCTGGCACTGGTTGCGCGTTGTTGAGCCCGAGCCCGATTGCGATATCTAAGTAGGTTTCAAAAGCCCCACGCCAGCGCGCTTACGTGACGCCAGACTTACGCAAATCGGCCCTCTTTAAAAAACGTGACGTCAATTTACCGACTACAAGTTTACCCTCTAATCCATCGAAAACCCAAAAGCGTCATATTCCCGACGAAACGCACTTCCACCGCATTGCCTTCTGCCAGCACCTGCCCTCAAAATCGCCGCACACCCGCTGTCCCGCGCCGTGATTTGCCAAAAAGGAATGAGAGCAATGAAGAGCATCTTTGTGGTTGTAATGACTATGTGTTCCGGTGCGGAAGGATGTCTGGACGAGAGCCAGCCGACGGCGTATTCAACCAAGGCGGAGTGCATGGAGAGCGTGGCCCTGATGCCAACCCGACGGGGCATCAAATACCACTGTTCATCGGTGCCGCAAGTGCTGATCACGCAGCAGCGACGCACGACCCAAAACCACTTGGTGAACAACTCCGCCGAAGCGGCTGTTCGCCCTTGAGCGACAACGCCGGGCCGGGGATAAACCCGGACCGGCGCAGTTGATTCACAGCGCCAGCGGATTCAGCCCGCGGCTACCACGGTGATTTCCACCAACAAATCCGGCGCTGCCAGACGTGATTCGCAGCACGGTGTTTTGGGGGCAGACCGCGGCGCAGCCAAAACTGCCCATCCATTGGTTAAGCCGACCCTTCCCGATGTGGCGACATCCCCTGTAGGAGCGTGGCTTGTCCCGCGATCTGGCGCGCAGCGGCAGCAGTAAAGGCGCCGCATTCCGCCAGGCGAATCGCGTGCAAAGGTTTCACGACCGGTCCCCGGCCGATCGCGGGACAAGCCACGCTCCTACGGAATGTACGTGCGCCGAGGGCTTGCGGTTAATGTCCGCAAAAAAAAACCGTGACGCACCACTGCGTCACGGCCTTGGTCATACGTTCAGCCCATCAGTCCAGACGGAACGCGATCACGCTGTCGCCCAACGTGGTGCCGAGTGAGCCGTGCCCGCCGGCGGAGATGACGACGTACTGCTTGCCGTCGCTGCCCATGTAGGTCGAAGGTATCGCCTGACCGCCCGCCGGCAGCTCCTTCTCCCAGAGCACGTCACCGGTGTTGATGTCGTACGCGCGGATGAAGTTGTCCGCCGTGGCGCCATGGAACACCACGCCGCCCGCCGTCACCAGCGGACCGCCGTGGGCGACCATGCCCATCGGGAAGCCAATCGGGAAGCGGCCCGGCAGGAAGCTGGTCTTGAGGTTTTGGGTGGTGCCGGTGCGGCGCATCCACTCGGTTTTGCCGGTGGTCAGGTCAACGCCGACCATGCGGCCCCAAGGCGGCGCAATGCACGGCACGCCCAGTGCCGAAGCGAACTGCTTGATCCGAATGGCGTAGTCGCCCTTGAAGTTCTCGTTCCAGTACGCCGTGCCATCCTGGGTGAACAACCGCTTCTCGGCGGTTTCCGGGGTGCGCTTGATCAGGTGGTAGGTGTAGGCCAGACGCACCGGCGCGGCGATGAGGATCTGCCGATCCGGATCAACCGCCACTGAGCCCCAGTTGAACGCCCCGATGTTGCCCGGGAAGATCAACGAACCCTGCTCGGTGCTCGGCGTCCACGGGTTGCCGTCGTAGCGCAGCGTGTTGTAGGTCGTGCGGCATGACATCTGATCAAACGGCGTCAGGCCCCACATGGATTTCTCGCTCAGCGGTTCCGGGATGAAGTTGATCTTCGACACCGGCTGCGTCGGCGCAAAATGCTCGCCCGGCACGCCGCCCTGGGTCGACACCTTGACCTGATCGACCGGGACGATCGGCTCGCCGGTCAGTCGGTTGAGCACGAAGATGTTGCCCACTTTGGTCGGCAGGATCAGCGCCGGTTGCTTGCTGCCCTCCTTGCCCACGCTCATCAGGGTCGGCTGCGACGGGTTATCGCGGTCCCAGAGGTCATTGTTCGAGGACTGGAATTTCCATTTGAATGCACCGGTGTTCAAGTCCAGCGCCACCAGCGTGTCACGGAATTTTTCCGTGTTGCTGTTCGGGTCGCGGTTGATGCCGAGTTCGTCTGGCGAGGCGTTGCCGAACGGCACAAACACCAGGCCGTTTTTCATGTCGGCGCTCAGGGTGCCCCACGCCACCGGTGTGTCCTGCGGATAGGTCTGGTCAGAAGCGACGGGCTGGGTCATCTCCGGGTTAGCGGGGTCGAAATTCCACACCAGTTTGCCGGTCACGGCGTTGTAGGCGCGGATCACACCCGACGGGTTGCCGTCGTTGTAGCCGTTGTCCATCACCGAACCGCCCACGATCACCCGATCACCGGCGATCAGCGGCGCGGCCGTCTGCATCAGCGCGTGGGGACGGATCTCGCCCATGTTGGCGCTGAGATCGACCACGCCGTTGTTGCCGAAATCGCTGCAGAGTTTGCCGGTGTCGGCGTCGAGGGCTACCAGCTTCGCGTCAGTCGTGGCGGTGATGATGCGTTTAGCGCACTGGACTGCTGTAACGGCTGGCGTTGCATCGGCGGCGGTTGTCGCAGGCGCGTAGTAGCTGACGCCACGGCAGGTCTGATGCTGCTGCAGGTACGAGCGGTTCTTCTCCGGCGCCCATTTCCAGTCCAGCTTGCCGGTTTCAGGGTTCAACGCGTGCACTTCGTTGTGTGCGGTGCAGACGTATACCCGGTTGTTGACCTTCAGCGGTGTGGCTTCGAAGGTGTACTCGCCGGCGTCTTTTGCGGCATCGCGCAGATCGCCGGTGTGGTATTCCCACGCCACCGAGAGCTTCTTCACGTTGCCCGCATTGATCTGGTCGAGGCTGGAGAAACGCTGGCCGTCGTTGGTGCCGCCATAGGCAACCCAATCATTACCGGCTTCGCCCGTGTTGCGCTTCGCCAGGGGGGTGTCGATCTTGCCGGCCACCGGGTACGGGTCGTAAAACATCACCGCCAGGACGATCAGAACCATCACGCCGACGGTGCCACCCAGAAACGGGTGGAAGCGGCGGGTGTCGCCCGGGTTCTGCGCCTTGTACAACGGGCGCACCACCCACGGCAGCGCCAGCCACAGACCCAACAGCGCGAACAGGTCGCCGCGCGGAATCCACTGCCATTTGTCGAAGCCGACCTCGTAGACGATCCAGATCAGAATCCCCCACATCAGCAGCGCATACACCGTCAGCGCCGATTGCTTTTTCAGCATCAGCAGCACCGCCGAGGCCAATACTGCGAGGGCGATAATCGAGTACGCCGCCGAACCCCCGACGGCCACCAGTTGCGCACCCATGTACAGCAGGGCAATGGCGAAGATCGCCATCACCGCCCCAGTCACTCTCAAGATCATTGTTGGTTTTCCGTGTTGGGGCCGGTGATGGCGCCCGTGTGGGAAGTGGGCGGGCGTGTCGAGCGACCCGTTCGCAAGCGTGCTCGCCCATGTTAACGCCCACACCCAACGACCCGGAAAACTTTGTAACACCTTGGTAGACGTCAAGCGCAGGGCTTGTGGTGCGTCGAACCCTTCAACAACTGCATAGGCTGACGGTCATCGTAATGAATGGGCGCACTATTAATGACGCCCACGCGTAATTGGCCGCGACGTATTCCTGCAGCAGCTTTCAATCGGGTTAACTTAAACGTGTGGCGCTAGAGCAAAAGATATTAATCGAGAGGAAAAAGCTATTAACCGCCAAAGCTGGCGAGTGTGCATCGGCAACTAAGGCGGCTATGCAGTCGTCTGATTTGTCGAGGATTACTCAGCGCTGAAAGAGCTTACCAGCAAGCTAAACCTAATAGCAATTAGGTTTTCCACATCGCAATATTAACCGAGCAAAGCAGGGCTTACAGGCAATATTCCTCCGATTTAATGGATTATAGGGGTGATATATTGCGGATAATCGTAAGTATCTGTTTGACGATCAGCGCTGCCGGCTGCTTCAACCCCCTGCCAAACCCGCCTTTTCCATCACCGCTCGTCTAATTAAAAAATAGTCTTGCAAACGCTGAACTAATCAGTAGATTCCCCGGACTTAACGTTCGTCCTGTTTCTACAGGTCGGGTTTGCGCGTTCATTTAATTTCCACACCTCATCAATCGAGAAACAATCGATGACTAGACCCATGCTGTCTGTTTTCAGCGTCGTGCTGTTCGGCGCCTGCAGTTTTGCTGCTGTCGCGGCGGACTCCACAAACACTCAAACGTCAAACGCGACCGAAGCAGTGCGCGCGCAGGTTGAAAAACAGCGCGACCAGCTTTCCGGCGTCGACAAGGTAGCCGTGAAGACCACCCAGACTTCCTCCGCCGTGCTTGATGCGCCGGTCGACACCGGTGATGCGCCCGCTCTGGTGCAGAAGCCATGACCGACCCACGCACCCCGCCGTCCGACCTTCGTCAGCGATCAGTGAGCGCCTTCCCGATGTCAGCTTTCAAACACACTCTGGCCTTGAGCCTGCTGTCCCTTGGCGTGCTGCAAGCCAACCTGGCACTGGCGGCCGTCACGCCCGCCACCGGCAACGCCGTGGAAGCACGGGTCAGTTCGATCCTCGACAACATGAATCAGTCCGAAAAGATCAACTTCACCCGCGTCGACGACGGCCACATGATCCCGTCGCTGCTCAAGTGGGGCATCAAGGGCACCACTGCCTACGACTCCTCCATGGGCGTGCACGTCAACAACGCCACATTCGGTGCGCAGTACCCATCCCAGTCGGCGCTCGCGGCGACCTGGAGCATCAACCGCGCCAAGGAATTCGGCCTCGCGATTGCGTACGAGACGCGGATCTCCGGCGGCCAGCAAATGCTCTCCCCAGGCGTCAACCTGTACCGCACGCCGTATAACGGGCGCTCGGCGGAATACGCCAGCGGCGAAGACCCATTCATCGGCGCCGTACTGGCTCCGGCTGTGGTCAACGGCATTCAGGCGCAAGGCATCCAGGCCAGCGGCAAGCACTACCTGGCTAACGAGCAGGAAGCCAACCGTCAGGGGCTGAACGTCGTGGTCGACGAGCGCACCCTGCGCGAGCTTTACCTGCCGGGCTTCGAGTCGATGGTGAAGAACGCCAACGTCGCGTCGATCATGTGCGGCTTCAACAAGATCAATGGCGATTACGCCTGTGAAAACCATCACTTGATCACTGAAGTGCTCAAGGGTGAATGGGGCTATCAGGGCATCGTGATCAGTGACTTCAACGCGATTCACAACGCGTTCAAAGGAGCATGGGCCGGCACCGACATCGACATGCCGTCGGGCCTGCAATTCACCGAAGCCAACCTGATGCCGTATGTGTGGAGCGGCCAGTTGAGCCAGAACGTCATCGACGACAAGGTCAAACGCAACCTGCGCGCGATCGTCAGCTATGACTTCCAGGAAAACCTCAACACCGCCAAGACCCTGGACCACCCCGAGTACGGCCAGCGCGCTTCGCTGAACACGGCGCGTGAGTCGATCGTGCTGCTGCGCAACGAGAACACCTCGGCCGGCAAGCCGCTGCTGCCTCTGGCGCGCGATGCCAAGATCGCAGTCATCGGTGACTGGGCCTATCAGGCGCCGGCATCGCCGTTCGGCACCGCGAACTCGCCCCCCAACAGCTACGTCACCGAGCTGAGCGGTCTGCAGCAATTGGCCTCCAGCAGCACCAACGTCACCTACCTGCCCGAGCTGAGCCTGAACCCAAAGGCCTCGGCCTGGTATCAGCCGGCCGTTGGCAGCAACAACGTGAACAACGCCGGCGTGAAGGCAGAGTACTTCTCCAACACCAGCTTCTCCGGAAGCCCGGTGGTGACCCGCGTTGAACCCGGCGTGAACCTCAACTGGACCACCGGCACCAACGAAACCAACGCCGGCACCACCGCAGTGTCTGGCTTCAGCCCGACGCCCGGTGCGTTCTCGGCACGCTACACGGCGACCATCAAGCCGACCGTCTCTGGCGCACAAGTGTTCAAGGTCCGCGCGGACGGCCCGTACAAACTCTGGGTCAACGATGAGCTGGTCTTGCAGAGCGACGGCAAGCCGTATGCGGCGGACGTGGTCAACGCGTTGACCACGTCGGGCAAAACCGCCGCACTGGTGGCCGGCAAGCCCTACACCGTGAAGCTTGAATACCAACGCGTTCAGGGCAACTTCATCCCGGCACTGGGTGGCATCACCGGCGTGCAGATGAGCTGGGCCGCGCTGCGTCCACCGAAGGACCTGTCCAAATACGACGCGGTCGTCATTGCCACGGGCTCCAACTATGAGCACGAAGGTGAAGGTGCGGACCACGGCTTCGAACTGCCTGACCAGCAAGCAGAGCTGATCAGCTTCGTCACCAAAGCCAACCCCAACACCATCGTGGTCATGCACGGCGGCGGTGTGGCGGACATGCAACCGTGGGCAAACAAGGTCGGCGCATCGCTGCAAGCCTGGTTCCCGGGGCAGCAAGGTGGCCAGGCCCTGGCCGAAATTCTGTTCGGCAAGGTCAACCCGTCTGGCAAGCTGCCGATCACTGTCGACAAGAAGATCGAGGACAACCCGAGCTACGCGTCGTACCCGGATCCGGCTGCCTACCGTGGCGACAATGCGCTGACTGAGATGACCTACAGCGAAGGCCTGTACATGGGTTATCGCGGTTATGACAAGAAGCACGCCAAGCCGCTGTATCCGTTCGGTTACGGCCTGTCCTACACCACGTTTGGTTACAGCGATCTGAAACTGTCGACCAACGTCATGGCACCGGGCAGCACTGTCGATGTCACCTTCACAGTGACCAACACCGGTGACAAAGCGGGCTTCGAAGTGGCGCAGCTGTACGTCCACCCGAACAACCCGGCGGTCGACCGTCCCGAGAAAGAGCTGAAGGGCTTCACCAAGGTTTACCTGCAACCGGGCGAAAGCAAGACCGTGAGCATCCCGATCGATTCGCGCTCCCTGGCGTATTACGTCGAGAAAACGGACAGCTGGGATGTCGACGCCGGCAAGTTCAAGATCCTCGTAGGGCCTGATTCCGAAGACCTGCCGCTGGATCGCACCTTGATCACGCTGTTCCCGGAGCACCTGACCACCCGCGACAGCAACCCGCTGCCGCTGCCACTGCGCAAGGCAGTGCAGGTCAGCGCGTCGCAAACCTACTGAGTGGGTAATCCGGTCAGTTTGCTGATTGGAACCTAAGCAGGCGTTGCAGGCGACACTTCAAGCTCAGGGACGAGTTTGAAGGTCGCTTTTCAAGCGGCGCAGATAGCCGTCGAATACGGCCATCACGTCGACATCTTCCGGGGCCCTGAGCCACTGGATCTGCACCCCGTCCATGACCGAAAACATCTCCTGAGCGAGTGCCTTCACGTCGATGTCCGGCCGCACCTCCCCCGCCTCGATCAATGCCTGAAGATGCCCCCGTGCATGTTCGTGGGTGATATGAAAGCGTGTTTTGTACCAGTCGAAGGCCGGATGCGCCTCGGACAGACTTTCCGTATTGAGCACCATCGCCGCCTGGCATTCGGCAGCGTCCTGCACGCTGAAGCTCATGCTCATCCGCACGAATTTGATGAACCCCTCCAGCGTCATCTCCATGGTCAGTTCACTGAACCGCGACACCACCCGCTGATCCCGCCGCTCCAGCAGCGCATTGAGCAGGGCTTCCTTGTTCGGAAAGTGATGCAGCAGGCCGACGGTTGTGATGCCGGCGAGCTGGGCAACATCCTTCATCGACGCACTGGAGTAACCGTTGCGGGCAAAGATCACCGTTGCCGCATCAAGCAAGGCGGCACGACGCATTTCCCCCTTGGGCGCACGACGCCGTTTCGGCGAGGCCACCTCGGGCGAGTCATTCCCTGATTCGTCGTCTGTCATAACACCTTGTCTCGTTGATTCGGATAAAGCCTGAACGGGGCACGGCGATGGCCTGCTCACGCCGCAGCCTGGGCGTCGTCCCGGCGCTGGAAAAACCGCCTGGCCGTCAGGGACGCGATTGTAATCGAAGTCACGGCAATCAATGCGTTACCGGTGAGCATGGCCGGGAACGCACCGGCCGCGCCGAACAGATGAATCCCGCCGAGTACGAACGGCACTGTGCCCAGGGTGGCCCGCAGCCAGGCGAACAGTGCCACCAGCCACGGCCGGCCCAGGGTGACGAACATCGAGATGGCGACAAAATCCAGCCCGATCAGCGCCCACAGCCCGCCACCGACATGGCAGAACGCAAGGAAGATCGCCCGCCCGCTGCCTTCCAGCTCATAGGTGTCGGCCAGCGGCGTCGCCACCACCAGCAGCACGGCCCAGACCAACAGGCCATAGACAATCACCAGCTTGCGGCTGAAAACGATAGCCGAGGCGACGCGAGCGTGGCGATGGGCGCCGATGTTTTGCCCCAGCACCGGCGCGAGCGCACTGGGCAGGGAAAAGAATACGCAGTAAGCCAACTGCATGACGCGGTCCATCACCGACATGGCCGCCAGCGCCGACGTGCCATAGGCGCCGATTGACGAGACCAGATAGGTCAGGCCAACGGGCGTGGCCAGATTGCCGACCATCGCCGGCAAGCCGACCTGCATGACCTTGCGCGTGTGCAGGCGCAGCAGTCGCCAGCGGACAGAGAACGGCATCGCCAGTCGCGCCCGCAGCCAGTAGATGCCAAGCCCGAGGGACACCAGCGCCGACAGCGCATAGGAAATCCCCGCGCCCTCAAGGCCGAGGCCAAAACCGAAAATGAACAGCGGATCGGCCAGCGCCAGGGTCGCCGCACCCGACAGTACGACGCACAGGGCGCGGCGGCTGTCGCCGGCGGTGCGCAGGATCTGCGCCGACATCTGCATGGCCGACTGCAGCACGCTGAACGGCAGGGTCAGCCAGATAAAAATCCGCGCGGCTTCGTAGGTACTGGCGTCCGCGCCGAGCCAACGGGTGAGCGGCACCAGCAGCGCCAGTTGCAACGCCGCCGCTGCCCCCGATGCGATCACCACCATCAACATCAAGTGGGTGACCAGCCGCGATGACGCCTTCGACGCGCGATGACCGATCCGCTCGGACAGCACCGTTGCGGCGGCGATGATCAGCCCGCTGGAGACGGCGCTGTTCAGGAAGATCAGCACTTTCGCCACGCCCGTCGCGGCGAGCAGTATCGGATCATGGAGCATAGAGACGTAGAGCAGCGTGAAGATGTCCACCAAAAACACCGCAAGCAGGCTCAGCGCGCTGGTGCTCGACATCACCATGACGTGCCGGGCCACCGAGCCTTCGGTGAAAACAGCGCGCGGGTGAGTCATGAACACTCCAGAAATAAACAGTGGCCGGGTGCGGCAGCGGGTGTGAGGGATGGAAGCGGCGCTGCCGGGACAGCGCGCGCACTTTATACGTTTGTGTCCGCCGCCGCCGTATTTCTCGCGGCCAGTAGCGCGTGGAAGTCCGAGGTGGTCAGCGGGTGACTGAGGAAATAGCCCTGCCCCTCTTCGCACTGCACTGACTTGAGCAGCTGCAGATGCTCGGCGGTTTCAATGCCCTCGGCCGTGACCGTCAATGAAAGCGCCCGACCCAGCCCGACGATCGCCTGCACGATGGAGCGGTCGCCTTCGCTTTCGCTGAGGCGGGTCAGGAAGCTGCGGTCGATCTTCAGCCCGTCGAAGGGGAATGTGCGCAGGTAACTCAACGACGAATAACCGGTGCCGAAGTCGTCCATGGCGATGCGCACTCCCAGTTGCTTGAGCATCAGCATGACATCGAGCGCCCCCACGGCGTCTTCGATCATCACGCCCTCGGTGATCTCCAGTTCGACCCGCGCCGGCTCGATGCCGGTGGCCTTGAGGGCCGACTGAATGCGCGCCGGCAGGTTGCCGCGCTTGAATTCGGCAGGCGACAGGTTGATGGAAATGAACAGCTGTTTCGGCCAGCGCGCGGCTTCACTGCACGCCTGGGTCATGACCCAGTCGCTGAGGGGGATGATCAGCCCGCTTTCTTCAGCGATGGGGATGAAGGTGTCCGGCGCAATCAGACCGCGCTGGGGGTGCTGCCAACGTACCAACGCTTCGGCGCCGACCATCGCGCCGTCGGCAATCCGAAAGCGCGGCTGGAAATGCAGGCGCAGCTCGTCGTGTTTGATCGCATAACGCAGGTCGCTTTCAAGACGCCTGCGCTCGATAATTTTGGCGTTCATGTCCCCGGCATAGAACCGCCAGGTGCCGCGACCGCTGGCCTTGGCCTCGTAAAGCGCAATGTCGGCGTAACGCAACAGTTCGGCGGCGTCCCGCGCATCGGTGGGTGCCATGGCGATGCCGATGCTGGCGCTGACGAAAATTTCCTGGTCGTCGATCGGCACCGGGCGTTCGATGGACTCGATCAGCCGCCGGCACAGCGCCTCCACTTCTTCCTGGGTCTGGGCGTCGCTGAGGATCAGCACGAACTCGTCACCGCCGACCCGCGCGACCAGATCGCCATGGCGCACGCAATCGGACAGCCGACTTGACACGTCATTGAGCACGCGGTCGCCGGCGGCGTGGCCGAGCAGGTCATTGACCGGCTTGAAACGGTCCAGATCGATGCTCAACATCACCAGCGGCTGGTCAAGGGTCGGCAACGCTTTTAGTTTGCCGTCCAGAAACTCCTGTAACCGGACCCGATTGGGCAGCCCGGTCAGGGCGTCGTGCTGGGAGAGAAACTCGATGCGCCGACGGGCTTCCACTTCTTCGGTGACATCGGTGGCCGTGCCGCGGAATCCGCCCACCGCCATCGACCGCGCCGACAGGCGACTGATGCGCTCGCGGCCGCAGGGCTCCAGGTAGCGGCATTGAATGGTGATGTCGGGCCGACGGTTGGGGATCGCCAGCCATTGGGACACCTGGCCGAGTTCGGTCTGCAGCAGATCGTCCATCAAGGCACCGATCCACTGCGCGCGGTCCAGGCCGGTCACGATTTCGAAGCGGTCGGACAGGTAAGTGAAGCGCCCTTCGCTGTCGATTTCCCAGACCCAGTCCGAGCTGGCTTCCACCACGTCACGAAAGCGCGCTTCACTGGTGGCGAGTGCGCTTTGGCTGTTTTGCAGGGACGCGTAACTGTCATCCAGGGAGCGCGCTGCCGCGGTGGTGCGGCGCAGGATGGCCCAGGTCATCAGGCACACCAGCACGGCGGCCAGACCAATCAGCGGCAGGCCGAGGGTCAGTAGACGCAGGCCGGGCTTGGGTGGCGTCCAGTGCAAGGCGCCGGCGGCACCGCCCTCGCCCAACGGAAAGATCGATACCTGATGGCGCTCGTCGGGCGTGGCAACGTGCAACCCGTCTACGCCGTATTCCTTGCCCAGAATAGCCAGCTTGGCGTCGTCGAGCACGTCGACGAAGATCAGCACCGAGGGCACGCGGCCATCGGAAGTGACGCTTGGGTCGGTGCCAGGGGTAATGGCGGCGGCGGCAACCAGCGCAGGTGTGCCGTTCAAGTCAATGAACGCGGTGACAGGGGTTTCCGTCTCGGCGCCGTCCCGAGCCCTGGCCAGCAGCAGGTCCCTGGCCTGTCCCAGCCACGGTGCGGCATCAACCTTTTCCAGTTGCCCTTCGATCACGGCGTACACCGTGCGACCGCTGTCATCGATGACAAACACGCCTTGAAACCCGAAATCGCTGAACAGCGTCGCACCGATGTTCTGACGGACAAACGCCCAGTCCGGGTCGACGTTTAGATGCAGATAGCGGTAGGCATCGCCCCAGAACGCGTAGTCCCTGGCCGTGACGGTCAGGGTTTTTTGCAGGGAGCTCAGCGCTTTCTCGGTGTAGAACGCGCTTTCGATCTCTTCGTTGCGGTCCAGGTCATGGGCGAGGAACGCCAACAAGTAAGCGGCCAGCAGAAACACGCCTGCCAGCAGAAACACGAACTTGAACAGCGAGCCCCGCGCCAGGGCGACGGTCGAGGAGCTTGCAGGCGTGACGACGGGTGCGATGGGCTGATTTGGCATGGTTTTCCGCAGAACTGGACCCAAATGGGTGGCTTACGTCTGTATCGGCGGCGGTGTGTCAATGATGAGCTGCACCTGGGCGCGCAGGCTGTCGTTGTCCTCGCTTAAAACAGCAAGCCTCTGATTGGCCTGCGCCAGTTGCTCACTGGCCAGTGCCAGCGCTTTCGCCGAGGATTTATTTTCCGATTTTACAGCTCCCAACTGCTCTTGCAGTTGCTCACGGGCGCCATCGGCTTTCGCGGTGGACATCTGCGCAGTCCGGAGTTCTGTGGCGAGGCGCTGGGTGTGGTCTTGTTGATCTGCCAACGCCCGGGCCTGTTGACGCATCTCGCCGAGCAGGCGCTCGTTGTCGCGGTTCAGGCGTGTTGATTCGTCCTGCTTGATGACCAGTGTCTCTTGAAGTTTTCGCTGTTCGAGCTGGATCTGCTGAAGCTGGGCTTCGTGACGGCGCTGATCCTGCTCGCGTTGCTCCTTGATGGCCTCGCGGTAATGCTCCAGCGCCGCGCGGGCGTGCACATGCTTTTCCTCAAGGGACTGGATTTGCAGGTCCTTGTCCTGCACGCGCAGCTCGAGGTCTTGGCACTGCTGGCTCAGACCAGCGTTGCGCGTGAGCTCCGACTGCCAGGAAGAATGGGTCGTCTGCAGCTGGGCGCCCTGCTCGGTCAACGCGGCGTGCTGGGATTCGCACTGGCGCCGGGCCTTTTGCAGCTCCAGCTCAAGGGCTTCCAGCCGGGTTTGCCAGGCGTCCCGCTGACCATCGAAGTCCGCCTGTGCCTGGGCGACGACCTCTGCACCCTCCTCCGTCAGCCGATCAAGCAAACCTTCAACGAGCGCTTTGAGCTCGTCGCCCATGCGCTCGCGCGACGACGCTTGGGCCGGCGCCTGGGTGTCGAGCTCCTTTAGGTACCGGGCGATGGTGGTTTTCGAGCCGGTATTGCCCAGTTCAACGCGCACGGCGTCGATGCTGGGGTAAGCGCCTTTGCTCAGCAACGCCTGTCGCGCGCGCTCTACCACCGCCTTGTTAATGCCTCCGCGTGCCATCCAGCCTCCTACGATTTCGTACCGTGTTACGTAACACGTTATTACAGGCTACGTTATCAGTAAAAACGTTGTGTGGAAATGTTTCTGCCAGCAGCCGATAATAGTGCTTTATCGCTTTTCAGACGGGTAAGCGGCCATCAAAGCCAGCAAAGCGCCCGTGTCACGCCGAGTGAGGAATGTATGGAAAAGGCAGATCGTTACCTGTCAGCAGGCACCCGCGCCAACACCCGCCGGAGCTACCGGGCCGCGATCGAGCATTTCGAAGTGGTCTGGGGCGGTTACCTGCCGACGACAGGCGACGACATCGTGTGCTACCTCGCCGAATACGCCGATAAGCACGCCATCAGTACGCTGAAGCAGCGTCTGGCGGCGCTGGCCCAGTGGCACGTCACCCAAGGCTTTCCGGACCCGACCAAAACGCCCACTGTGCGGCAGCTGCTCAAGGGCATTCGCGTCGTCCACCCGGCGCAGACCAAACAGGCAGCGCCGTTGCTGCTTCGGCATCTCGAACAAGCGGTCGCGTGGCTGGAGAATGAGGCCAACGCCGCCTGGCAGCGCGGCGACCACAAGGCATTGATGCGTCACCGACGCTCCATCGCCCTGGTGCTGATCGGCTTCTGGCGAGGGTTTCGCGGCGATGAACTGGCCAGGCTGGACATCGGCAACACCCAGGCCCAAGCCGGCGAAGGCATCAGTTTCTACCTGCCGTACACCAAGGGCGACCGTCAGCATGAGGGCACTACGTTCCGCACCCCGGCGCTGAAGACACTTTGTCCGGTCAATGCGTATATCAACTGGATCACCGTGGCCGGCCTGACCCAAGGGCCGGTGTTCAGGCGGATCGACCGCTGGGGCAACCTGTCGATGGAAGCCATCAACTCCCACAGCCTGGTGCCGATGTTGCGGCGCATCTTTAAAGACGCCGGGTTGCCTGATGACCTATACAGCAGTCACTCAATGCGCCGGGGATTTGCAACTTGGGCGTCCGGCAACGGCTGGGATATTAAAAGCCTGATGAACTACGTCGGCTGGAAAGACATTAAATCGGCGCTGCGTTATGTAGATCCGACCACCTCGTTTGGCGGCCTGGCATTGAAACCTGCGTTGAACCCGGCCTTGCAGCGTGCAGCGCTGGCCGACGCGTGATCGGTGTGCATGTTTTAAAGCGGCCTGCGACGCGTAAACTGACAGCCGCGCAGTCACATCAGCAAAGAAGACAGAAAAGTTTGCGGTTAGTACTGGCATCCCTGCACCCACTCGCACTACAGTGTCCACGGTTACACCAGTAATCACCGTGCGCTCCAATGTTCGCCAGTGCTAACGCCGCACGTCAGTATCAACAAACCGAAACATGGAGTTCCAATGTCTAAACTTGCTGAATACCGCCAGCTCGAACGTCACCTTGCCGATCAGCTCGCTGCCCTCGAGGCCATGAAAGGCGATAAAGGCCTGGAACAGGAAATCGAATTCGAAGGCAAATTGCGTACGCTGCTCGGCGAATACAATAAGAGCCTGAAAGATATTATTTCGATTCTTGATCACCCTACTGGATCCAAACAGGGCAAGAACACCAGCGCACCCGAGAAGACCACTCGCAAAGCCCGCGCCGTTAAAGTCTACAAAAACCCGCACAGCGGTGAAGTCGTGGAAACCAAAGGCGGCAATCACAAAACCTTGAAAGAATGGAAAGCCGAACACGGTTCCGACACCGTCGAATCCTGGGTTTCCTGATCGGCGTGTCAACGGGGACGGGTCATTGACCATCGCCCCGTTGCCGCTCTCCCGATGCACGCGCCCGCGGCGCTGCATCGGTGACTTCATCATTCTCACCTCGTTGCCTTGCAACTCTGCGTCGCGCAATTTGATCAGTTAACACTACCGCCGTCACACTTCAGCCCGGCATTGCCAAGGGCTTCGGTTGTACTTGTCTGTCGGAGTCATCCCGTGAAGAACATAGTTGCCGGCGTGCTGAATGTTTCATATCGCGACATGGGCCCGGACGAGGGCCCCTTCGTCGTACTGCTCCACGGATTTCCCTATGACATCCACGCCTATGACGACGTGTCAGCGCAGCTTGTCGGGGCTGGCTGCCGCTGCATCGTCCCTTACCTGAGGGGATACGGCCCTACCCGTTTTCTCGATTCGGCCACGCCTCGCTCGGGCGACCAGGCGGCACTGGGCGCCGACCTGCTGGCACTCCTGGATGCATTGAATATCCCCGAAGCCATTCTCGCCGGCTACGACTGGGGCGGACGCGCCGCGTGTGTGGTGGCTGCGCTATGGCCGGAACGTGTGACGGGACTGGTCAGCTGCGACCCCGGCTATAACATTCAGGACATCGCGGCTGCAAACACACCGGCTCCACCCGAAACGGAGCGACGCCTGTGGTACCAGTATTACCTTCACGGTGAGCGCGGACGCGCCGGCCTTGCGGCCAATCGAGGTGAGTTTTGCCGTTTGCTGTGGAAGCTCTGGTCGCCGACGTGGTCGTTCGCCGAATCCACATTCGCTGATACGGCGCAGGCGTTCGACAATCCGGACTTCGTCCAGGTTGTGACGCATTCTTACCGCCATCGCTACGGGCTGGTGGCGGGCGATCCCGACTATGTCTTTATTCAGGCTCGCGCAACAGCCACTGATCAAAGTGCCGACGGTGATTCTGGCGGGAGCAGACGATGGCGTCTCATCAAAACGCGATGGCAGTGCGGCGGTGAGCGGCTTTGCCGGGCAAGTAAGGCGGCAAGTGATAGAGGGGGTGGGCCACAATGTGCCGCAAGAAGCACCGGTGGAATTTGCCGATGCCATAATAAGCCTGCTGAACAATCACTCAGTACAAGTAACCGGAGCCGCTGATGATTCAGCTCTGCTCGGCATTGCTTAGCTCAACGGCCGACTGGGCCGCTGCCACTTCATCTTCGAAATAAAATACGGCGCCCTCATCATTCTTGACCCGGAAGACGGCGGTTGCCCCCGACTGCCGATGTTCGAGGGGTATGTCTTCACCTTCAAGCCTGACGACGGTCACAGCCATTGTAATTCTCCTGCGGATAACACTGACAGCCAGTGGAGCCACTCACGCTGGAGCCCGTTCATCTCTATTATCAGCTTCAACATTCAAAGGTACGGTTCATCACGCACGACACTCAGTGTATGAACCGGGGTTGCGTGCGGGTGCGTGGGGAGCTGAAGAGTTGCGCACTTTGGAACGTGACAGGCAGCGGGCGGTACTCAAGATCGATCAGGCGAACCCCATTGATGTGAGGCTGCGCGCAAGGCATTGCGCCGAAGGCAGTGGCCAGCACAATCTGGGCGGGATCAAACAACACGATGGTTTCCGCACTGACGGCGTCCATATAAAGCGAATAAGGACAAGGGGCGTCGGGACACACATGATGACGAAGTTCGTTCAATACCCGTAAGCGGCTGTAGACGACGGTGCCTTCACCCAACGATTTGCTGTACCAGGTATTCATTGCACTGCCCATCTCGTAAGCGTTATCAGTATCGACCCTGTGCCGAATCGATTCGTTCAACGACAATAAAGATCAGGCAAGGATAAATTACCGGCGGGGTTACAGGCGTGCTACCGGCGGGCTTGAAACAGCGCGTGAATTTTGCCGATGACCTGGTCGATATCAAACGGCTTCTCGATCACCTCATCGAACAGGTCCGGCCGCTCGGCCCCCAGGTAGGCCTGGGCGCCACTCATGAGCATGATCGGCGTCGACATGTACACGTCGCGTGACTTGATCGCCTCGGCGAGTTCCAGGCCGGTCATGCCGGGCATCATGAAGTCGGTGATGATCAGGTCGGGGCGCTCGCGGTCGAGGATGTCCAGCGCCTTGCTTCCGCTCCCGGCGACGACCGTCTGAAAGCCCTCATCCTCCAGCGCAAAGCTGAGGATATCGGCAATCAGGTATTCATCATCGATGATCAGAATGGTCGGCATCAGAGGGGCACTGCCCACGGTGGTGCAAGGGCCAGGCGCCTGATCAGGCAACTCACTGATTCTGAACACCCCCACGTTGCGAATCGCATATCTCAGACCTTCTTCATGGTGATTCCAGCATTGCTCATCACGACTTCAAGTGGCGAGGGATCATAGGCGTTGTCTCTGATCTTCAGAATCGAAACCTGCCGTTGAAGTTCAGTCCGATGCTGTACGAACTGGACGAGCAGCAGGTTATCCACCACGCCGGAGACATCCGGTGCCGGGAAGCTCGATTGATCGTCGAACAACCGATGTGCTTCCCAGGAAGCCATGACCGTGACGCCGCGGGCTCGAAGTTCGCCGAGCAAGGTGTCGAGGACGTCGAGTACCCGACTCTGATCGGCGGCCGCGCGGCTCAGGGCGTTGAGGCTGTCGATGAATACACGCTTGATCTGCAGCCGCTCTACCCTGTCGAGCAAGTCGTAGCAGACGCGGTCAATCAGACCCGCCGAGGCCGGTGTCCAGACAATGTGCAGCGCACCCGACGCTTCCAGTCCCGCGAAGTCCTTTCCGAGGGAACGCGCTTTGCTCATCGCCCGTTGCGGCGATTCATGAAAGCCGAAGTACAGGCCGGGCTCCTGCGCGGAACAGCCGCTCAGAAACTGTATGCCCAGGGACGTCTTCCCCGCGCCTGAAGGGCCCATGATCAGCGTCACCGAGGACCGGACCAGACCGCCACCGATGTGCGCGTCCAGCCCGTCGATGCCGCTGCTCAGGATGGCGTAGGGGTGTTCGGGCATGGCCCCGGTGCGGGTCAGCAGGCATTCCAGACGCGGGTAAATGGAAATGCCCTGCTCGTTGATCTCGAACTCATGGGCGCCGGGGATCGCGCCGCTGCCCCGGGTCTTGCGCATCTTGATCCGGCGCACCGTGCGCGAGCCAATCATGTCTTCGCCCATCTCGATCACGCCGTCGACCATGGTGTGCTCGGGACTGCCATCGTCCAGTTGCGAGCTGGTGAGGAACAACACCGTGCAGCCGGCGAATGCGGCATGACCCTGCAGCTCGGAAATGAACTGCTTGGTGTCCAGCGGCGTTTCTGCCATGGAGCGCGCGTTGAGCAGCCCGTCCAGTATCAGCAGGCTGGCGTGCTGGCGGCCGATCTCGCGGCGCAGCAACTTGACGACTTCGTCCAGCCCGTCGTTCTCCAGGGTGTCGAATGCACTGACAAATTGAATGCTCTGGCCCACAGCACCGCGATCGAAAAAGCTCAGGGTCGAGAGAAAATGAAACAGCCGGTCGTGGGGCTCGGCGAGCAGTGTTGCAAAGAGCACGCGGCCGTTTTGCCGGACGTGGTTGAACCCCAACTGGTTGGCGAGGATCGTCTTGCCCGACCCCGGCCGTCCTTGAATGATGTATGACGCGCCCGCAACAAGGCCTCCTTTGAGCACGGCGTCGAAGCCCTTGATCCCGCTTTCAAGGCGTTTTAGCTGATTCAAATCCGCTCCCTCTCCTGATGTGCATCAGGCCTGAAAATACGCATTGCTCACGCGCGAAGGCCGATACATTGGCGGGTAATGGCGGATCAGTCCAGCCTGTCGCAATGTTGCGTATAACGGGCCTTGTGGTTGCTGTACAGGGATCCAATTCTGCACGTTCAGCAGAGACAAAAAAGCCCGCTTTCGCGGGCAAAATCGATGGGGTAGCAGCGGGATGAAACGGGTTAGCCAGCGCACGCTTTCATGGGATCGTCCACAGAAGCTTCGCGCCTTAATGGAGGCTTTCAACCCCTCGTACGGACTTTGGCAGCAGTCCGGCTTTGAATTGCTGAACAAACAGAGCCGTTCTGAATCCGCGCCCCAGCGTTGCGGCTTCTGCTTCGAAGCGGGTCAAACATGAAGTGAAGTCCGGCTGAGCGGTGTCGTTAAACAACTCCCCGGCTTCATTGAGCGTCGAATCTTCTAATAACTTATTCATCAGAAATCTCCATGTTGTACGTGGGTCTTAATCACATCGTCGGGAGGGCCGGCTACGTACCGACCCTCCCCTTATAGTTCTACTCAGCTTTACCCTGAGCCAGACCCGAGCCGAGGTCGGCGCCGGTCATCGGATCGGCGTCTAGATCAGACTTCAGACGTTCTTTCATCATGGTCAGGGTGACCGAGTCGTCCTCGCTCAATGTGACCGAAGCGGTACCGTCACCACCATCCACCGCCGGCTTTGGATTTTCCACGTACTCGAAATCAGCGTCGTTATTCCACGGCCCACGTACGTTCGGCTCGCCGTTGGACATGCTGAAGTAAGTCCGGGAGAACTCTGGCATGCCTGGCAACTTGCCTTGGGGGAAGTTCGGCTGAATCGAGTGCAGCGCTTTCTCGAAGGAAATCTGATGGGCGATTTCGCGGGTCATCAGGAAGCCCAGCGCGTCTTTGATGCCTGGATCGGTGGTCACGTTCATCAAGCGCTCGTAAACGATCTTCGCCCGTGCTTCGGCGGCGATGTTAGAACGGAAGTCTGCCGTCGGTTCACCAATGGTGTCGATGTAGGCCGCCGTCCATGGCACGCCAGCGGAGTTGACCAGCGGAGCACCACCGCCGTAAAGGAGGCTGGTGATGTGAGAATCATTCCCGGCACCGTTGATGTCTCGATACAGCTCGCCTTCCGCTTGCACGCCTTCGGCCAGTTTGCCTTTGGCGCCTTTGTTGAGCATGACGATGATCGAGCCGATGATTTCAAGGTGGCTCAGTTCCTCGGTGGCGATGTCCAGCAACAGATCCTTGCGACCTGGATCTTCTTCCGCCAACGCTTGAGTGAAGTAACGAGTGGCCGCGGCCAGCTCGCCCTGGGCGCCACCGAACTGCTCCAGAAGCAGATTGGCCAGGCCCGGATTAGGCTCGGCGACGCGAACCGTGTATTGAAGACGTTTATTGTGCAGGAACATAGTGTTACTCCCTTCTCAGGCTAATTTGATATCAGGATGTTTAACGACACGTTCAGCTTTCTATTGCGGCGATCTGTCAACTAAGCAGAACGCACAGAGATAAAGAGAGATGCCTCCAGCTCGAATTCATGAAAGCGAAATAGGACCCGACAAGTGGTTTGGCGCTGAAAGTTTAATAACGGCTGATTGGTTCCCGACAACCGGTCTATTACTTCACTTACACCCCTACGGATTATGTTTCGCGTCCGTAGTGGATCTGAATGAAGGATTCTCGCGACAAGAATCGACGGCATTGCACCGTCGGTTACTCCTGGGATTTTTAGCGAGGCCGTTGACGGGCCGCGCAAGCCGATCATCAGCAGATGACGGCGGCTTTCGCTCCACTGGCGATCAGGGCCGCGCCACAGGCGGTCTTCATGCCGTTCAGTGCAACCGGGATTCCGTCCACGGTGTAAGTGCTGCTGCCTTCGGCGATGGGAAAAATACCTTTGCATAAAGGGCAACTGACGTTGTGCCCTACGCCGGCGATAGGCTTGCCGTTGAGGTCGGTGTGCGGGAATGCCTGAAGCACGACGCCGCCGTGGGTGGTGAGGTCGCCTAGGCGGATGATGTCTTTCATAATTGTGAAGACTCTCGGTTAGTTGGATTGAGTACTTATCTGTCTACGGTGATTTGTTATAAGCAGTTCGGCACCGCTAACTATTTCGAAGTACCCCTGACTGTAGGAGCCAGCTTGCTTCGGCCAGGCCTTCCGTGCTTTAAACGAACGAGCTCTACCTCGTGCCCGCTGTGACCATCTAGCTGTTCAGGCCGCCCACCTGCATCACGAAGAACGGTTTTACAGAGCATTGGCTTAGGTTCTAGCTCCTCCGGCACTTTAATAGTAACCGTGACTTTCTCGCCATCTGACAGTGGAGACATGCTGTGGTCCTTTGCGCATCCGGTGAGCGAGATTGATAGCGCAGCCCAAAGCAGCAAGCCTCTTAAGTAGGACTGTGAATTATTCATTTAGTAAGCTCGGGAAGCTCTCGGCTAATGAGCGACTTCATTTTTTTGGCCCCGCCGCCAAACGTATTTTCTGCATTTTTTGAAAGTTTGGCACCGAGCTTCCATCGGATTCTACGGTCCCATCCGGGTAGTGAAACTTTATGTATTCACCAAAAGCATGTTTCTTGGGTGCTATCGAAGTCACCACATAGTCTGGGTGCAGCACAGGCTCGAAATCTATATTCCGTGCCTCGCGAGCGATGTATGTAATATCCCCGCCATTCTCAGCACAGAGACTCGCGCGCTTTACGTACCCGCCGGTGAATCTCTCGTTTACCCAGGGGTAGTAATCTTTTAAAATTTTCAGATCGCGTCCGAGGACTGTTCTAGCGCCCGGCAATCGAAGTTGCGGATCATTGTGATCGAACACAACAACTATCTCGCCTCCCGCCCCAGTGAGCACGTTTTCTCCAAATGAGTTGGGCACACGGTATGTCACACCAAATACAACATTGCTCAAACGCCATTCGCATGCGCCACCTCCATCTACAAAAAGATCAGTCCGATAGAGATCGTCGGCCCCATTGCGATGTAGCGAGACTTCGAAGGCGTTGTACCCTTCAATTGTTTCGGGACGGCCGTCTCCGTCGTGAGTAATCCGCGGGCATTTAGCTGAACGATACATCACACGCATGACCTCTGGCTCTAGTTCCTTAGGTACTTTAAGGCTAATGGTTACTTTCTCTCCATCTCGGGGCGGCGCCATGCTGTAATCTTGCGCGCATCCGCTGAGAGATGTCACCAGCACGAATGCAGACACTGAGATTTTTAATCGGGAAGCTGTTTTATTCATATTAGCCTCCCATTACATTTCCAACCGCATCAAAACGCTGGAGCGCTTCGACTCCGCCCTCGATTTCTTGAGTGACCACTAATGCCGCAATCACCCCGTGATGCATCGCAAGAAACAGCTTATTGCGTTCGTGTTCGTCTTTCGGCGAGGAGTTGCCGTATTTGCTCATCTGTTTCTCGAAAAGATTAATTTCTTCCTGCGTAGCAAGCAGTGGCTCACGATCAGGGTTGATCGCCGCTAGCAGGCGATGAGTGATGTGCGTCATGTACTCACCCATCATGTGGTTGCCAATTCCCAGCAGCCCACCGGGCTTCATGTTTTTATGAGGTTGGAAGAAGCGCGCTTTTTCCTCGGGGGTGAGGCAACGCATTAGAGCGCGCTGCGACTGTTTGGCCTGATCATTTGCTGCTCTGCATAAACTAGGCACCAGGTAAAGGTTTGGCCGCTTCGGGAGTCTGGTTTTGACGGTGTTGTAGTAAGGTGCGCCAAGGCCATCCTTGCTACGGTATGCAGGGTAAGAAGAGCCTCGGCTTTGCACGTGCTGCTCTACGCGGTAGAGCATGGCAATCTCGCCGTGGTGGCCATACGGATCGCCGAATTTAATCACATTGGTTGCGAGCGTTTGGCCCATTGACCAAGCGAAACCCAAGGTCGTGCCTAAAGGGCCGTAAAGGTCATAGAGATGGTTATCAAGCGCAGCTTCGGGCGGTACGCTGGGAATGGTGTCGGTGTCATTAACATGACGGAAGTGGCGAATTTCGCTCAAGCTCTTCGCCGCGCTCAACGTGAACGTGCGCGGCATGCCATAGGTGTACAACAGCGGGTTCTTGTCTTTTAAAGATGCTGCATGGATTAGTCCCAAAGCACCGCCTAGGCTGTGCCCACACACATAAAGATTTCTACCCTCGATACTGTTTGGAAGATATTGTTCGAAACGCTTGGGATATACGATCCGTGCAGCGTTGAAAGCCTCACGGAAGCCTAAATGAACACTGCCCTCAGGCACTAGATCTGCGCACGGGACAGAAGGACTACACCCGACCTGAGATCCAGACTTCACGGGACGAAATGTTAGGTCAGTGATGAGGTCAGGGGCGTGGATTCGGTCAAAATCTGTCCCCCGCCATGCCACTAACATATGTGTTGCGTTTCTAACGTAGAACAGTTGCGTATCTCCTTTTGGCACCTCTGCTTTGGCCGTATTCATTACGTAACAAGGCTCGTAACGAAGGTCAAACGCCACGTCGGTGACCAGACATGGCCAATTTCTCCCCCCGTCCCAAATTCTCGGAGTTCTCGACAAGTCAAGGCACTGCTCCGCGAAAAAATACTCAGGCGACCCGTACAAATTTTCCGCGCGGTTGCTGTACGACAAGATGCTCATCAGCCCCAAGTTGTACGCATTCGCCAAGCTGTACTCAGGCTGATCGTGCAGCACCAGCGACCATGCACGCAGCGGGCAAACTTCCAATACATGCCGGCAGTTCAGCGCTTCGTATTGCACCGTAAACCCTGAAAACTCAGTGTCCGGGAAATGATAAGCCGGCGGCGGATCCAGCTCTGACCAGGGCGGATTGAACTTCGGCAGCTCATCGCACAACTGTCCTATTCGCAGATAGTGATAGGCATGCCCCTGCTCAATCGCCTGCTTTTCCACCGGCGAAAACCCGGGACGCTGTTTTCCGTACAGAGGTTTGCTGTCACTTGCACCTGGCCGCTCGGGCTCCGGGCGCACCGCGCGCAACCGCCGCTGTTGCAGGACTTCAGCCAACGGCGCCGCCGGCATTAGCAGTGTTACGTCTAGTGGATAAAGCTCCTCAAGTCGAATCACACCCTGGGCATCGGTGCTCCCCGGGTACTCAGCAACGCAGCCATCCCGCACTGCCTGATTGGTCGCCCGCCACGGCAGATTAGCCAGCGGCTCGCCGAGTTCGTCCACCAGTTGAAATTCAACCCAATGGGTTTTCTGCGGGCCGATAGCCACAGGTTTGTAGGTGCAAAAGATGTCCGTCTGGTGCTGTCTGTCTTTCATACCGGGTCCTTCCTGATTGAAGATTTGATGCGGTGATAAATCGTTGCGGCCGATTGCCTCGCGGCGGACGCAGTGTCGGTGGCCGTTGCGATGCAGATCGCAGCCCATCCGGGCGACGGGGCCGCTGAGCGGTGGTCACTGCTCATCGGGCTTGTCATTGGGGAACTCGATCACCACGTTCCCGGGCAACAGCGTGTGAACCGGAATGGTCTTGCCGTCCTTATCGGTCACGCCGGGGAACCGCTCGCCCTCCTGGGTGGTGATCAGGTAATGGGCGAAGGGGGCGTAACCCTTGATCGGGTCGCTGAGGGTGTAGCCAGCGGAATAGCCCGGCGGTATCGGCGTCGCCGGGGTGGTCAGCGTGGTGGCATCGGCCTTTAGCACGTAAGCGGCCCGGTGATGGATGTTCCCTGGCGCGCCCAGCTCGATTTCGCCATCCTTGATGCGGATGAACGCGCCGCTGCAGCTGAAGACGATTTCTTCGGGCGCAAGGCGCGGTTCCAGCGTCACTTCATAGCGCGCTTCATCAGCAGAACCGGAAAGCTGCTTGAACCCGGTGATGACCCCATGCAACGTACGGAGCGGTTCAACTGACGGCACCGACAAACCACGAATCGCCACCGGCAACGTGTGCGCCGCCGCATGCAGACTGAACTGCGCATCCCGCCCCAACACACGTTCAGCCCCAATGTCCTGCTCAACCGAGGTGAATTCCACACGGTAGAGAAATGGCTGACTTAGCTGCTCTTCGCCCTCAAACGCCAACACATCAAGCGAAAAGGGCAGGCGATGAACAACCAGTTTATGGCGGCTGTGATCGAAGAAAGGCGGCAATCCGGTAAGCATGAGCGAGCGTCCCTGGCAGGAAAATACGCCCCTGACCGGTTCGCAGAAACCGGATCAACTCGTCCATGAGAGAGGGCTGAGGCCGGCGAAGATGAGGCATTTCAAAGTGTGACTCCAGAGGGGGAGACACGAAGAAGACGGTTCCAGCGGCATTTACGGACTAATCCTACAAACCGCAAATCGGCAGCAAACCCAACCCTGCATTCTCTGGCACAATCGCCTCTTTTTTCGAGCAGGACAGGCCAGAACATGGATCTGAATAACGTTTTTCAGCGCTTGAACACCGGCAGCAAAAAGTGGAGCCAGTACCCCGAAGACGTGCTGCCGATGTGGGTGGCGGACATGGATTTCCCGGTGGCTGCGCCCATTGTGCAGGCGCTGAAGAACCGGCTGGAGCACCCGCTGCTGGGCTATTCCGTGCCCCAGCAAGCGTTGCGCGAAACCCTGGTCAAGCATCTCGCTGACCGCTACGGCTGGCAGATCGAGGCGCAGGATCTGGTGTTTCTGCCCGGGGTCGAGCCTGGGGTGAACATGGCGCTCCACGCGCTGGTTTCGCCGTCGAGCGCGGTGCTGGTGCAGACGCCCAACTACTCGCCGCTCTTGCATGCGCCGGCCAACTGGAAACTGCCGCGCATCGATCTGCCCTTCCATGCCGACGCCCAGGGTCAATACCCCACGGACATCGCGGCGCTTGAACGCGACCTGCCCGACCATGGCGCGCTGCTGCTGAGTAACCCGCACAACCCGCTGGGCAAGGTCTTCGAACCCGACGAATTGCTCGCTATCGGCGAAGCCTGCGTGCGGCGGGATGCGCTGATCATTTCCGATGAAATCCACGCCGATCTGCTGTTCGACGGCCGTCAGCACACGCCGATCGCTTCCCTCAGCCCGGAGATCGCGGCGCGCAGCGTGACGCTGATGTCGGCGAGCAAGGCCTGGAACATCGCCGGGCTGAAAACGGCGTTCGCCGTGGTGCAGAACGCCGACCTGCGCCAGCGTTTCAACGCCGGGCGGCTGGGGCTGGTGGACAGTGTCAACGCGCTTGGGCTGGAGGCGACCGAAGTGGCCTATCGCGAGGGCGCCCCGTGGCTGGAACAGGTCGTCGCGTATCTGCAGGACAACCGCGATTACCTGGCCGAGGCCCTCAAAACCCGATTCCCAGGGATCACGATGCACCTGCCCCAGAGCACCTATCTGGCGTGGCTGGATTGCTCCGGCATGGGGCTGGAAAGCCCACAGCAGTTTTTCCTCGAACACGCCAAAGTCGCGCTCAGCGACGGGCTGGAATTCGGCGATGACTGCGGCCAGTTCGTGCGCCTGAACTTCGGCTGCCCACGGCCGATGCTGGAAGAAGGTCTGGCGCGGATGGAACGCAGCCTGCGCGGCGCCTGACGCCTTCCCGGCTAAGCCGGCCCCACAGTCAGCGTCGCAGCAGGTCTCACTGGATGCATGCAAGACACTCAGTAGGACCGGCTTCAGCCGGGAAGAGGCCCGCGCCTGCCCCGTGAGTTTTGCAGCGCGACGCCTGACGCCTTCCCGGCTAAAGCCGGTCCTTACATGGCCGTACTCAGAAGTACTTTAGCCAGGCGATGTCCCGGCGTCGCGCCTTGAGCGCCGCGAACCTGCTCACCACCGGCAATAGCCCAACGGTCAGCACAGCGGCGCAGCCCCACAGGCCCAGTACCGAGGTGAACCCGAAGTACTGGCCTTGGGTGGTGCCCCAGATCGCCACCGCGCCGATATACAGCAGCTTCAGCACGTACAAGTGCAGCAGATAGAAAAACATCGGCGCCGCGCCAAACACCAGCAGCGGTCGCAGCCATGCCCGCCCCTGTTGACGCTCAAGCCAGGCCAGCACCAGCAGGCCGACGCCCAGCGTAAGGCTGATGAACAGCAACGACGGCGGATACTTGGTGACGTTGAGAACGCTCATCAGCGTCTGCGCCGTGGTGTCCCCCTCCAACCACGGCTTCTCGCCATAGCCATTGATCCCGCGCAGTGCGAGAAACAGCGTCAACGCGCCAAACCCCCAGGCGATCAGGTTGATCTCGCGCTTTTCCGCATTCGCGTTGCGGCCAAACCACGGTCCGGCGGCGTAACCCACGGCGATCACGCCGATCCACGGCAGCAACGGGTACGAGGTACGCAAGCGCAAACTGTCGCCGACCTCGATCCAGCCGCGGTCATGCAGAATCGCCCACGGGATGTGCAGGGCCGAACCTACAGCAAAATGCACATCATCCAGCAGGTTGTGCCCCGCGATGATCGCCAGCCCGAGCGCCGCCAATATGCCGCGCGGCAATACCACCATCGCTGACAGCGCAATCATGCTCAGCCCGATCGCCCAGATCACCTGCAGGTAGATCACCGTCGGCGGAAACTGGAACGTCCAGGCGAAATTCACCAGCGTCAGTTCCAGCGCGATCAACACCAGCCCGCGCTTGAACAGAAACCCCGCCACCGCGCCCTTGCCCGCGTGTCGTTCGCCATACAGCCAGGCGGAAAGCCCGGTGAGAAACACGAACAGCGGCGCGCAGAAATGCGCGAGGGTGCGGCTGATGAACAGATCGACGCTGGTGTGAGCGACGTCCATCGGGTCGCTGACCTGATGGTGCAGAAAGAAGGTCTCGCGCACGTGATCCAGCAGCATGAACACGATGATCAGCCCACGCAGGGCATCGATCGATTGCAGGCGGCCGGGATGGACGATGGACGTGGCGGGAGATTGCAGGGGCACAGACAGGGTTTGCATACGCAGTGGACTCTCGAAGCGCGATAACCGACAGGCCCATCAGCGGCCTGTAAAATCGAGTTATAACATAACACTTCAGAGCGTCCTGCGCGCAACCAAAATCACGCGCAGGGCCTTGCCTGGGGAGAAGGACAGCACCCGGTCACCGGACAAAGGCACCTGCCCCGCCCGGCGAATCAGATGCCGTTTAGATCAATAGCCCAGCGACAACCCGGTGCTGCGCCGTGGATCGTTGGCACCGTAAAAGCGGTTATTGCCCACGGGTTTACCGCCCAGCGAAGGCGCGCCGACGAGGATGGCGGCCAAGTGGTTGGCGTCCTGAGGACCTGCAAATTTGTGGCCCCAGCTTTCGAGGATCTTCTGAGTGTCAGGGCTGATGGCGAAGGTTTCCAGGTTGGTGGTTTCCGGCATCCACTGTTGGTGGAAGCGTGGCGCATCGACCGCTTCCTGAATGTTCATGCCGTAATCGATGACGTTGAGCATGGTCAGCAGAGTGGCGGTGATAATGCGGCTGCCGCCCGGCGTACCAACGACCATGACGGTCTTGCCGTCCTTGGTGACAATGGTCGGGCTCATCGACGACAACGGCGACTTACCCGGCGCGATGGCGTTGGCTTCGCCTTGAATCAGGCCGTACATGTTAGGCACGCCGACCTTGGAGGTGAAGTCGTCCATTTCATCGTTGAGGATCACGCCGGTGCTGCTCGCCATCACGCCTGCGCCGAACCAGTCGTTAAGCGTGTAGGTGACGGACACCGCGTTGCCCCATTTGTCGACGATGGAATAGTGCGTGGTGTTGTTGCCTTCGTGGGGCGCGACGCCGGGTTTGATGTTCTGGGAGATCCCGGCTTTTTGCGGTTCGATGGCGGCGCGCAGCTTGGCGGCGTAGTCGCGGTCCAGCAGATGGCTGATCGGGTTTTTGACGAAGTCCGGGTCACCCAGGTAGCTGTTGCGGTCGACGTAGGCGTGACGCATGGCCTCGATCTGATAATGCAGGCCCTGCGCGGAGTGATAACCCAGCGCCTGCATCGGGTAGCCTTCGAGGATGTTCATGATCTCGCAGATGACCACGCCGCCGGAGCTCGGTGGGGGCGCGGAGACCACGTGGTAGCCGCGGTAATCACACTCGATGGGTGCCAGTTCGCGGGTCGCGTATTTGTCCAGATCGGCCTGGGTGATGATGCCCTTCCCCGCCTGGCTGGAATCGACGATGGCCTTGGCCACCCAGCCCTTGTAGAAACCGTCGCTGCCTTTGGCGGAGATTTCCTTGAGGGTTTTGGCGAGGTCTTTCTGCACGAGGGTGTCACCGACTTGCAGCGGCTGGCCCTTGTTCAGGAAGATCGTGCCGAGGTCTTTGGCGTCGGCCTTGAACTCGTCGGTGGCGGTGCCCAGCAGGTCGACGTCACCTTGCTCCAGCGCGAAGCCGTTTTCAGCGAGTTTGATCGCTGGCGCAATGACTTCGTCGCGCTTTTTGGTGCCGTATTTGCTGAGCGCCATTTCCATCCCGGACACCGTGCCGGGCACGCCGACGGCCAGGTGGCCCTTGGAACTCAGGTCCGGCACGACGTTGCCGTCCTTGTCCAGGTACATGTTGACGGTGGCCGCCAGTGGCGCTTTTTCGCGGAAATCGAGGAAGGTCTTGCGCCCGTCCGCCAGCTGGATGGTCATGAAACCGCCCCCGCCCAGGTTACCGGCGGCGGGATAGACCACGGCCAGCGCGTAGCCCACGGCAACGGCCGCATCGACCGCGTTACCGCCGGATTTGAGCACGTCGACGCCCACGTGGGTGGCCAGATGCTGCGCGGTAACGACCATGCCGTTTTCAGCGGCGGCCGGGGCCACGGAAGCGGCGTGAGCGCAAGACAGACCGAGGGTGAGCGCCGTCGCAACGAGCGACTTGGCGAAAGGTTCGAACTTCATGGGGGGTTTCTCTTTTTTCTTGTGAGGGGGAGAACGGTGGGCAGAAGGTGCCCCGCACTAAAATAGCGCATGCGGGGAAAGTTGCCAGTGATGCTCGGGAATCCCGGTGAGATGAACACCGGGCACAAGGTGCGTTTCCCCGAGATTGAGCAGTGCAGATATCGGCTTGCTGGCGAATGCGGTGGGTCATCCTGCGCTGCGTCATCTGGAAGATCGCGTTCGCGGGCAAGCGCGCTCCTACAGGTTTTGCGGGGATACGGGATGTGGGTGTCAGGTTGAGATTTGGATTCTGCCCGGAGGGCGTAGGAGCGCGCTTGCCCGCGAAGGCGGTGTGCCATTTTGCACACCTTGATCTGAAAGAATGCATTCGCCAGCAAGCCGGCTCCCACGAACTGAAGCACGCTAAAAATTGTATGCCCTACCGAAATCCGTAGGACCCGGCTCGCTGGCGAACCCGGTTTTTCAGGTAGCGCATGGGCAACTGACCCACCAGATTCGCCAGCAAGCCGGCTCCAGAAGGCGCGGTGTGTCAGGCGAAAACAGGTTGAATGTGACTGCGTCTTCGCGGGCAGGCGCGCTCCTGCAGTACAGGCCGATTCAGCCCACTACTGGCGCAGCCGGATGTGCTCAGAACCACCGATCGTTACGCTTGCGGCCCTTGGTCAGGGACGGGAGGATCAGGCCCAGCAACAGGCCCGCGCCGGCGATGCTGCCGCCGTAGACCATGTAGCGCATCAGCACTTGATTGTTCTCATCACCCAGTTTCGCCTGGGTGGTGCGCAAATCCGACTGGGCGCTGGCCAGTTGCGCGTTCAGATCCTTGGTGCGGGCTTCAAGCTCGTCGACCAGCTTCTTGCGCGACTCGAGGGTTTCCTGCATGCCCTGAACCTTGGTCTTCCAGTCGTCGTCGATGGTCTTCAATTGCGCGCTGAGGTCGGCAGCCTTCTGCGTCAATTGCGGTAAACGTTCGGCCTGCCCCGGCACTTCCTGCAGATCAGCAGTAGGAATCCAGACGTTATCGCCAGCGCCGCCGCGCACCTGGCTGTAGTCGCCCTGGGTATTGATCAGCTCGACTTTCTGCCCGGATTTCAGCGTGCCGACAATGCGGTAGCCGTCGGTAGGGCCGCTGCGCACGTAGGTGCTGAGGGTGTCACTGACCCAGCGGTCCTTGCTCGACGTCTCGGCGAGTGCAAAAGGACTGGCAACGGCAGCGGTCAACATTGAGGTCATCAGGCCGGCGTTGAGCAAACGGCGTCGAACGCCCGGCACAGAGGTAAAGCGAAGGGAGGCATCGGAGGGGGAAATAGGCATGGATAATCTTCGACAAATTGAAAAAAAGGCCGATGGGCGGGCCGCATGCAAAGGAATAACGCCTGATCGGACAGCGACGAACAACGCGCTGCAACGGCTGGAACAGACATCTGACGCGGGCGAAATTCAGCCAGACGCCCAAGGGCGGGCCCCGGGCGTACTGCGCGCGCAGTGGTCAACAGACCATTGAAAAGATGTCAGGTTCATTAGCGAGGGATGACATTCGTCAGGGAAATGTCCTACAGCGCTTGTCAGAAGGCCTGAAACGACTGTGGGAGCGAGTCCGCTGGCGAATGCTTCATCAGGCGACCAGATCGACTGATATGAAGCTACTCGCGAGCAAGCTCGCTCCCACAAGGTTGGTAGTCGATTAATACTTGGCGGCTACACAAACATCATGCAGCGGCAGCAAGCATCAATCCTCCTGCTGCAGCTGCTCCACCGTCGGCTTGAAGATCACCACGCCCAGCGGCGGCAGATTCAAGGACAGCGAGAACGCCTGGCCGTGACTCTTGATCTCGTCGGTGCGCACGCCGCCGCCGTTGCCGAAGTTGGAACCGGCATAGATCCCCGCATCGCTGTTGAACAGCTCGGCCCACTTGCCGCTGAACGGCACGCCGACCCGATAGGCCTCACGCGGCACGGGTGTCAGGTTGGCGACCACCAGCAACGGCTCGTCCTCCTTGCTCCAGCGCAGGTAGGCATAGACGCTGTTGCCCGCGTCGTCACCGATCACCCACTGGAAACCCTGTGGCTGGCAGTCCTGCTCGTACAGCGCCTTTTCCGTGCGATACAGGCGGTTGAGGTCGCTGACCAACGTGTGCACGCCCTTGTGCTCGGCGTACTGCAGGAAATGCCAGTCCAGTTCGGTGTCATGGTTCCACTCGCGCCACTGGCCGAACTCGCAGCCCATGAACAGCAGCTTCTTGCCCGGGTGGGTCCACATGAACGACAGATAAGCGCGCAGGTTGGCGAATTTCTGCCAGCGATCGCCGGGCATCTTGTCGATCAGGGAATGCTTGCCATGCACCACTTCGTCGTGGGAAATCGGCAGCACGAAACGCTCGGACCACGCGTAGACGAGTCCAAAGCTCAAGCGATCGTGGTGATGCTGGCGATTGATCGGATCCTGCTCGATGTACTTGAGCGTGTCGTGCATCCAGCCCATGTTCCACTTGTACGAGAAGCCCAGACCGCCCTGTTGGGTCGGCTGGGAAACGCCCGGCCACGAAGTGGATTCTTCGGCGATGACCAGCGCGCCCGGCGCTTCGATCGCCACGACATCGTTCAAATGACGAAGGAAGTCGATGGCCTCCAGGTTTTCGCGGCCGCCGTAACGGTTCGGCACCCACTCCCCGGCGTTACGGGAATAGTCGCGATACAGCATTGAAGCGACGGCATCCACGCGCAACGCATCGACATGGAAGTGCTTGAGCCAGTGCAACCCGGACGCGATCATGAAGCCATGAACTTCGGTGCGGCCCAAGTTGTAGATCAGCGTGTTCCAGTCCTGATGGAAACCCTCATGGGGGTTGGCGTATTCGTACAGGGCAGTCCCGTCGAATTGAGCCAGACCGTGTGCATCGGTCGGGAAGTGCGCAGGCACCCAGTCAAGAATCACGCCGATGTCGTTGCGGTGGCAGGCATCCACAAAGGCGGCGAAGTCCTCCGGTTTGCCGTAACGCGCGCTCGGTGCGAACTGCGACAACACCTGATAACCCCACGACCCGCCGAAGGGATGTTCCATGATCGGCATCAGTTCGATGTGGGTGAAGCCCATTTCCCTGATGTAAGGAATCAGATTATCGGCCAGCTCGCGCCAGTTGTACGGACGATCGGGCTCGTCTTCATCGCCGTGATGCCACTTCCACGAGCCGGCGTGCAGCTCGTAGATCGACAGCGGTTGATGGATGTCGTGCTTGTCGCCACGGTACTGCATCCAGTCGCTGTCCTGCCATTCAAAGGCAAGCGGCGCCGCGACTTTCGACGCCGTGGCAGGCGGCAGCTGGGTGGCCAGCGCCATCGGGTCAGCCTTCAGCGGCAAGATGCCGTGCTGGCCGAGGATCTCGTATTTGTAGGCCTCGCCCGGGCCGATGCGCGGGATAAAGATCTCCCACACGCCGGTCGGGTGACGCAGGCGCATCGGGTGCCGACGGCCGTCCCAGCTGTTGAAATCGCCAACCACCGACACGCGACGGGCATTCGGTGCCCATACCGAGAAGCGAACGCCGTCGACGCCATCGACGTTCTTCACCTGCGCGCCCAACGCGCTGCTCAGGTCGCGGTGGTTGCCCTCGGCAAACAGGTACAAATCCATCTCGCCGAGCTGCTCGCCGAAGCTATACGGGTCTTCGGTGATTTGCTCACCGGTGGCCCAGGAGATCTTCAGCAGATAGGGCTCACGCACCGCAAAGTGCCCGGCAAAGAAGCCCGGTTTGTCGGTCATGCTCAGCTCGCCGAGGTCACGCTCGCCGTCGCGCGCGAGCACGCGTACCGCCAGTGCATTGGGCAGAAAAGCGCGGATGACCTGGCCTTCAGCGCCATCGCTGTGGGGGCCGAGCATCGAGAAAGGGTCGCGGTGCTCCGCACGGATCAACGCGTCCATGTCCACGGCGCCGGGCACTATTGCGTGGTTGCCGTTACCAAATGGGTCAGAGGCACTCATTTTGATTCTCCATCAGACAGGTCTAGAAGCCCGCGCAAGCCTTGAAGCGGAACCGACAACCATGTCGGCCGATTCTCGGCCTCGTAGGCCACTTCATAAGCGGCTTTTTCCAGGGTGAACAAGGCCAGCGCGGCCGCTTCACCTTTGGCATCTTTCCAGTCGTGACCCACTTCCACGGTGGCCTTGCGGTAGCCGTCGAGGAAGGCCTGGCGCGCCTGCAGCAAATACGTCTCGGCCACTTGCTGGCGGGCAGTTTCAGCCTGCACCGAGGTGTCGGCACTTTGCGCGTTGCGCATGGCCATCGCGGCAGCGTAGTCGAACGAGCGCAGCACGCCGCTGACATCTTTGAACGGGCTGTATTTGGCCCGACGTTCCTGGAGCGGACGCGCCGGTTCGCCTTCGAAGTCGATCAGGTAGGCATCGCCCTTCACCACCAGCATCTGGCCCAAGTGCAGGTCGCCGTGCACGCGCATTCTCAGGCCGCCGACGGATTGCTTGGCCAGGGTCTTCACTTGGGCCAGCAACGCCTTGCGCTTGCCCAGCAGTTCAGTGATGAGTTGCTGATCCTGGGCTTCCAGCGAGTCACGGTGCTGCTCAAGCAACTGCAACGCGCGCTCGATCTGCGCCGAAACGCTCTTGGCTGACGCCTCGCTGTCCTTGACGCTGGTGACTTCGGTCTTGAAGTCCGGGTTGTCCGTCGGCGCACCGAGGATCACGTGCATTTCGCCCAGACGCTGACCCAGCAGGCCGGCGAAGTCTTTCAACTCGATCAGCGCGTTGGCTTGCTGCTCCAGCGCCGACTGACCATGGGCCATATGATCACGCACGGCGCGCTCGAGGTTGTTCTGGGTCCATTCCCACGCATCGCCCTGATTGCTCAGATAGCCCTGGGCGATCATCAGCAGGTTCTTCTCGCCCTGCCCGTCGACGCGAACCACCGCACCCAACAGCGGCGAAATGTGCGGGTAGCCGGCTTCGGTGAGGTACGCGCCCATTTCCAACTCGGGGTGAGTACCGGCCGCGACACGGCGAATCATCTTCAGCACGAGTTTTTTGCCGACAACAACCGAGCTGTTGGACTGCTCCGCCGAGAGGTAACGCACCTCGGCGTCTTCGTTCAGGCCCAGCGGCGCCAATTGCGAGGTGCTCTGGAACTGCAGCTCACCGTCCGGCGTGGCCAGCACGGTTTTTTCCTGCATGCCCTTGATGACGTTGCGAATGAACGGTTCGAGGGTGAATGCATCGGTGATCAAACCGACCTGACGGCCACGACGCACGCGGGACAAGGCCAACTGTTGCGGCAAGGCGCTGCTGATGTCGTCTTCCGGCAACAGCCCGAACGGCAACTGGTAGCGCACCGTTTCGCCACCGGAGGTGACTTCGATTTCGCTCAGCAATGCGGGCCGCACGGTGGAACCGAAGCGCACGGCGTAAGCGATGTGAATGCTGTCGATGGCCGTGCCCTTGCCGGCGAACCAGCGGCGTTTCGGGAGATAGACTGACAGTGACTGCTGCTCCATGGTCTTGCGCAGGGGTTCTTCGAGCAGTTCCTCCAGGCGCTGCTTGAGCACCAGGGTCGGGAAGTCCGGCATGCTCTGGGCCGGTTCAACGTGCCAGCTGGGCATTTGATTCTCCGCGGCCAGCAAGAACCAGTAGAAGCCATAAGGTGGCAACGTCAGCAGGTAATTGAGCTGGCCAATAGGTGGAAAGGCGCTGCCACCGAGCATCTCGACCGGAACGGTCCCGGCGTACGGCGCCAGTTCCAGCTCGGCTGCCTGGGAGGCGGCCGAGACGTTGGCGACGCAGAGGATGATTTCGGTCTTGCCGTCGGGGCCGGTGTACTCGCGGGTGTAGGCAAGAATGCGACGGTTGCTTGGCGAGAGCATTTTCAGGGTGCCGCGGCCGAAGGCTTTCTGCTGCCTGCGCACGGCGAGCATGCGTCGGGTCCAGTTCAGCAGCGAGTGCGGGTCATGATCCTGCGCCTCGACGTTGACCGACTGATAACCGTACAGCGGGTCCATGATCGGCGGCAGGACCAGGCTCGCCGGGTTGGCGCGGGAAAAGCCGCCGTTGCGGTCGATCGACCACTGCATCGGCGTGCGCACGCCGTCGCGGTCGCCGAGGTAGATGTTGTCGCCCATGCCGATTTCGTCGCCGTAATACAGGGTCGGCGTGCCGGGCATTGACAGCAGCATGCTGTTGAGCAGTTCGACGCGGCGGCGGTCACGTTCCAGCAGTGGCGCCAGGCGACGACGAATGCCGAGGTTGATCCGCGCGCGACGGTCCGAAGCGTAGTAATTCCACAGGTAATCACGCTCGCGGTCGGTGACCATTTCCAGCGTCAGTTCATCGTGGTTACGCAGGAAGATTGCCCACTGGCAGTTTTCCGGGATTTCCGGGGTCTGGCGCAGGATGTCGGTGATCGGGAAACGGTCTTCCTGGGCAACTGCCATGTACATGCGCGGCATCAGCGGAAAGTGGAACGCCATATGGCATTCGTCGCCGTCTTTGCCCTTGCGGTCACCGAAATACAGCTGGGTGTCTTCCGGCCACTGGTTAGCTTCGGCCAGCAGCATGCGGTCGGGGTAGTTGGCGTCGATTTCGGCACGGATCTGCTTGAGGACCTGGTGGGTCTCCGGCAGGTTTTCGTTGTTGGTGCCGTCACGCTCGATCAGGTAAGGAATCGCGTCCAGACGCAGGCCGTCGATGCCCATGTCCAACCAGTAGCGCATGACCTCGATCACCGCTTTCATGACCTGCGGGTTGTCGAAGTTCAGGTCCGGCTGGTGGGAATAGAAGCGATGCCAGAAGTACTGCTCGGCCACCGGATCCCAAGTCCAGTTGGACTTCTCGGTGTCGAGAAAGATAATCCGGGTGCCGTCGTATTTCGTGTTGTCATCGGACCAGACGTAGAAATCCCGCGCCTTGGAGCCCTTCTTCGCATGCCGTGCGCGCTGGAACCAGGCATGCTGGTCCGAGGTGTGGTTGATGACCAGCTCGGTGATCACCCGCAAGCCGCGGTTGTGCGCCTCGGCGATAAACTTCTTCGCATCGGCCATGGTGCCGTAGTCGCTGTGCACTCCACGGTACTCGGAGATGTCATAGCCATCGTCGCGGCGTGGCGACGGGTAGAACGGCAGCAGCCAGATGGTGTTGACGCCCAGCTGCGCAATGTAGTCAAGCTTGGCGATCAGGCCGGGGAAATCACCGATGCCATCGTCGTTGGAATCGAAAAACGATTTCACGTGGACCTGGTAAATCACCGCATCTTTGTACCAGAGCGGGTCTTCGATAAAGGCTGCGTTGCGGGGTTTCTTTGCCATGACCACATCCTTTGAATTATTGGTTTGTGGCTTTTATGCGCCAGATGCCGAACGCCTGGTAAGAGGGGTCAAGACGCATGAACTGGGTCTTGCCGTACCAGGTCCAGGAATGCCCGGTCATCAAGTCTTCGCCCAAAGTGGCGGCGTCGTCCGGCAGGCCCATTTCCCACAGCGGTAGTTCGAAATGCGCTTCCTGGGCGTTGCGCGGGTCAAGGTTCACCGCGACCAGAATGAAGTTACTGCCATCCTCGGTGCGCTTGCCGAAATACAGAATGTTGTCGTTGTACGCGGTGTAGATCTTCAGGCCTAAATGCGTCTGCAGCGCCGGGTTCTGGCGACGGATGCGGTTGAGCTGGGCGATCTCGGCAATGATGTTGCCGGGCGCGGTGAAGTCGCGCGGACGGATCTCGTACTTCTCCGAATCCAGGTATTCCTCTTTGCCTGGCACCGGTGCCGCTTCGCACAGCTCGAAGCCCGAGTACATGCCCCACAAGCCCGAACCCATGGTCGCCAGGGCTGCGCGGATCAAGAAGCCCGGACGACCCGAGTCATGCAGGAACGGCGGGTTGATGTCCGGCGTGTTGACGAAGAAGTTCGGCCGGTAGCATTCGCGCCATGGCGACTCATTGAGCTCGGTGAAGTATTCGCTCAGCTCGGCCTTGGTGTTGCGCCAGGTGAAGTAGGTGTAGCTCTGGGAATAACCGACCTTGCCCAGGCGCGCCATCATCGCCGGCTTGGTGAAGGCTTCAGCGAGAAACATGACTTCCGGGTGCTGACTGCGCACGTCGGCAATCATCCACTGCCAGAACGGCAGCGGCTTGGTGTGCGGGTTGTCGACGCGGAATATCTTCACGCCCTCTTTCACCCAGCCGAGGATCACGTCACGCAGCTCGATCCATAGGCCCGGAATGGCATCCGGCGCATAGAAGTCGACGTTGACGATGTCCTGGTATTTCTTCGGCGGATTTTCCGCGTAACGGATGGTGCCGTCTGGACGCCACGAGAACCAGCCTGGATGCTCCTTGAGCCACAGGTGGTCCTGGGAGCACTGGATGGCGAAGTCCAGTGCGATTTCCAGACCGTGCTCGGCCGCGGAGGCAACCAGTTCACGGAAGTCTTCGCGGGTGCCGAGCTGCGGGTGAATGGCGTCATGGCCGCCTTCCGCGCTGCCGATGGCGTACGGGCTGCCGACGTCATCCGGCCCTGCGGTGAGGGAGTTGTTGGGGCCTTTGCGGTGAGCGCGACCGATCGGGTGGATCGGCGGGAAATACAGCACGTCGAAGCCCATGTCGCGGATCATCGGCAAGCGGTTGTGCACGTCCTTGAAAGTGCCGTGGCGCGTTTTGTCGTCAGTGATCGAGCGTGGGAACAGCTCGTACCAGCTGGCGAACTGGGCCAGCTCACGCTCGACGTCCAGCGGGAATTCCAGGCTGCGGCTGAGGAACGCGTGATTGTCGGCCTTGGCCATGACGCTGGCCGCGTCGCTGCTCAATAGCAGTGCGACCTTGGCCTCGTTATCAGTCGCCTCGCCGAAACGCTTGATCAGGCCATCGAGCTGGCCGCGCACTTCGAGGGTGCTGCGCTCGGCGGCGTGCACCAGGTGCAGGCGCCCTTCTTCCAGCTCCAGATCGATGGTCACGCCAGCGGCGTATTTCTTTTCCAGCTCGTAGCGGTAGCTGCCGAACTGATCGATCCAGGCTTCGAGGCGATAAATGTAGCGGGTGAAGGTCGGCGGAGTGAATTCGCCAACCCAGCTGTCGTTGCCCAGTTCGCGCATGGGCACCGACTGCCATTCTTCATCGTCAATGGCGCGGTAGACGATACGTACGGCCATCTTGTCGTGACCGTCTGCGTAGATCTTGCTGGTGACCGTGACCGGCTGACCGACAACGGCCTTGGCGGCCAGCTGACCGTTATCGATCACCGGTTGGGTGTCCTCGATGACGATCCGCGGCAGCTGCAAGGCTTGGGTCAGGGGGATAGGGTGGATAGAGTGGAGAACATCGTTGGCCAGGGAATCCGGGCCGTACGGCTGATCAGCAGTATCATTCATCGAGCATCACTCCTCACGCCCAGGGACGCCCGCTGCGGGGCGCCCATTGCTTCAGCGTCTTTGTCCATAACATAAGAGAGAGCCACGGGATCAACGTATCCGGACGTGGCAGCATAGGTTCCGAACGCCAGCCTCGGGCAAAAGTTCAAAGAGCTTGCGTGACGTTTGATCAAGTCACCGAGCGGATAATGGCAGGCCAGGGGCTTCTGCGTAAGGCGGTGACCGGGCTGATTGAGTGAATCATTGTCAGGGTGCTGCGGTCGAAATGTTTGCGTGATGGCGGGTGTGATTCAACGTCACCTGGCACGCCCCTCTCGACGAACCCAAGGAAGCGAAGACCATGAGCATTCCCGTTCCCGCAGAAACGCCCGACCCGAATATCGACGACCCCGAGCTGCCTGTGCCGAAGCCAGAAGAGCCGCCTTCCCCGCTCATGCCGCCTGTGATCGAACCGCCAGTGGGTGACCCACCGAGCAGTGAGCCGCCAGCGATTCTGGATGACAAGTTTCCAGAGTGATTCACTACCCGACGCGGTTGTAGGACCGGCTTCAGCCGGGAAGCTTGTGGGTGCCATGCCGCGATGTTCAGGGTGTGCTTACCGGCCTCTTCCCGGCTAAAGCCGGTCCTACAATGCGCGTGTTTTCCGTAGGACCGGCTTCAGCCGGGAACCAGTCACAACCGCAATGTTCCTGAATGACCGCTGGCTCAAGGCTCCTGCGCATCGCCACCCGTCTTGCGGGCCGGGTCATGTGCACGTTCTTCCGCCGATTCGACGCGCCTGACGATCATCGGCATCAGGCTGAAGATGCCCAGCGCCAGCACCGTACTCAGTACCGCCGTCATTTCCCTGCCCATCCCGGCCGCGATACCAATGGCCGCCGTCATCCACAAACCGGCCGCAGTGGTCAGGCCCTTTACCTGGGTGGTATTGAGCGCGTCGCCCTTGAGAATGGTCCCGGCACCGAGAAAGCCGATCCCCGCCACAATGCCCTGCACCACCCGGCTGAGTGCAGCGTCGTCAGCCCCGGCCATGCGCGGCACCAGCACAAACAGCGCAGCACCCATGCACACCAGCATGTGGGTTCGAACCCCGGCCGCCTTGCCCTTGTGTTCCCGCTCAAACCCCAGAATCCCGCCAAGCAGCGCCGCAATGACCAGGCGTATGGTCACGCGGGTGATCTGCCCGGCATCCGTGATATCGGAGAACTCGGCCTGCAGTGTGTCCACGACTTCTTCCCACCAGGCATTCATCAGTGCATTCCCCTCAATCAGCTTAAGTGCGGTATGGACCGCAGCGGGGGCCGAGAGTGCGGAAGGTGCCTAGCGAGCCTCACGGCCTGATCCGGTTGTAGTGGGCTAATCTGCATCTGTACTAATCCGCAGGCAGCGCGCATATTTTGACGCCGCAGCCGGGTCATCAGCCCTTCCCTCCGGCCGGCCCCCCCATGGCTGCTGCGCCCCGCAAGCCCTCAGCACGAGCCCACCATGAAGCGTTATGAAAAGTTTGCCGATGACATTGCCGAGCTGATTCGCACCGGGGTACTGGCTGCGGGTCAGCGCGTGCCGTCGGTGCGCTACGCTAGCCAGACCCACGGCATCAGCCCGTCGACGGTGTTCCAGGCCTATTACCTGCTGGAACGTCGAGGTCTGATCCGGGCGCGGCCCCGCTCAGGGTATTTCGTCAACGACAGCGTCCGCCTGCAAGGCCTTGGCGATCTGCCTTCGGAGCACGATGCGCGGCCCGCGCCCCAAGTGAGCGAATCCACCGAAGTCGACGTCAGCGAACTGGTGTTTTCGGTGCTGGAATCCATCAAGGATCCGAACATCGTGTCATTCGGCTCGGCGTTCCCCAGCGCCGGGCTGTTTCCGTTGCAGCGCCTGGCCCGCTCCCTCGCCAGCGCCACCCGCGACATGGACCCGCGCATGGTGGTCAGCGACATGTCACCCGGCAATCCGGCCCTGCGCCGGCAGATCGCGCTGCGTTACATGGTTGCCGGGCAGATGTTGCCCACGGATGAGCTGCTGATCACCAACGGCGCCCTTGAAGCCCTGAACCTGTGCCTGCAAGCCGTGACCGAGCCCGGTGATCTGGTGGCCATCGAGGCGCCGGCGTTCTACGCCTGCCTGCAGGTGCTCGAACGGCTGAAGCTCAAGGCGGTGGAAATTCCGGTGCACCCGCAACAGGGCATTGACCTGGCAGTGCTTGAGCAGGCACTTGAGCGCTACCCGATAAAGGCCTGCTGGAGCATGACCAGTTTCCAGAACCCCACCGGCGCGACGGTGCCCGAATCGCGCAAAAAGGAACTGGTGGAGTTGTTGCGCAAACATGAGGTGCCGCTGATCGAGGATGACGTTTACGCCGAGCTGTATTACGGCCAGCACGCGCCGAAACCGGCGAAGGCGTTCGACACCGAAGGCCTGGTCCTGCATTGCGGCTCGTTCGCCAAGAGCCTCGCGCCCGGCTACCGGGTGGGCTGGGTCGCTGCCGGGCGTTACGCGCAGAAGGTCGAACGGCTGAAAATCATGACCTCGCTGTGCGCCTCGATGCCCGCCCAGGCCGCCATCGCCGATTACCTGCAACACGGCGGTTACGACCGCCACCTGCGCAAGTTGCGCCATAGCCTGGAAGATCAGCAGCGCGCCATGCTCGGCGCCATCGCCCGGTACTTCCCCGCGCAGACCCGGGTCAGTCAGCCCACCGGCGGGTACTTCCTCTGGGTTGAGCTGCCGGAACAGATCGATTCGCTGAAAGTGTTCCAGGCCGCCCTCGCCCAAGGCATCAGCATCGCCCCCGGGCCGATGTTTTCGCCGACGCGGCGCTTCCAGCACTTTATCCGCCTGAACTACGGCAGCCCGTGGGATGAAACGTCGGAGCGGGCGATGGAAACGCTGGGGACGATCGTTCGGTCGATGATGGCTGGCTAAAACATGCCTGGCAGTATCGAAACGGGTCAGGGCAGAAACGTGATGGCGCCACGGTGATGGTTTTTGATTCGGGCAGGCAGCGCTGATGGCTTCTGATTCTGGCCGAAGGCCGTAGGAGCGCGCTTGCCCGCGAAGGCGTTAGTACGGACCTGAGAAATGTGGCGGATTTACCTGCTCTTTCGCGGGCAAGCGCGCTCCTACAGGGGAATGCGTTTCAGCAGGGAGGACGCGTGCAGCCAGCCAGGTCCCGCGGCAATCGCAAGACCTCACCACCTCGGGGCATCAGAGTTATCACCTAGCGCCCGCCGCCCAGATCAATGAACGACCCGGTCGAATACGATGCCTTGTCCGACAGCAGCCACAGGATCGCTTCCGCTACTTCATCGGCCAGGCCGCCGCGGCCCATGGGGATGGTCGGCTCCAGCTTGCTGACGCGATGAGGGTCGCCGCTCAGGGCGTGGAAGTCGGTGAAGATGTAACCGGGGCGCACGGCGTTGACCCGCACGTTCTCGCCCGCCACTTCCTTGGCCAGCCCGACGGTGAAAGTGTCCAGCGCGCCTTTCGACGCCGCGTAATCGACGTATTCACCGGGCGACCCCAGCCGTGCGGCCACGGACGACACGTTAACGATGCTGCCGCCGCGCCCGCCGTGGCGGGGCAACATGCGCAGCAGCGCGTGCTTGCTGCACAGCATGGGGCCGACGACGTTGCTCATCATGATTTTCAGCAGACGAAACTCGGACATCGTGTCCAGCCGCGAGGCCTCGCCCACTGTGCCGGCATTGTTGACCAGCGCGGTGATCCGCCCCATCTCGGAGTCGATCCGGGCAAATAGACGGATGATTTCGTCCTCGTTGCTGACGTCGGCCTGAACCGCGATGGCATGCCCGCCCGTTTCGCGAATCTGCCCGCACAGCCGCTCGGCAGAGCCGTGATCGGACAGGTAGTTGATGCACACGCGATAACCCTGTGCTGCGGCCAGAACCGCCGTAGCGGCACCGATACCCCGGGAGCCACCCGTGATGAGGAGATTTTTATCCATAAATGTACTCAGTCGATCAATGCGTGGAGGTGGGAGTGGGCATTAACACTTAATCCATGATTTCGCCGACGCGCTGGCGGGCCGCCTGGATATCGGCCATGAAGCGTTCGGCCGGCAGCGGATGACCCAGCAGGTACCCCTGCAACGCGTCGCAGCCCAGTCGCGTGAGGAAACTTTGCTGGCTGGCGGTCTCGACACCCTCGGCGACGATGCGCAGGTTCAGCGCCTGGCCCAGCGCAACGATGGCCGAGACAATGGCCGCGTCATCGCTGTCGTGCTCCAGATCGCGGACAAAACCACGGTCGATCTTCAACTCGTTGGCCGGCAGGCGCTTGAGGTACATGAGGCTGGAATAGCCGGTGCCGAAGTCGTCGATGGACAGGTCGACGTGCATGTCCGAGAGCTTCTGCAGCACGGTCATGCTCGCGTCGGCATCGCTCATGGCGGTGGTTTCGGTGATTTCCAGGGTCAGGCAATTGGCCGGCAACCCGTGGTTTGCCAACGCGTCCGAGACCGTCTCGACCAGCCCGACATGGCTGAACTGCAACGCTGACAGGTTTACCGCGATACGCCAGTCGGTATTGCCGCTGTCGTACCAGCGCTTCATCTGCCGGCAGGCCTCGTTCAGCACCCACTCGCCGATCGGAATGATTAACCCGGTTTTTTCCGCCAGGCCGATGAATGTGTCCGGCATCAGCAGCCCGTGCTGCGGATGGTTCCAGCGCACCAGCGCTTCGGCACCCACCGGCCGGTGGGTGCTTGCGCAGAACTTGGGCTGATAATGCAGGCAGAATTGCCCGTCACGCAGCGCAAGGCGCAAATCCTGCAACAGCTGGAGCTTATTGCGCGCGTTGGTGTTCATCGACGCATCGAAAAAGCTGTAGCCGTTCTTGCCGGCATTCTTGGCGTGGTACATCGCGGCATCGGCGTTCATCAGCAGTTCCTGCTGGGTGCGGCCGTTGCCAGGGTACAGGCTGATGCCGATGCTCACCGTCACCTGCAGATCATGTTCCTGCACGCTGAACGGCTGGCTGACCAGTGCCACTTGGCGCGAGGCGACGCTGACTGCCTCTTCGCCATCGTCAAGCTCCACCAGCAGCACGAACTCATCGCCGCCGATGCGCGCCAACGTGTCGTGGCGATGGAAGTTTTTGCGCAATCGCACGGCCACTGCACGCAAGAGCTGGTCGCCGACGTGATGGCCGAACGCATCGTTCACCGGTTTGAAGCCGTCCAGATCCAGAAACATCAGCGCGAACATGCCGCCCTGGGCATCGACCTTGCGCATGGCCTGATCGATGCGATCGGCCAGCAGGATGCGGTTGGGCAGCCCGGTGAGGTTGTCGTGCAGGGCCAGTTGCGTCAGCTCGCGGTTGGCTTCTTTCAGCGACGCCGACAATTGGGCGGTGCGCGCCGCCATACGCGCATCAAGCACGGACGTCAGCAAGGTGATGCCCAGCACCGTCAGACTGGTGATCAACACCAGCTTGTCCAGTCCATCGGCCTGCAGGCCGTTGGGAATCGCGCCACAGAAACTGCCGGCCGGGAAGTTGGCGGCGGTCATCGCGGTGTAGTGCATGCCGAGGATGGCGAAGCCCATGACCACCGCCGCGCCGCCGCGGGCCAGTCGCACGTAAGGGGTTTCCTTGCGCAGCCGCACGGCGATGCCCAGCGCTGCGCCAGACGCGGTGACGGCAATCACCAACGACAGGCCGAACAAGGTGGGGTCGTAGTCGATGCCCGGCTGCATGCGCATCGCCGCCATGCCGGTGTAATGCATGGCGCTGCTGCCCAGGCCCATGACGAAGGCGCCAAGCAGGATGTTCGACAACGGGACGCGATCATGACTGACCAGCCACAGCGCGAAACCCGAAGAAAAGATGGTGATCAGCAGCGAGAGCAGTGTCAGCGGGATGTCGTACGCCAGCTGGATCGGCAGCGTGAACGCCAGCATGCCGATGAAGTGCATGGACCAGATGCCCACGCCCATGGACAGCGCGCCGCCGCACACCCACAGCAGCCTCGCCCGACCGCTGGCCGAAGCAATGCGCCCGGCCAGATCAAGGGTCGTATAAGACGCGAGAATCGCTACGAGGACTGAAATCAGAACCAGCGAGTAAGTGTAATGGCCGATCAACATGGGTTGGCCCTTGGCTCAACGAAGTGCGGCTTTAAGCCCCGATCAATTGGGCGGCGATTGTACCGAAATTCCCGTGAAAATCCCGTCACTCCGTCGCAAAGATGGCACATCGCTATTTACCTGAAGTTAACGGTCCGATACGTCGGCGCCCGGTGTCAGGCCGGTCGCGGCGTCCCAACCGCCACCCAATGCCGCAATCAGCTGGGCGCTGGCGACCAACCGGCTTTCCAGCACGTTAAGCACGCTGCGTTCGTTGCTCAGCGCCGTGGTCTGCACGTTGACCACGTCCAGATAGCCGATCAGCCCGGCTTTGTACTGGTTGTTGGTCAGGCGCAGGGAGTCACGCGCCGATTGCAGCGCCTCGTCGCGCACGCCGGCTTCCTGCTCATATACCCGCAACTGGGCCATGTAGTCCTCGACTTCCTTGAAGCCGTCCAGCACGGTCTGGCGATACTGCGCCACGGTCTGGTCGTAGACCGCTTCGGTGCGGTCCACTTCAGCAGCGCGCTGGCCGCCATCGAACAGGGTCATCGCCAGTTGCGGGCCGACCGACCAGAAGCGGTTGGGCAGGGAAATCCAGTTGCTGACGGTGCTGCTGCTGTAACCGCCGCTCATGCTCAGGGTCAGGTCCGGGTAATAGGCGGCCTTGGCCACGCCGATATTGGCGTTGGCGGTCATCACCGATCGCTCGGCAGCGGCGATGTCCGGGCGGCGTTCGAGCAATTGCGACGGGAGCCGAGCCGGGATTTGCGGCACCGCCGGAATCGAGGTGGTCGCCGCGAGGCTGAAATCCGCTGGCGCCTGGCCCATCAGCACGGCAATCGCGTTTTCGAACTGGGCGCGCTGCCATCGCAGATCGATCAGGTCGGCCTGGGTGCTTTTGAGTTGCGTCTGCGCCTGGGCGGTGGCATCGCGGCCGGAAATCCCGGCGCGGTACTGGTTCTGGGTCATGGTCAGCGAGCGCTGATAGGCGTCGACGGTCGCTTCCAGCAGACGCTTCTGCTCATCAATCACCCGCAGTTGCAGGTAGTTCTGCACCAGTTGCGATTGCAGGCTCAGACGCATCGACGCCAGATCGGCAAGGCTGGCCTGGGCGCTGGCCTTGTCGGCTTCCAGCCCCCGGCGCAACTTGCCCCACACGTCGGCTTCCCAACTGACGCCCAATTGGGCGTTGTAGGTGTCACGAATGCCGCTGCTGGAACTGCTCAGGCTCGAACTGCTGCTGCCGGTGCCCTGGCTCGAGCGGTTTTTGCTGGTGGTCAGGTCCAGCGTCGGGAAAAACGCGCCCCGCGCACTGCGCACCAACGCGGCGGCCTGCCGGTACTGGGCTTCGTATTGCGCCACGGTCTGGTTGGACGTGTTGAGTTTTTCCACCAGGGCGTTGAGCTGGGCGTCGCCGTAGATTTCCCACCACGCGCCGCGGGCGATCGCATCACTCGGGTTGGCCTGGGTCCAGCCTTCGGCCTGCTTGAAGTGCGCCGGGGTCGGCATGTCCGGCGTCTTGTAATCCGGGCCGACGGCACAGGCACTGAGCAGCAGCGCACACAAAGCGACGGCAAAGGTCCTGTGAAACGGCAACGTCCGCTGTGAGTCAGGCGCTTTCATCGAGTCATTCATAGCGGAGTTTCCAGGGCAGCATCCGTCTGCACACCGCGCCATTTATTGAAACGATGGCGCAGACGGTCGAGATAAAGGTAAACCACGGGCGTGGTGTACAGCGTGAGGATCTGGCTGAGGATCAGGCCGCCGATGATGGTCAGGCCCAGCGGCCGACGCATTTCCGCACCTTCGGCGCTGCTCAGCAGCAACGGCACGGCGCCGAGAATCGCTGCCAGCGTGGTCATCAGAATCGGCCGCAGACGTTGCAGGCAGGCATTGCGAATGGATTCCACCGGGGTCATGCCGCCCTGGCGCTCAAGCTGCAAGGCGAGATCGATCATCAGAATCGCGTTCTTTTTCACCACGCCGATCAGCAGAAACAGCCCCAGCAGCGAGATCAGGCTGAACTGCCCGCCGGTGAGGTAAATGCTCAGCAGCGCGCCGACCCCCGCCGAGGGCAATGTCGAGAGGATGGTCAGCGGGTGAATGTAGCTTTCGTAGAGAATGCCCAGCACCAGGTACACCGCTACCAGCGCCCCGAGAATCATCCACGGCTGGCTCTTCTGGGTAGCAGCGAAGGCGTCGGAGGTCCCGGCCATCTTGGCAATCACGTCTTCGGGCAGGCCCACCGCGGCAACCGCGCGTTCGATGGCGGCATTGGCCTGATCGAGGGTGACGCCATCGGCTAGGTCGAAGGAGATGTTTTCCGACGCGAACTGGCCGTCGTGGCTGACCCGGTCGTCTTCCAGGCTGCGCTCGTAACGGGCGATGGTCGACAGCGGCACCCGCGCGCCGTCGGCAGTGATCACCTGAACCTGCTCCAGGGTGGTTGGGTCGAGGGCGTATTTCGGGTTGACCTCCATGACCACCTGATACTGGTTCAGCGGGTCATAGATGGTCGACACCTGACGCTGGCTGTAGGCGTTGTTCAACACCGTGGTGACCATGTTCATGTCGATGCCCAGACGCTTGGCCGCATCGCGGTCAACGATCAGTGTCACCTGCTGGGTGCCGCCGCCGTCGTTGGCGTCGATGGCAGTCAGCTCCTTGAGGGACTTCAGTGCGGCGACAATCTTCGGGTACCACAGGCGCAGGGTTTCCAGGTCGCCGCTTTGCAGGATGTACTGGTACTGCGAGGTGGTCTGCTCGCGGCCACCGCCCATTTGCAGGTCCTGATCCGGTTGCAGAAACAGCCGTCCGCCCGGCACCAGGGGCATTTCCTTGCGCAGCCGCTCGACCACCTCCATGGCGCCAATGTTGCGTTCCTTGATCGGCTTCAGGCGCACGATGATGAACGCATTGCCGGTGCCGCCATTGCCGCCAATGAAGCCCGCGACGCTCTCCACGGCCGGGTCCTTGAGGATCGCGGAGCGGAAGATGTCCATTTTCGGCTGCATCACCGAGAACGACAGGCCGTCGTCACCGCGCACAAAACCCATCAGTTGGCCGGTGTCCTGCTGCGGCAGAAAAGTCTTTGGCACCACCACGTACAGCGCGACGTTGCCGACGATGGTCAGCAGCAGCGTCAGCAGGGTCAGGCGCCGATGCCGCAGCACCCAGCGCAGGCTGCGGTCGTAGCCGGCGACCATGCGGTCGTTGGCCCGCTGGCTCCAGCGCTGCAAGCGGTTTTCCGTGCCGGGCACGTGGGGCTTCAGCCAGCGCGCGCAGAGCATCGGCGTCAGGGTCAGCGAGACCACCAGCGAGATGACAATCGAGACCGACAGGGTGATGGAAAACTCGCGGAACAGGCTCTCCACCAGCCCGCCCACGAACAGGATCGAGACAAACACCGCCACCAGCGAGACGTTCATCGACAGTAGTGTGAAGCCGACTTCCTTGGCGCCGAGGTAAGCAGCCTCCATGGGCGGCACGCCTTCGTCGATGTGCCGGGAGATGTTCTCCAGCACCACGATGGCATCGTCGACCACCAGCCCGGTGGCGAGAATCAGCGCCATCAGCGACAGGTTGTTCAGCGAGAAGCCATACAGGTACATGATCGCGAAGGTGCCCACCAGCGACACCGGCACCGCCAGGGTCGGGATCAGCGAGGCGCGGAAATTCCCCAGAAACAGGAACACCACCAGAATCACCAGCACCACGGCAATCAGCAGCGTCATCTCGGCTTCGTGCAGCGTGGCCTTGATCACCGGCGAGCGGTCCATGGCCAGGTCGAGCTTCACGCTGGCGGGCAGCACGGCTTGCAACGCGGGCAACTGCGCCTTGATCGCCGCCACGGTTTCGATGATGTTGGCCCCGGCCTGACGGTTGATCACCAGCAGCACCGCGGCCTTGTCATTGAAGAAGCCGCTGTTGTAGCGGTCTTCCACCGAATCCTTGACCTTGGCCACGTCTTTGAGCCGCAACGCCGCGCCGTTGGCGTAATGGATGATCAGCGATTCGTAATCCTTGGCCTTCTCCAACTGATCGTTGGCCTGCACCTGCCAATTGTGCTCGCTGTTCTCCACCGAGCCTTTCGGGCGACGCACATTTGAATTGGAGATGGTCGTGCGCACTTCGTCCAGCGACACGCCGTACTGCGACAGCAGCTTGGGCTCCAGTTCCACGCGCACGGCCGGCAGCGAACTGCCGCCGATCTGCACCTCGCCGACGCCGTTCACCTGGGACAGGCTCTGGGACAGAATCGTCGAAGCCATGTCGTAGAGCTCGCCCTTCTCCAGCACGTCGGAGGTCAGCGACAGCACCATGATCGGCGCCTGGGACGGGTTGACCTTCTTGTAGGTCGGCATGCTGCGCATCCCGCTGGGCAGCAGGTTGCGCGCGGCATTGATGGCCGCCTGCACTTCCCGCGCAGCACCGTTGATGTCACGGTCCATGTCGAACTGCAGAATGATCCGCGTCGAGCCCTGACTCGAACGGCTGCTCATGGTGTTGACCCCGGCGATCACCCCGAGGGAGCGCTCCAGCGGCGTCGCCACGCTCGACGCCATGATTTCCGGGCTGGCGCCAGGCAACGAGGCGCTGACCACGATCACCGGGAAATCCATGTTCGGCAGCGGCGACACCGGCAGCAGACCGAAGCTCATCCCGCCCAGCAGCATGATTGCCAGGCTCAAGAGCATGGTCGCCACGGGGCGCTTGATGAAGGGGCCAGAGAGGTTCATGGGGGGCAGCTCCAGGCGGCAAGTTGCAAGCTACACGTGAAAGCAAAAGCCCCGGCCTGCACATTGCTGCTTCTACCTTGCAGCTTGAGGCTTGAAGCTTGCGGCTGGCCGGTCATAGCGCCACCTCGGTTTTCTCTTTGCGCTGAAACCGGCGCCCCAACCGATCAAAATACAGATAAATGACCGGCGTGGTGAACAGCGTCAGCACCTGGCTGACCAGCAGGCCGCCGACCATCACCAGACCCAGGGGCTGGCGCAGTTCGGCGCCGGAGCCTGAGGCAAACATCAACGGGATCGCGCCGAACAGCGCCGCCAGGGTGGTCATGAGGATGGGCCGGAAACGCAACAGTGCCGCGTCGTAGATGGCGGTCTGCGGGTCAATACCGCGGTTGCGTTCAGCGTCGAGGGCGAAGTCGATCATCATGATCGCGTTCTTCTTGACGATGCCGATCAGCAGGATGATGCCGATGATGGCGATCATGCCCAGATCATTGCCGCTGATGAGCAGCGCCAGCAGCGCACCGATGGCCGCCGACGGCAGGGTCGACAGGATGGTGATCGGGTGGATGTAACTCTCGTAGAGCACACCCAGCACGATGTACATGGTGATCACCGCCGCCAGCACCAGCAGCAACGTGCTGGACAGCGAGGCCTGGAAGGCTTCGGCCGCGCCCTGGAATTCCGTCTGTACGCCGATCGGCATGCCGATGTCTTTCTGCACCTGATCGATGACTTCCACGGCCTTGCCCAGCGCAACGCCCGGCGCCAGGTTGAACGACATCATCACCGCCGGAAACTGCCCGATATGGGCAATCGCCAGCTGCGCCTGACGCTGCTCGACCCGGGCCAGACTCGACAGCTTGACCTGCCCGCCGTCGGTGGTCTTGACGTGAATCTGTTCCAGCGCCTCGGGCCCCAGCTCACTGCGCGAGTCGGCCTGTAACACCACGCGGTACTGACTGGCCTGGGTGTAGATGGTGGAAATCTGCCGCTGGCCGAAGGCGTCATACAGCGCGTCAGTGATGTTGGCGACGGTCACGCCCAGCCGGCTGGCGGCATCGCGGTCGATATTGAGGAACACCTGCAAACCCTTGTCCTGCAAGTCGCTGGCGACGTCTGTCAGTTCCGGACGCTGAACCAGCGCCTCCACCAGTTTGCCGCTCCACAGATTGAGCAGGTCGGCGTCCGGCGAGGACATGCTGAACTGGTACTGGGTGCGGCTGACCCGGTCTTCAATGGTCAGGTCCTGCACCGGCTGCATGAACAGGCGGATCTCCGACAGCTGATCGACCTCTGGCTGCAGACGCTGGATCACCTCGGAAGCGGTGACATCCCGCTCGCCGTGGGACTTGAGGTTGATCAGCATGCGGCCGCTGTTGAGTGTCGCGTTGTCGCCGTCGACGCCGATGTAGGACGACAGACTGGCAACCGCAGGGTCCTTGAGAATGATCTTCGCCAAGGCCTGCTGACGCTGGCTCATGGAGGCGAACGACACCGACTGCGGCGCTTCGGAAATGCCCTGAATCACGCCGGTGTCCTGCACCGGAAAGAACCCCTTGGGCACGGCCAGATACAGCAACACCGTGATCCCAAGGGTGGCGACGGCAACCAGCAGGGTCAGCGGCTGATGCCTGAGCACCCACTGCAACTTGCGCCCGTAGGCGGCCACCAGCCAGTCGATCCACGCGCCGCTGGCCCGGTAAAAACGGCCCTGTTCTTCTTCTTTCGGCTCCCGCTTGAGCAAGCGCGCGCACATCATCGGCGTCAGCGTCAGGGACACGACAAGGGAAATCAGGATCGCCACGGCCAGGGTGATGGCGAACTCGCGGAACAGCCGCCCGACCACATCGGCCATGAACAACAGCGGAATGAGCACGGCTATCAGCGAGATGGTCAGCGAGATCAGCGTGAAACCGATCTGCCGCGCGCCTTTGAGCGCGGCCTGCAACGGCGTCTCGCCCTCCTCCAGGTGCCGGGAAATGTTCTCCAGCATGACGATGGCGTCATCGACCACGAAACCGGTGGCAATGGTCATCGCCATCAATGTCAGGTTGTTGACCGAAAAACCGGCCAGGTACATCACGCCGAAGGTGCCGATCAGCGACAGCGGCACGGCCACAGAGGGAATGATCGTTGCGCTGAAGCGCCGCAGAAACAGGAAGGTCACCAGCACCACCAGGACGATGGAAATCATCAGCTCGTGCTGCACGTCGCTGACCGAGGCGCGGATGGTTTGCGTGCGGTCGGTGAGCACGGTGACGTCGAGCCCGGCGGGCAGGTTCTGGGTGATGCTCGGCAGCAGCGCCTTGATCCGGTCGACCACCTCAATGACGTTGGCGCCCGGCTGACGCTGGATGTTCAGCAGCACGGCCTGGCTTTCGTTGGCCCAGGCGGCGAGGCGATCGTTCTCGGCACCGTCGACGATCTCGGCCACGTCCTTGAGCCGCAACGGGCCGCCGTTTTTGTACGCCAGAATCAGGTTGGCGTACTCCTCGGGGGATTTGAGCTGGTCATTGGCGTCAAGCATCGACACCCGCGTCGGGCCGTCGAAGTTACCCTTGGGCGTGTTGACGTTGGAGGCGCTGACCAGCGTGCGCACGTCCGCCAGATTCAGACCGTTGGCCGCCAGTGCGTCGGCGTTGACCTTGATCCGCACCGCCTGACGCTGGCCGCCGGCGATGGTGACCATGCCCACTCCGCTGATCTGCGCGATCTTCTGCGCCATGCGCGTATCGACCAGATCGTTGAGTTTGGGCAGGAGCATGGTTTTCGAGGTAATCGCCAGGGTCAGCACCGGCGTGTCGGCCGGGTTGACCTTGTTGTACGTCGGAGGCGCCGGCAAGTCGGTCGGCAGCAGGTTGGTCGCGCCATTGATGGCCGCCTGCACTTCCTGCTCGGCGACGTCCATGTTGATCTCGAGGCTGAAACGCAGGGTGATGACCGACGCTCCGCCGGAGCTGGTCGAAGCCATCTGGGTCAGGCCCGGCATCTGCCCGAACTGGCGTTCAAGGGGCGCAGTCACGGCACTGGTCATCACTTGCGGACTCGCGCCCGGGTACAGCGTCATCACCCGAATGGTCGGGTAATCCACCTGCGGCAGCGCCGACACCGGCAGCAGCGTGTACGCGATCAGGCCCGACAGTACGATGGCAAGCATGCTCAGCGTGGTGGCGACCGGCCTGAGGATGAACAGGCGTGACAGGTTCATACGTTGCCTTTCTTCGTCGTCTCGGCACCCGCTGACTCACCGGGCTCCTTCGAGGGCTTGCCCTGCAACTGCTGACCCGGCGTGGCCGGAACGTCCTTGCTGTCGTTGACCACGTCCACGGCGCTGCCGTCTTTCAGGCGGTCGGTGCCTTCGAGCACCACGCGGTCACCGGCCACCAGACCTTCAGTGATGACCGTGGAGTTCTCGTCGCTTGGCCCTGTCTTGAGCGCGCGGATGCGCACGGTCTTGTCGCCGTCCATCACGTAAACGAAGGTGCCGTTGACGCCGAACTGCACCGCGGCCGACGGTACCAGCACCACGTTTTTCAGGGTGTTGGCGAGCAGGCGTGCGTTGACGAACTGATTGGGGAAGAGCGCTTCGTTGTCGTTATCGAAACGCGCCTTGAACTTCAGCGTGCCGGTGGTGATGTCGATCTGGTTATCGATGCTGGCGAGCACGCCGGTGGCCTGCAGTTTCAGGTCCCCGCGATCCCACGCCTCGACCGGCAGCTTGCCGCCGCTGCGATAACGACTAAGCACCTCGGCGAGGTCTTTTTCCGGCAGCGTGAAGTTGACGGTGATCGGCTTGGTCTGGGTGATCACCACCAGCGCGGTGGTGTCATTGGCGGCGACCAGGTTGCCGACGTCCAGCTGGCGCAGGCCGATGCGCCCCGAGATCGGCGCACGAATCTGCGAAAACTCCAGGTTGAGCTTCGCATCGCCCACTGCCGCCTGATTGGTCTTGATGGTGCCCTGGTACTGACCGACCAGGGATTCGGCGGTGTCCAGGGTTTGTTTGGCGATGCTGTCTTCTTTGTACAGGCCTCGATAACGCTGTACGTCGAGTTGAGCATTCTTGAGCAGCGCCTGGTTCTGCATCAGCGTGCCTTCAGCCTGTTGCAAGGCGATCTGGTAGCTGCGCGGGTCGATCACCGCGAGCAGATCGCCGGCCTTGACCTGCTGGCCTTCCTGAAAATTGATCTTCATCAATTCACCCGCCACACGGCTGCGCACGTTGATCGTGTTCAGCGCCGTCACGGTGCCGAGGGCTTTGTAGTAAATGGGGAAGTCGCCGGTGCTCGCTGCCGCCACCCGCACCGGTACCGGAGCGGTCGAGCCGCCGAACCCGGGACGCTTGGCCACCGCCTTGCCGCCGCCGCTGCGGCTTGCGCTGGCCTGGGCCTGATCGCCTTTCTGCGCCGTGGCGTTCGGTTGCGACGCAGCTCCCGGCCAGAAGCGCCAGCACAGCCCGGCGACGATCAACAGAACCAATAGGCTTATCAGCCAGCGACGGGAATTGCGGGGGGCAGACGATTGCATGAATAAATCAACCAGTGTGCGCGTGAGCGTCTTCGGGAGGCTGAACAATAAGCACAGTTACCGCTCAGGCAAAGGGCCTTTACCGGCAATTTACCTCGTGCTTACTTTGGATAACGTGCTGACGTACCAATAAAAAACGGCCTGAGGGTGTCAGGCCGCCTGATTGTTGCAGGGTATTGCCGTCCGATGATGGCAATACGCCTTTTGCGAGCTTACTTCAATACAGCCAAGGCCGCGTCGTAGTTCGGTTCTTGCCCGATCTCCGGTACCAGCTCGCTGTGCAGGACCGTGTCGTTTTCGTCCAGCACGACCACCGCACGGGTGGTCAGGCCTACCATCGGCCCGTCGGCGATGGCAACGCCGTAGTCCTGCATGAATTGCGCGCCGCGCATGGTCGACAGGTTCTTCACGTTTTCCAGGCCTTCGGCACCGCAGAAGCGCGCCTGGGCGAACGGCAGGTCGGCGGAGATGCACAACACAACGGTGTTGTTCAGCTCGTTGGCCTTGGCGTTGAAGGTGCGGATGGAGGTTGCGCAGGTCGGTGTGTCGACGCTCGGGAAGATGTTCAGCACCTTGCGCTTGCCGGCGAAGGTTTCCAGGGTGGCGTCGGACAGATCGCCCGCCACCAGCGTGAAGGCTGGCGCCTTGCTGCCGACGGTTGGCAGTTCGCCGCTGATCTGTACCGGGGAGCCTCTACGAGTCACTTGTGGCATGAGCTGAGTCCTTGTTTGAGTGGCATGCGAAGGCGGAAGTTAACCATGAAAAACCGTGGCAACCTACCGCCAGAAATGATTTTGTTGTCAGGAATCGCAGTGCATTACCGGTTTGTCCATCAGCCCCGGACGCGAGCAGACCTCCACCACCCAGTCGACGAATACCCTCACCCGCCGGGACGTCTGGCGGTGTGCCGGGTACAGGGCGGTCAGGGGCAGCAGCGGTTGCTCGACGTCGCCCAGCACTTCGATCAGATCGCCACGACGCAGCAATTCGGCGACGTGGTAATACGGCGTCTGCACCAGCCCGTAACCTGCGCTGCATGCCGCCAGATAACCATCGGCGCTGTTGGTCGCCAAGGCCTTCGGCAGGTCCGGCGCCTGGGTCAGGCCGTCGATGACGAACTCGATCCCGTAGCGCTTATTCGTGGTCGACGAGAAGTATTCGATGATCTGGTGGTGCTGCAAATCGGTCAGGCTGTGCGGCGTGCCCCGGCGTTGCAGATAGCCCGGGCTGGCGCACACCACCTGGCGCATTTGCGCGAGGGGTCGGGCCACCAGCGAATGATCCAGGGGCTGCCCGCCACGGATCACACAGTCGTAGCCCTCGCGGATCAAGTCCACCGGGCGATCGTTCATGCCCACCTCCATTTCCAGCCGGGGGTAATGTTCGGTGAACTCTGGCAACAGCGGCATGATGATCAGTCGGCCGATGCCCGACGGCATGTCGATGCGCAGCACCCCTTCCGGCTCCTTGGCCACCGAAGAGAACACCGATTCGGCTGCTTCCAGCTCGTTCAGTACATGGACGCAGCGTTGGTAATAGGCCTGACCGTCCGCCGTGGGCGTCACCTGCCGCGTGGTGCGCATCAACAATTGCACGCCCAGTTGCGCTTCCAGTTGCTTGATCAGAATGGTCACCGAGGCGCGCGGCAGGTGCAGGCTGTCGGCGGCCCTGGCGAAACCGCCCAGCTCGACGATGCGCGTGAAGGCCCGCATCGCATTGAATTTATCCATGGCTCGTCACGGGTCCGCTGAAGGATTGTTTAGAAATCACCAATAGTGAAAGCACTTTTAGCCGGTTTATCCCGACGCTGTCGAGGCGCAAGAATGGTGGTTCTCTTGATCACCAAGGCATCCATCATGCAAACGCGTCAACTTGGCAAAAACGGACCGCAGGTCTCGGCCCTGGGCCTGGGCTGCATGGGCATGACCGACTTCTATACGACAGGCGGCAATCCCGACGAAGCCATCGCCACCCTTCACCGAGCGCTGGAACTGGGCGTTACCCTGCTCGACACCGCCGACATGTACGGCCCGCACACCAACGAAGAACTGTTGGGCAAGGCGCTGGTCGGCAAGCGGGACCAGGCATTTATCGCCAGCAAGTTCGGCATCGTGCGCACGCCGGGCGATGCAGGCGCGCGCGGGGTCAATGGCAGTCCCGAGTACATCCGCACGGCGATCGATGGCACGCTGCGACGCCTGAAAATCGACACCCTGGATCTGTATTACCAGCACCGCATCGATCCTGGCGTGGCGATCGAAGAGTCCGTTGGCGCCATGGCCGAGCTGGTCAAGGCCGGTAAGGTGCGTTTTCTCGGCTTGAGCGAAGCGTCGGCCAGCACCCTCGAGCGCGCGCACAAGGTTCACCCCATTGCCGCGTTGCAGACCGAGTACTCACTGTGGAGCCGCGATCCGGAAGAAAACGGCGTGCTCGAGACCTGCCGCCGTCTGGGCATCGCGTTCGTTCCGTACAGCCCGTTGGGACGAGGTTTTCTGACCGGCGCCCTGAAAAACCCGGAGGACTTCGCCGCCGATGACTATCGCCGCAGCAGCCCGAGATTTCAGGGCGAGAACTTCGCCACAAACCTGCTGCTGGTGCAGAAGGTAGAGCAACTGGCGGCAGAAAAAGGCATCACCGCCGGCCAGCTGGCCCTGGCCTGGGTGCTCGCCCAAGGCAATGACGTCATCCCGATTCCCGGCACCAAACAACGTAAATACCTGGAAGAGAACGTCGCCGCCCTGGACGTGACCCTCGACGCGACGGAGTTGCAGGCGTTGAAAGACCTGTTCCCGGTTAACGCCGTCGCGGGTGGCCGTTACCCCGATGCGGCGATGAAGCTGGTCAACGGGTGAAGCGGGTGAGTCGGTAGCCGCGTCAATCACCGCTGCCTGACCCGCAATACCCGGCTTGCTGGCGGCTACGCTCCGCCGCCAGCAAGCCAGTGCCCTTCCCTTTGGCCTCGTCGGGTCAAAAATCCCGCTTGTAGAAGATGTCCAGCGAACTCGCCACGCCGCCCGCGACCTCCAGGTACACCTTCTTGCTGAGCAGATAGCGCAAGGTCAGCGTATTGGCCGGTTCAAACACCCCCACGCCGTAACGCAGGCTGAGCTTGTCGGTGATCTTGCCGCTGGCGACCACGGCGGTCTTGTCGCCGCTGCCCGAGGTGTCCAGATCGAAATCCTGAATCCCCAGCCCGGACGCCAGCTTGCCCGCCGTCGACGAACCGCCGGCCAGGCCCAATGCCAGCGCCGCTTGGGCGACCATGTTGCTGTCTTCACCGTTGGTGCTCAGCGGACGGCCCAGCACCAGGTAGGACAGCGCCTGTTCCTGGCTCATGGCCGGCTCGGAGAATACTGTGGTGGTCGGTTGTTCGGCACTGCCGGTCAGGCGAATGCCGGCAATCACGTCGTCGGTCTGGCGGATGGCTTCGATGTCCAGATACGGCTGGTCAACCGGCCCTGCGAACAACAGGCGCGCCTTGCGGATGGTCAGGCGCTGGCCGTAAGCGCGGTAGCGGCCATCGTTGAGATTCAACTCGCCGCGGGTGTCCATGTTGTCGCCGATGTGCACGTGGCCGACGAGATTGGCGGTCAAGCCGAAACCGGTGAAGCTCAGGGTCTCCTGGCCCACTTCGACGTTCACGTCCATGGCGATTGCCAGCGGGGTTTTGCCCTGTTTAGTCTGCTGGCCGACGATTACCGTGTCATCGGAGACTTTCACGGTCGAGGGCGGCAGCTGACGCACAGTAATTTCGCCTTTTGGGATCAAGACTTTGCCCGACACCGCGAGCCGGTCGCCCTGCAAAGTGATCTTCAGGTCCGGTGCCGCCTCCAGCTTGGCGTACGGCTCAACGGTGATCGGCAGGTGCGTGCCCTTCAGGGCCATGTCGACGTCCAGTGCATCGGCCCAGGCCACATGCCCGCCAATGCTGCCCTGACCCGTCGGGCCGCTGCGCCAGTTGCCGGTCAGATCAACGCGCTCGCCGGCAATCAGCGCCTGCACGTTGAGTTTTTCAAGGCTCACCGGCAATTCGGGACCGGAGACTTCGCCGTCATTGAGCGTCACGTTGCCGTTGACCTGGGGCGCCAGCAGGCTGCCCGAGATCCGCCCGCTGCCGTTGAGTTTGCCGTTGAGCTTTTCCACCATGGGCACGAAGGGCCGTGCGGCCGACACGTCCAGGCCGCTGAGGGTGAAGTCACCGGTCACGGGTTTGTTCCTGGCGATCGGGTCGATGCTCAATCGGGCCAGCAACTCACCGAGCTTGCCGCCACGAAAATCCACGCTGGTGTCGACCTTCTTCGGGGTCAGGCTGCTGGTCAGCTTCAGCGTGTCGTAGGGGAAGTCGAGCCACTGATTCTTGTCCTTGACCCGCAGCGTCCCGCCACTGGCGTCGATGACCACCTGACCATTGGGGCCGGCGGCGGGAACGTCCAGCTGGATATCGGCATTCAACGCGCCCTTCCAGGCGAAATCCTTGGGCAGCCACTGCGCCAGGCTTTCCAGCGGGAAGCGCTTGAGGTGGTAGCGCAGGCGCGGTTCAGGCATCAGACGCTGATCTTCGCCACACAGACTCGCAGGCCCCGACACCCAGCAATGGGCACCGAAATTGACCTTGCCGTCGGCCAGGCGCTCCAGTTTGGCCGGCTGTTGCAGCTTCCAGTCCTGCCCGCCGCTCTGGATGTCGCCGCTGGCCAAACGCCCGCGCCAGTTGCCTTTTTCCAGATTGCCATCCAGTGCGAGGGCCAGTTTGAGCAGCGGCCCTTTAAGATCGAGTTTGACTTGCTGACGCTTGATGTCGCCCTGGCCGTTCACATTCAAGGCGCCCAGTGCGGTGTCGCCGGCTTGAATGCCGGTGGTCTTCAGATCAACCGTCGCGCGCTGGGCGTTGTCGAGCTTGGCCGCCAGCGTAAGGGTTTGCAGCGTGTTGGTCTGAAAAGCCAGTTGAGTGCCCTGCAACGCCAGTTGTCCCTGAGGCGCCTGCACCGTGCCGGCGACGTCGAGGCGCCCTTTCATCTGCCCTTGAAGCCCGGGCCACAGTTGACCCAGTCGCGCGAGGTTGATGTCCAGTTGGCCGGCGATTTTCTGCTGAAGGCTGCCCGTGCCCTGAATCCGGTTGTCGCCCAGCCGCATGTCCAGGGCGTTGAGATTCCATTTGTTGTCGGCGCCATCTGCCTTGGCCTGAAGTACCGCAGGCTGGCCGCGCAGGCGCCCCTTCAGATCCAGATCGGCGTTCAGCGTCAGTTGCTCGTTGCGCATCGAGCCTTTGCTGCGCAACGGACCGGCCAGGGAGCCCGGCAATTCCGCGACCCAGTAAGCGGGATCGATGGCGCTGAGGTCCAGCGCTGTATCCCAGGCAATGCCGTCGGCAAATTGCAGGTTCAGGTGACCGCTGGCCTTGCCCTGCCCGGCTGCCAGTTCAAGCTGGGGCAGGAAGATCTGCTGCAGATCCCCGCTGAACGGGCTCTGCAACGTGAACGGGCCGGCCGGGCCCTTGAAATCGCCAGCGAAATGGCCAAGGTATTTGCCGTCGGTGTAGGACACCTCCCCGGTGAACGTATGCACGCTGACCTGGGGCTCGTCGATCAGCGGGCACAGGCGATGCCAGGGGAAATCCAGCCAGTCGATCTTCGCGTCGGCGCGCAGGCCCTGTTGCCAGTCCAGTTTACCGCTCGCCTTTAGGCGCTGGTTGTCACTGGCGGTCAGGTCAAGCGCCGCGATGTCAGCGCCCTTGGCGTCGACCCGGCCTTGCAACGCCAGCGCCACCGGGCCTTTTTCAGCGGGAAGGCTGGCGCTGCCGGTGATGGCGTAACCCTGGGCAAGGTCGCCCTTCGCGTTGAGAGCCAGGTGATTGAGCTGCAACGTGTCTGGCAAATCGGCACTGGGTTTGAACGCGTCGCTGGTGATGGCGATGTTTGCCGGCAGGTTTTCCACCAACGGCTGCAGCTCGCCCACCAGATGAGCGTCAATGTAGCCCTTGCTCTGCGCGTTGAGGGTCAGCGTCTTGAGCAGGTCCCCTTTAATGTTTAGCGCCAGCGACAACGGCTGACCACTGACGTCCGGCAGCTTCAACTGCCCCTCTGCGGTCAGCGGCCAGTCGCCCTCGGGCTTGAGCAGGCCCGACAGGTCCAGCGCGATGTCATCACGACCGGCGTGCAGCGAGTCGATCTTCAACCCTTCAGCGGTCCAGTGCGCTGCCAGTTGCACGTCGCGAACCTGTTCGGTGCCGTCCAGGTGCAGACTGCCGATCTGTACGCGACCCAGCTGTAGCGCCAGCGGCAGATTGAGATCCGGCAGCGTGATCGGGCCGCTGCTCGCCTCGTTGCTGGAGGGCGGGAATTGCAGACTGATGTCGCCCGTTTGCAGGTTGTCGATGCACACGGTCATGCGCGCCAGGCACGCCGGGGACCAGTCAAATACCGGTGCATCCACTTCGACCTTGCTCTGGCCTTGCTGCCAGACCAGATGGTCCGCTTGCCATGCGCCGCCCAGACGACCGGAAAACCCCTCGACCGACAGGCCCGGCACAAGACCGAGGGCCCAACGGCTGCCGCTTTGCGTACCGAGCAGGAGGGTCACGGTCAGCACTACCAACATAATCAACGACACCAGCGTAATCGCCGTTATGGCCGCTGTGCGTCTCAACAAAGCCTTGTTCGTCACAGTTCAGGTCCCATCGAGAAGTGCAGACGAATACCGCCGTCCTCATCCAGTGCGTGGGCGAGGTCAAGGCGCAGGGGCCCGACCGGAGACACCCAGCGCACACCAATGCCGACGCCCGTCTTGAGGCTCGGCAGGTTCAGGGAATTGAACGAGTTGCCCTGATCGACGAACGCCGCCACGCGCCATTTTTCGGCGATGGAATATTGGTACTCGGCGCTGCCGGCGATCATGTAGCGGCCGCCGATCTTGTCGCCGTCGGAGTTTTCCGGGGACAGCGATTGATAGTCATAGCCGCGCACGCTCTGGTCGCCACCGGCAAAAAAACGCAGCGATGGCGGGATCGATGTGTAGCCGTTGGTGGCACTGCCGCCGACCTGCACCCGGCCGAGGAACCGGTGGTTCTGCGCGACGGTGGTCAGCCCTTTGAGCATGACCGTGCCGTGCACGAGGTTGGCGTCAGAGCCCAGCCCTTCTTTGGCGACCTGGGTATCGAACTGCAGCCGGTAGCCATTGTGCGGGTCGATGCGGTTATCGCTACGCAGGTACGAATAGCTGACGCCGGGCATGAGCAAGGTGCTGAGGCCTTCATCGTTGCCCAGTCGGTATTCTTCGCGCTGCCATTTCAGCGAGATCACCCGCTCCCAGCCGCTGGGCAGTTTGCTGTGCCACTCAGGGCCGACGGTCAGCAGTTTGCTGAGGCTGTCGGTGTCGGCGATTTCTTCATATTGATAGCCGCCGGCGAAACGCAGCTTGTCGGTCAGGGGCGGGTCCAGCGGGATATCGTAGAACAGGCCGACGTTCTGCCGAGGGGCGGAGATTTCGGCTTCAGCGCCATAACTGTGACCCTGGGGATTGACCCAGTGGCGGGTCCAGTTGGCTTTTACCCGAGGCCCCACGTCGGTGGAATAGCCGACGCCCAGCCCCATGGTCCGCGGCTTGCGGGTCTGCAACTGCACGTCGACCGGAATGACCTGAGCCTGGGCGTCAGTGGGTGATGCGTTGACCCGCACGCCTTCGAAATAGCCGCTGGACTGCATGGCCTGATTGAGTTCGGCGATCAGTTCGGAGTCGTAAGGGGTGTCCTGTTTGAACGGCACCATGCGCCGCAGCAGGTCTTCATCGAACGGCGCGTCGCCACTGAACGTCACTTTGCCAAGGGAGAAACGCGGCCCGCTGTCGTAGACCAGTTCGATGTCGGCGACACCGGCGCGCGGATCCACGGAAAGCCGTTGGGTCACGAACCGGCCATTGAAGAAGCCGTAGCGCGCGGCCTGGGTCTCGATCAGGTGCTTGGCGTCCTCGTAGACGCCATGATTGAGCACCGCGCCGGGTTTCAGGGCGTCGCCCTCTGGCACCCGGAAGCGTTTGAGCTGGGTGGCCTGTCCGGTCACGCGGATAGACACGTTGCGCAGGTGGACGGGCTCGCCGGCCTGGACTTTCAGCAGCAGTTGCAGGTTGTTGTCGACGTGGCGGACTTCGCTGTGAATCTGCGCCTGATAATAGCCAAGGGCCTGAGCGGCCTTTTGCGCCTGCTCGACGGCCCCCACGCTGAAGCGTTCGAGCGCCGGCTCGTCGCGCTCGCCGAGGCTGCCCACATAGCCTTCGATGTTGGATTTGAGCGCGGCATTGGACGGCTTGATCCGGACCTCCAGCTGCGCATCGGCGAATGCCGCACAGCTGGACAACATCAAGAGAAAGCCGCTGGTGTATCGATGGGGAAACTTCATAGGCGCGAATGCTACACGAGCGACGCGGGCTGCTGGAACCCGCTGAAATTGACAAGCTTGTGCAGCTCAAGCCACCGAACCCAATGAAACCTGGGGATTTGGGTGGAAAAATATGCGTTCTCGGACGGGTCCTACTTCAACTTCACCGATTTCTTGGTAACCGTGTCGATTATAGAAATCCAGATAATGGCCATTTCCCGTGTCGAGGACGATGCCTTTCGAGTTCTTGTCCTGCGCACACCAGTCATGCAACGCCAAGAGCAACTGCTCACCATAGTGCTGGCCCTGAAAATCAGGGTGGACGCCGAACAACGGCAGCACGTGAACCGCTTCCGACGGCGCACAGGCCAGCACGTCGTGGTAATACTCCAGATAGCGCTGGGTCCCGCGCAGGCCGGTGCTCACCAACATCCGAATACGCCAGGCCCAGCTTTCGGTGATGCCCAGCCGCCGCTGCGGTGGCGCAATCAGGGCAACGCCGGCCAGACGGTCCGCGACGAACAGCCCCAACGCCGGCATGTCCTGAAGAAAATGCTGCTTGACCAGCGCACGGATGGTCGCTTTGACCCGATGCTCATAGCCGGAGCGGCCGGATTCGAACAGGTAGGCGAAACTGGGCTCCTGACGGTAGGCCTGATACAGCAGGGAGCGCGTTTCGCGGGAGTAGCCGCTGTCGAGCTGACGGATCTCCGCCGTTTCGCTAGGCAGTTCTGGCATGGTGTTCGTCCTTTTGATGAGCCCCGGGGCGGCCCGTCGGGTGCGCTCGGGTGGTGGTCTTCAAGGCTTCGAGTCGCCGCCCGCCAGCGCAGTTCCCACGTTATGGCCGCCATTCAGAAATGCGTCCGCCCCGCCGGCAATACTGGCCAGCGAACCGGGCGCTGGCCGTCGCCGGGCAGGTCGGCTAGCATCGCCGTTTGTTTTTGCCAGGACCGCCGCCCATGAAACTTGTGTCTTTTAATATCAACGGCCTTCGCGCCCGACCGCATCAACTGGCGGCGTTGATCGAGAAGCATCAGCCCGACGTCATCGGCTTGCAGGAAACCAAGGTCTCCGACGAGCAATTTCCCCACGCCGATATCGAAGCGCTGGGGTACCACGTGCATTTCCACGGCCAAAAAGGCCACTACGGCGTCGCCCTGCTCTCGCGTCAGCCGCCGCTGTCGATTCACAAGGGCTTCGACAACGACGATGAAGACGCCCAACGTCGCTTCATCTGGGGCACGTTCGCCGATCGCAACGGCAATCCGGTGACGGTCATGAACGGCTATTTCCCACAGGGTGAAAGCCGTGATCACCCGACCAAGTTCCCGGCCAAGCTGCGCTTCTACGCGGACCTGCAGAATCTGCTGGAGACGCGGTTCAGCAATGACCAGCCGCTGGTCGTCATGGGCGACGTCAACATTTCCCCGGAGGATAGCGACATCGGCATCGGCGCCGACAACGCCAAACGCTGGCTGAAAACCGGCAAGTGCAGTTTCCTCCCGGAAGAGCGCGAGTGGCTCGGCAAACTCAAGAATTGGGGCCTGGTGGACAGCTTCCGACATCTTTACCCGGAAGTCGTCGATCAGTTCAGCTGGTTCGACTACCGCAGTCGCGGGTTTGAAGACGAACCCAAGCGCGGCCTGCGCATCGACCTGATCCTCGCCTCACACGGCCTGCAACCACGCATCAAGGCCGCGGGCGTGGATTACCATTTGCGGTCTATGGACAAACCGTCCGACCACGCGCCGATCTGGCTCGAGCTGGAGTAATAAGGACAGCCCCTCGCGGTGTTGGCCGTCGGTAGCGACGTCGCTGTCAGTTGCGTTGGCTGGCCCCGCCAATGCCGCCATCCAAGGAGCCGGCTTGCTGGCGAACACCTGATGTCACTCGACATCTCCCTGCCAGACTGACCGCGTTCGCCAGCAAGCCGGTTCCTACAAAGTGTGCGGCATGCCAGTTGTCATCTGGCAGTCATGGGGTTGTCTTATTCTCCGGCAACTCCAAGTCATAAAAAGATGCCGCACATGCTGCGCACCCTCGTTCTCCTTGTGCTCTCTTCAGTGCTCCCGGTCGCAACACTCGCGAACGCGGCTGCCCTGCCCGTGCCGACTGACGGCTCGCCGGCCTTGCGCATTCAGGGTTCGAATACGATTGGCGCGCAGTTGGGGCCAGCGCTGGTCAAAGGCTTGCTGGTGCAGCAAGGTGCATTGTCGATCCAGGAGCAACCCGGCGCGCACCCCAACGAGCTGCGTCTTAGCGCGCAATTGCCGTCAGGCCAGAACGTCAGCATCGACATTGCGGCCCACGGATCGAGCACCGGTTTCGTAGCGTTGAAGGACGGCTTGGCCGATGTGGCGGCATCCTCCCGGCCCATCAAGAACAGCGAAGCCATCGATTTGGCTGCCTTGGGCGAGCTGCGCGGTCATGAGGCCGAGCAGGTGATCGCCATCGACGGCGTGGCGGTGATTCTTCATCCTGCTAACCCGTTGCGGGAGCTGAGCACGGCGCAACTGGCGAAAATCTTCTCCGGAGAGATCCGCGACTGGGAGCAACTGGGCGGCCCGGCCGGCGCCATTCATTTGTATGCGCGGGATCAGCAGTCCGGCACCTTCGACACCTTCAACGAGCTGGTGCTGGCCAAGGCCGGCAAGACGTTGTCGAGGGAAGCCAGGCGGTTCGAGTCCAGTGAGGAACTGTCCGATCAGGTCAGTCAGGACCGCCAGGGCATCGGTTTCATCGGCCTGCCCTACGTCCGGCAGGCCAAAGCCGTGGCGATAATCGATGGTGAGTCAAAACCGATGCTGCCCACGGTCAGCCTGATTGCCACCGAAGATTATCCGCTGTCGCGCCGCCTGTATTTCTACCTGCCGCCCGACTCGAGGCAGCGCTGGGCCAAGGCGCTGGTGCGGTTCGCCCAGAGTCCCCAGGGCCAGTCCATCGTGGCGCAGAACGGTTTTGTGGCGCAGACGGTTCAGGCGGTGAAGGTACGGGCGACGGCGCAGATGCCGCTGGAGTATCAGAATCTGGCGCGCGAGGCCGAACGGCTGTCGGTCAATTTCCGTTTCGCCCAGGGCAGCGCCACCCTCGACACCAAGGCAATGCGTGATCTCAAGCGCGTGGTCGAGTACCTGAAGGCCCATGACAAGCTGGACCAGAAGGTCACGCTGGTAGGGTTTGGCGACGCCAAGAGCGATCCGGCGCGGGCGCAATTGCTGTCAAAACTGCGCGCCATGGCGGTGCGCCGGGAGCTACTGAAACAGCAGGTGGTACTGCATGAGGTGCGCGGGTTCGGCGACGAAATGCCGGTGGCGGCCAATGATGGCGATGAGGGCCGGATCAAGAATCGCCGCGTCGAGGTTTGGGTGGAGTGAGGGATTCAGTCCGCTGTATACCGGTCACGGAACGCACATACTGTAGGAGCCGGCTTGCTGGCGAACGCGTTGGGTCAGTCGACACGTTCATCGCTGATTGACCGGGTTCGCCAGCAAGCCGGCTCCTACAGATTTGCGTACTTGCCGACTTCGAACTTCCCGATTGCCGCGCGGTGGACTTCGTCAGGGCCGTCGGCCAGGCGCAGCGTGCGCTGCATGGCGTACATGTAAGCCAGCGGGAAGTCACCGGAGACCCCCGCTCCGCCGTGCATCTGGATGGCCCGGTCGATCACCCGCAGGGCGACGTTCGGTGCGACCACCTTGATCTGCGCGATCTCGCTTCTCGCCACCTTGTTGCCCACGGTGTCCATCATGTAGGCGGCCTTTAGCGTCAGCAGGCGGGCCATGTCGATTTCCATGCGCGAGTCGGCGATCTTGTCGATGTTGCCGCCCAGTCGTGCCAGCGGGCGACCGAACGCCGTGCGCTGCACCGAGCGTTTGCACATCAGTTCCAGCGCCCGCTCCGCCATGCCGACCGAGCGCATGCAGTGGTGAATCCTGCCCGGGCCGAGGCGGCCCTGGGCGATTTCGAAGCCGCGTCCTTCACCCAACAGGACGTTTTCATAGGGCACGCGGACGTTTTCGAACAGCACTTCGGCGTGGCCATGGGGCGCGTCGTCGTAGCCGAACACCGGCAGCGGACGGACGATCTTCACCCCGGCCGCGTCAGTCGGCACCAGAATCATCGAGTGCTGCTGGTGACGCGGGCCGTCCGGGTTGCTCAAGCCCATGAAGATCATGATTTTGCAGCGCGGGTCACAGGCGCCGGAGGTCCACCATTTACGGCCATTGATGACCCACTCATCGCCATCGCGCACCGCTGTTGCGGCCATGTTGGTGGCATCCGAAGACGCCACGTCGGGTTCGGTCATGGCGAAGGCCGAGCGAATCTCGCCGCGCAGCAAGGGTTCGAGCCACTGCTGCTTCTGCGCGTCACTGGCGTAGCGCACCAGCACTTCCATGTTGCCGGTGTCCGGCGCCGAGCAGTTGAACGGCTCCGGGCCCAGCAGCGAGCGGCCCATGATCTCCGCCAGCGGCGCGTATTCGAGGTTCGACAGCCCTGCGCCGAGTTCGGATTCCGGCAGAAACAGGTTCCATAGCCCCTCGGCTTTTGCCTTCGCCTTGAGTTCCTCCATGATCGCCGTCGGCTGCCAGCGGTCGCCTTCGGCCACTTGACGCTCGAACACCGGCTCGGCCGGGTACACGTAAGTGTCCATGAACGCCGTCACGCGCTCGCGCAGTGCCTGAACCTTGGGGGAGTAAGCGAAATCCATGGGGCTGCTGCCTTCTATGAGGTGTTGTCAGGTCGTGCTCCGATGCTAGAACAGCGCCCCCCATTTATCTAACCTATTCTCGGCGTGTATAAACATTCATAACCGATATATGATTCGGCGCATTCCAAACAACAAGAACTGCACGAGGCGCACAGCAATGAACCTGAGCAAGGTCGATCTCAACCTCTTTATTGTGTTTGACGCCATCTACACCGAAGCCAACCTGACCCGCGCCGGTCAGATCGTCGGCATCACCCAGCCCGCCGTGTCCAATGCCCTGGCACGCCTGCGCGAAACCTTCAACGACCCGCTGTTCGTGCGCACTGCCCAGGGCATGGTGCCCACGCCGATGGCGCAGAACATCATCGGCCCGGTGCGCAACGCCCTGTCGCTGCTGCGGGTGTCTGTGCAGGAGAGCAGGATTTTCAATCCGCTGCAGGCCAACAAGAATTACCGCATCAGCATGACCGACCTCACCGAAGCGGTGATTCTGCCGGCGCTGTTCCAGCGGCTGCGGCGTCTGGCGCCTGCCGTGACCATCGAGAGCTTTCTGTCCAAGCGCCGGGAAACCACCAAGGAACTCGCGGCGGGACGGCTGGATTTTGCTGTGGATGCACCGCTGAACACCGACCCGCAGGTGCGCCACGTCAAGCTGATGGAAGACCGCTACGTGTGCGCCATGCGCCGGGGCCACCCGCTGGCGAACAAGGCGGCCATCAGCCTGGATGACTATCTTGGCGTCGCGCACATTCACATTTCCAGCCGGCGCAGTGGTTTGGGTTACGTGGATCTGGCCTTGGGGAAAATGGGCATTCAGCGCAAGGTCGCGTTGCGTTCGCAGCACTACCTGATGGCCTCGCAAGTCCTGCAGCAAACCGACATGGTGATGACCGTTCCCGAGCGCTTCGCCCGGCGCAATGACCTGCATTTCGTTTATCTGCCGGTAAACGACGTGCCGACCGTGGAGACGCACCTGTACTGGCACGAAAGCACCGACCAGGACCCGGCAAACCGCTGGATGCGCGAGCAGATCATCGAGCTTTGTCAGTTGGTGACTGCGCAGGAACGCAAGCTGGGCAAGACCCTTGAAGCAGCGGTGAAATAAGCGTCCAGCAGCGCATGCGGTCTTTGTAGGATCGGCTTTAGCCGGGAAGAGGCCCGTGAACACCATCAATTTTGAGGTGCTGCCGCCGACGCCTTCCCGGCTGAAGCCGGTCCTACGATTTGATGTTCCAGCCAGTAACATCGGGTGCACGCGGTCTTTGTAGGATCGGCTTTAGCCGGGGAGAGGCCCGTATGAACACCATCAATTTTGAGGTGCTGCCGCCGACGCCTTCCCGGCTGAAGCCGGTCCTACGATTTGATGTTCCAGCCAGTAACATCGGGTGCACGCGGTCTTTGTAGGACCGGATTTGGCCGGGAAGAGGCCCGTATGAACACCATCAATTTTGAGGTGCTGCCGCCGACGCCTTCCCGGCTGAAGCCGGTCCTACGATTTGATGTTCCAGCCAGTAACATCGGGTGCACGCGGTCTTTGTAGGACCGGATTTGGCCGGGGAGAGGCCCGTATGAACACCATCAATTTTGAGGTGCTGCCGCCGACGCCTTCCCGGCTGAAGCCGGTCCTACGATTTGATGTTCCAGCCAGTAACATCGGGTGCACGCGGTCTTTTAGTGGGACCGGCTTTAGCCGGGAAGAGGCCCGTATGAACACCATCAATTTTGAGGTGCTGCCGCCGACGCCTTCCCGGCTGAAGCCGGTCCTACTATCAAAATGCGGTCCCACTACGGGAATGCGTTGCTGGAGTGTTTGACAGCGCCCCTTGACGTTAACGTAAAGCCCCACTTACGTTACGCCCAGGCCTTCCGTATCGAGCACTGCCATGACCGCCACCACCTACAGCATTTCCGACCTTGCCCGCGAGTTGGACATCACCACCCGCACCATCCGCTTCTACGAAGAACAAGGCATGCTGACCCCCGAACGGCGCGGGCTGGAACGTGTGTATTCGGCCCGTGACAAGGTCACCCTCAAGCTCATCCTTCGCGGCAAGCGCATCGGCTTTTCCCTGGCCGAGTGCCGCGACCTCATCGGCCTGTACGACCCCGCCGGCGGCAACCACAAGCAACTGAGCACCATGCTGGAGAAGATCGCCGAGCGTCGCGCCCAGCTGGATCAGCAGCTTCTGGACATCCAGCAGATGCAGCTGGAGCTCGATTCAGCTGAAGAACGCTGCAAAGCCGCGCTGGAAATATCGATCTGATTCAAACCGATAGCGCGACAACTTAAAGCCAAACCTCTCAGGAACGATGCCGATATGTCTCTCCCTCAACGTGTGCGTCTGGTTGAAGTCGGCCCTCGGGATGGCCTGCAGAATGAACCCCGCCCGGTCAGCGTCGGCGACAAACTGCAGCTGGTGCATGATCTGGCCGACGCGGGCGTCAGCTACATCGAAGCGGGCAGTTTCGTCTCGCCGAAATGGGTGCCGCAGATGGCCGGCTCCGCTGAACTGTTCGCCGGCATCCACCGCAAGGACGGCGTGACCTACGCCGCCCTGGCGCCCAACCTGCGCGGGTTCGAAGACGCGCTGGCGGCCGGAGTGAAGGAAATCGCCGTGTTCGCCGCCGCATCGGAGTCGTTCTCCCAACGCAACATCAACTGCTCGATCAGCGAAAGCCTGGACCGGTTTCTGCCGATCATGGAAGCCGCGCGCCTGCACGGCGTCAGCGTTCGCGGCTACGTGTCCTGCGTGCTGGGTTGCCCCTATGAAGGTGAGATCGCGCCGAAGCAAGTGGCGGCGGTCGCCAACGAGCTGTATGCCATGGGCTGCTACGAGGTGTCCCTCGGCGATACCATCGGCACCGGCACGCCGGGCGCCACTCGCACGCTGTTCGACGTGGTGGCCGGGCAGATCCCGCGCGGCAAGCTGGCCGGGCATTTCCACGACACCTACGGCCAGGCGCTGGCCAACCTCTACGCCAGCCTGCTCGAAGGCATTCAGGTATTCGACAGTTCCGTGGCCGGCCTCGGCGGCTGCCCTTACGCCAAAGGCGCGACCGGCAACGTGGCCAGCGAGGACGTGGTTTACCTGCTGAACGGCCTCGGCATCGAGACCGGTATCGATCTGGACAAGCTGATCGCAGCCGGCCAACGCATCAGCGACACGCTGGGTCGGGCAAACGGCTCGCGCGTGGCAAAGGCACGTCTGTCGGCCTGACGTGCGACAAGTTGTCACACAGTGTTACCCTGCCCGCCATCGCGTTCAGGGAAACGGGTAACACGGAAACACCTGGCCACAGATTCAGCAGTGAATCCAGGGCGGTGAAATCCTCAAAGCCCCGGAATCCGGGAACTCCGAAAAGTTGGCATGGCTTCTGCTATGTCTTACGTACAACAAAAATAACAAATGCAATAACCCAATAAAAACAAGACGTATCGGCTCTGACATAACAAGAACAACACGGACAGAGACGCAGCTAACTGATTTTTTTGGAGTGGATCGCTTTATTTGAGGCTCTGGCCTCACGACCGGACTGAGAACAACAAGACTGCGCTTAGGCAGCTACCAGACAAGTCGGATCGAAAGATCGAAGCGGATCAGCGCTCAAAAAAATACGTTTGCTCTTGGCCCCGTTTGGGGGTCGCTCAGAAAAGCAAAAAAGGCTGGTCGCCAAAAACAAAAACAGGCTACCTAATAATAAAAAAGAGCATGCAGTCGAAATTGAAGGGGAGCCCAGGCTCCCCTTCGTGCTATCCGGCATTCGTAAACCTCTCCCTTCAGTTATTCCCGCGGCAGCCATTCATCCCCGTTGACATCTCCATGACTGCAGGCTTACGTTAACGTAAAGGTTACACCCATTCTTACCCCCTGACAGCCCTCCAATAACAACACGGGATGCAGTCCATGAATTACCCCACGCTCAACTTCGGCCTTGGCGAAACCCTCGACATGCTGCGCGACCAGGTGCGCGCCTTCGTGGCCGCTGAACTCGCCCCGCGCGCTGCCCAGATCGACAAGGACAACCTCTTTCCTGCTGACATGTGGCGCAAGTTCGGCGACATGGGCCTTTTGGGCATAACCGTCGATGAGGAGTACGGCGGCGCGGGCCTCGGTTACCTCGCCCACGTGATCGCCATGGAAGAAATCAGCCGGGGCTCTGCCTCTGCGGCCCTGTCCTACGGCGCCCATTCCAATCTCTGCGTCAACCAGATCAACCGCAACGGCACGCCCGAACAGAAAGCCCGCTACCTGCCCAAACTGATCAGCGGCGAGCACGTTGGCGCCCTGGCCATGAGCGAACCCAACGCAGGCTCCGACGTGGTGTCGATGAAGCTGCGCGCTGACCGACGCGGTGACCGTTTCGTGCTCAACGGCAGCAAGACCTGGATCACCAACGGTCCTGACGCCAACACCTACGTGATCTACGCCAAGACCGACCTGGAAAAAGGCGCCCACGGCATCAGCGCGTTCATCGTCGAGCGCGATTGGCACGGCTTCTCCCGCGGCAACAAGTTCGACAAGCTCGGCATGCGCGGCTCCAACACCTGCGAGCTGTTCTTCGATGACGTGGAGGTGCCGGAAGAAAACCTGCTCGGCGCGCTCAACGGTGGCGTGAAGGTGCTGATGAGCGGCCTGGATTACGAGCGCGTCGTGCTCTCGGGCGGGCCGGTCGGGATCATGCAGGCGTGCATGGACGTGGTGTTGCCGTACATTCACGACCGCAAACAGTTCGGCCAGAGCATCGGCGAGTTTCAGCTGATTCAGGGCAAGGTCGCCGACATGTACACCCAGCTCAACGCCAGCCGCGCCTACCTTTACGCGGTGGCCCAAGCCTGCGAACGCGGCGAGACCACGCGCAAGGACGCCGCCGGGGTAATCCTCTACACCGCCGAACGGGCGACCCAGTTCGGCCTGGACACCATCCAGATTCTCGGCGGCAACGGCTACATCAATGAATTCCCGGCCGGACGACTGCTGCGCGACGCCAAGCTCTACGAGATCGGCGCCGGCACCAGCGAGATCCGCCGCATGCTGATCGGGCGTGAGCTGTTCAACGAAACCCGCTGACAGCGCCGGAGGCCCCATGACCACTCTGCACACCCAGATCAACCCGCGCTCGCCGGAATTCGCCGCCAACAGCGACGCCATGCGCAAGCAACTCGACGCGCTGCACAGCCTGCTCGACCACGTCCAGCGCGGCGGCGGTGCCAAGGCGCAGGAACGCCACACCTCCCGGGGCAAAGTGCTGCCCCGGGAGCGAATCAATCGCCTGCTCGACCTTGGCTCGCCGTTCCTCGAACTCAGCCAGCTCGCCGCCCATGACATGTACGGCGAAGACGTGCCGGCTGCGGGGCTGATCGCCGGGATCGGTCGGGTTGAAGGCGTCGAATGCATGATCATCGCCAACGACGCGACGGTGAAGGGCGGCACGTATTACCCGTTGACCGTGAAAAAACACCTGCGCGCCCAGACCATCGCCCAGCAGAATCGCCTGCCGTGCATCTACCTGGTGGACTCCGGCGGCGCCAACCTGCCGCGCCAGGACGAGGTGTTTCCGGACCGCGAGCACTTCGGCAGGATCTTCTTCAATCAGGCCAATATGAGCGCCGAGGGCATCGCGCAGATCGCGTTGGTCATGGGCTCCTGCACCGCCGGCGGCGCCTATGTGCCGGCCATGGCGGACGAAACCATCATGGTCCGCGAGCAAGCGACGATCTTCCTTGCCGGGCCGCCGTTGGTGAAAGCCGCCACCGGCGAAGTGGTCAGCGCCGAAGACCTCGGCGGTGCCGACGTGCACTGCAAAATTTCCGGGGTGGCCGATCATTATGCCGACAGCGATGACCACGCACTGGCGCTGGCACGCCGCTGTGTGGCCAACCTGAACTGGCGCAAGCTCGGCCAGTTGCAGACCCGCGCGCCCCTCGGCCCGCTTTACCCCGACGACGAGTTGTACGGCGTGATTCCCGCAGACGCCAAGCAGCCGTTCGACGTGCGCGAAGTCATCGCGCGACTGGTCGACAGTTCGGTGTTCGATGAATTCAAGGCGCTGTTCGGCACCACGCTGGTCTGCGGCTTTGCTCATCTGCACGGCTACCCGATCGCCATTCTCGGCAATAACGGCATCCTCTTCGCCGAAGCCGCGCAAAAAGGCGCGCACTTCATCGAACTGGCGTGCCAGCGCGGTATTCCGCTGTTGTTCCTGCAAAACATCACCGGTTTCATGGTCGGCCAGAAGTACGAGGCCGGCGGCATCGCCAAGCACGGCGCCAAGCTCGTTACTGCGGTCGCTTGCGCCAGAGTGCCGAAGTTCACGGTGATCATCGGCGGCAGCTTTGGCGCGGGCAACTACGGCATGTGCGGCCGCGCCTATGACCCGCGCTTTCTGTGGATGTGGCCCAACGCGCGGATCGGCGTCATGGGCGGCGAACAGGCCGCCGGTGTGCTGGTGCAGGTCAAGCGAGAACAGGCCGAACGCAGCGGCCAGACCTTCAGCGCCGAGGAAGAAAACGCCTTGCGCCAGCCGATCCTCGATCAGTACGAGCATCAGGGCCATCCCTGGTATTCCAGCGCGCGACTGTGGGACGACGGCGTCATCGACCCCGCGCAGACCCGCGACATTCTAGCCCTGGCCATCAGCGCCTCGCTCAACGCCGCCATCGAACCGACCCGCTTCGGCGTGTTCCGGATGTGACCCGAGAGAATCGCCCCATGAATGATTTCGCCACCCTCGACATCGCCCTCGACCCACGAGGGTTCGCCACGCTCTGGCTCAACCGGCCGGAGAAAAACAACGCCTTCAACGCGCAGATGATTCGCGAGCTGATCATCGCCTTGGATCAGCTACAGAAGGACGACAGCTTGCGCTTCCTGCTGTTGCGCGGACGCGGCCGGCACTTCAGCGCCGGCGCCGATCTGGCCTGGATGCAGGAGTCGGCCAACCTCGACTACAACACCAACCTGGGCGACGCCCGCGAGCTGGGCGAGTTGATGTACAACCTCGCCAAGTTCAAGGCGCCGACCCTGGCCGTGGTGCAAGGCGCGGCCTATGGCGGCGCCCTGGGCCTGATCAGTTGCTGCGACATGGCCATCGGCGCTGAAGACGCGCAGTTCTGCCTCTCGGAAGTGAAGATCGGCCTTGCTCCGGCGGTTATCAGCCCGTTCGTGGTGCAGGCCATCGGCGAGCGTCATGCGCGCCGCTATGCGTTGACCGCCGAACGCTTCGACGGCAGCCGGGCGCGGGAAATCGGCCTGTTGGCCGAGTGTTACCCCGCCGCCGAGCTGGAACAGCAACTGGAACACTGGATCGCCAACCTGTTGCTCAACAGCCCCCAGGCCATGCGCGTCAGCAAAGACCTGCTGCGCGAAGTCGCCGACGGCGAGCTGACCCCTGCCCTGCGCCGCTATTGCGAGAACGCCATCGCGCGCATTCGCGTCAGCGCCGAAGGTCAGGAAGGTCTGCGCGCGTTTCTGCAAAAGCGCGAACCGGCCTGGCGCGGCGATCCGGACACGCCACAAGCCACGCGCACCCCACAAGGAGAGTCGCACTGATGAGCGTCCCGCACACACCACCGCTGAATTCGGTGCTGATCGCCAACCGCGGCGAAATCGCCTGCCGGGTCATGCGCACGGCGAAGGCCATGGGCCTGACCACCGTCGCCGTGCACAGCGCCACCGACAGCAGCGCGCGGCACGTCCGTGAGGCGGACATCGCGGTGAATCTGGGTGGCAGCAAGGCCAGCGAAAGCTATCTGCAAATCGACAAGCTGATAGAGGCCGCCAAGGCCAGTGGTGCCCAGGCCATTCACCCCGGCTATGGGTTTCTCTCGGAAAACGCAGGCTTTGCCCGCGCGGTGGAACAGGCCGGCCTGATTTTCCTCGGCCCGCCCGCCTCGGCCATTGACGCCATGGGCAGCAAATCGGCGGCCAAGTCGCTGATGGAAACCGCTGGCGTGCCGCTGGTGCCCGGCTATCACGGTGACGCTCAGGACGCCGCGAACTTCCGCGAAGCCGCCGCCCGCATCGGCTACCCGGTGCTGCTCAAGGCCACGGCCGGGGGTGGCGGCAAGGGCATGAAGGTGGTCGAGCGCGACGAGGACCTGGCCGAAGCGCTGGCCTCGGCGCAACGTGAGGCGCAGTCGTCGTTTGGCGACTCGCGCATGCTCGTCGAAAAGTACGTGCTCAAGCCGCGCCACGTGGAGATTCAGGTGTTTGCCGACCAGCACGGCCACTGCCTGTACCTCAACGAGCGCGACTGCTCGATTCAGCGCCGTCACCAGAAGGTCGTTGAAGAAGCTCCGGCGCCGGGCCTGACGCCGCAGATGCGTCAGGCCATGGGCGAAGCAGCGGTGCGCGCGGCCCAGGCGATCAATTACGTCGGCGCCGGTACGGTAGAGTTTCTGCTGGACGCCCGGGGCGATTTCTTCTTCATGGAAATGAACACGCGTTTGCAGGTCGAGCACCCGGTGACCGAGGCGATTACCGGGCTGGACCTGGTGGCCTGGCAGATTCGCGTGGCCCAGGGCGAGCCGCTGCCGATCACCCAGGCCGAGGTGCCGCTGAACGGCCACGCGATTGAGGTGCGGCTGTATGCGGAAGATCCGGCGAACGACTTTTTGCCCGCTACCGGGACACTTACGTTGTATCGCGAATCCTCTGCGGGGCCGGGACGTCGCGTTGACAGCGGCGTGGCAGAAGGCGACGAAGTTTCGCCGTTCTACGATCCGATGCTCGGCAAACTGATCGCCTGGGGCCAGACCCGTGAAGAAGCGCGCTTGCGATTGCTGGCGATGCTGGATGAATTCGCCATCGGCGGTTTGCGCACCAACCTGGGTTTTTTGCGGCGCATTGTCGCGCACCCGGCCTTCGCCGAAGCGGAGCTGGACACCGGGTTCATCCCTCGTTATCAGCACGATCTGCTCCCGCCGGCCGAGGGCTTAACGGAGGCGTTCTGGCAGCTCGCGGCGCAGGCTTACCTGAGCACTGCGCCAGTGACGGTCAGAACCGACGACGCCCATTCGCCCTGGTCGACCCGCACCGGGCTGCGCCTTGGCGGCCCTGGCGAAGTGACGTTGCATTTGGCCTGTGGCACGCAGAGCCGAAACATCGTGCTGCGCGGTGATTCGCAGCACGGCGTTCGGCTGAACGGCGAGCACTTGCTGATCGATCAGGACGGCGTGCGTCACCAGACAATTGCGATCCGTCGGGCTGACACCTTGTACCTGCGCTGGCAGGGCGACCTGCACGCGATCCGCCCGGTTGACCCGATTGCCAACGTGGATGCAAGCCTCGGCCAGCAAGGCGGCCTCACCGCGCCCATGAACGGCAGCATCGTTCGGGTGTTGGTCAGTGAGGGCGAACAGGTGCAAGTCGGCACACCGCTGGTAGTACTGGAAGCGATGAAAATGGAACACAGCATCCGCGCGAACACTGCGGGCACCGTTGCAGCGCTGTATTGCGGCGAAGGCGAAATGGTCAAGGAAGGGATGGTGTTGGTGGCGCTGGCCGCTCTGGCAGACGGCGAGTGACCTGCCGCTGGCTGGCTGCAGCTATGGCTGCTGACTGACCGCAGTTATGTAGGACTGGCTTTAGCCGGGAAAGCGGCAGTGGTCACACCGCGAAATTGATGGTGTAAAAACTGGCCTATTCCCGGCTGAAGCCGGTCCCACTAAAAGCATCGCGTGCAGCCAGTGAGATTGGGCGTGAACTCGAATTGTAGGACCGGCTTTAGCCGGGAAAGCGGCAGTCATCACTCCGCGAAATTGATGGTGTAAAAACTGGCCTATTCCCGGCTGAAGCCGGTCCCACTAAAAGCATCGCGTGCAGCCAGTGAGATTGGGCGTGAACTCGAATTGTAGGACCGGCTTTAGCCGGGAAAGCGGCAGTCGTTGCACCGCGAAATTGATGGTGTTCACATTGGTCCTTTCCCGGCTAAAGCCGGTCCCACTAAAAGCATCGCGTGCAGCCAGTGAGATTGGGCTTGAACTCGAATTGTAGGACCGGCTTTAGCCGGGAAAGCGGCAGTCGTTGCACCGCGAAATTGATGGTGTTCACATTGGCCCTTTGCCGGCTGAAGCCGGTCCCACTAAAAGCATCGCGTGCAGTCAGTGAGATTGTGTGTGGTTTCACCCACGCATGGCGGGCATGCAATGAGATCCAGCGTGAACACGAATGTAGGACCGGCTTTAGCCGGGAAGACGTCCGTAATTACTGCAGTGGTCTAATTTCCCCGGACACCTCGATAAGTGGAAAATACATTTATCGAGGAGTTTTTCATGACCAGAAAACGCAACAGGTTTGATGACAGCTACAAATTGGAAGTCGTGAAGATGGTCAGGGATCAGGGCCTGACCGTTCCGCAGGTTTGCCAGGACCAGAATCTCGGTGAGACGGCTGTACGACGGTGGATCCGCCAGTACGACGCCGAGCAGTTGGGCCAGGCCGGGATTGGAAATCCGCTGACGGCTGAGCAGCAGCGCATTCGGCAGTTGGAGCAGGAAAACCGGCAGCTCAAGACGGACAACGACATCTTAAAAAAGGCTACCGCCTTCTTTGCCCGCGAACTGAAGTGACGTATCGGCTGGTTCGGCAACTGCAACAGAAGGCTTATCCGGTGGCGCATGTCTGTCGTTTGCTGAACGTCAGTCGGTCGGGGTTTTACGAAGCCCAGAACCGTGCACAAAGGCCTGCTCGGCTCAGTTGCCCCATCGTCGCGCAGCTCAAGGCAGCTTTTGCCGCAAGCGACGGCTGCTCCGGCAGCCGCCCATTGACCAGGGCCCTGCGGGCCAAGGGCATGAAAATAGGCCTCTATAAAGTCCGCCGACTGATGCGAGCCAACGGTTTGCGCTCGGCGTGGAAACCCAAGTTTGTGCATACGACCGACAGCAAGCATGACCTGCCAATCGCCGAGAATGTGTTGAACCGTCAGTTTGAGCCGCAGGCTATGAATACCGCTTGGGTCGCCGACATTACCTACATCCGAACGCGCAGCGGCTGGCTCTACCTGGCCGTCGTACTGGACTTGTTCTCACGCAAGGTGGTGGGCTGGGCGATGGCCCCCAACATGCCTGCAGAGCTGGTGTGCAGCGCGATGCAGATGGCCGTCGCCCAGCGTCAACCTCCACCTGGCCTGATCGCCCACTCCGATCGCGGCAGCCAATATGCGAGTGCACTCTACAGATCGCTGCTGGCCAGACACGCCATGCAGCAAAGCATGAGCCGTAAAGGTAACTGCTGGGATAATGCGGTGATGGAACGTTTCTTCCTGAGCCTGAAAATGGAGCGGGTATGGCGGCGCAATTACGCTAACCATGGCGAAGCGATACGCGACATCACTCAATACATCGTTGGGTATTACAACAACGAGCGGCTGCACTCGAAACTGGGGTACCTGCCACCGACCGTTTACGAACGGACGATGGCGTCGAAACCACCTATCGAGGTGTCCGGAATTAGTTGACCACTACATACACCGCAAAATTAAGAGTGGCAATGCCGGCCTCTTCCCGGCTGAAGCCGGTCCTACTAAACGATTCATCCCGTGAGATGTAGAGGAGGCCTGACCGGCCTCCTCCCTGTGCTTCACGCCGCTACTTCATACAACTTCAGCACTTCAACCTCGCCACTGACCAGGCTTTGACGCATCCGCGCCGCCTGCAGTGCCGCTGCTTTCATGGCGCTTTCCTTGACGTGACCATAGCCGCGAATGCGCTCCGGCAGGCGCGCCAGGTTCAGGGCGGTATGCCGGTTGCCTGCGCTCAGGTGGCCGAGGATCAGCTCGATGTCGCCCACGTAAGCATCGATCAACTCGCGCTCCTGACGGCGCTCTACGCTGCGGCCGAAGGGATCAAAAGCAGTCCCGCGCAGGAATTTGAAACGCGCCAGCACGTCGAACGCCTTCAGCATCCATGGCCCGAAACTGCGTTTGCGCGGTGCACCGTTGTTCGGGTCGCGCTTGGCCAGCCAAGACGGCGCCAGATGAAACTCGATGCGGTAATCGCCCTCGAACTGCGCTTCCAACTGACGGGTGAAGTCGCCGTTGCTGTACAGCCGCGCCACTTCGTACTCGTCCTTGTAGGCCAGCAGCTTGAAGTAGTTGAACGCCACCGCCTCGGTCAACGCAGGCGGCTGGCCGGGGAACAGCCGCGCTTCGGCATCCCGCACACGGTTCACCAGCGTCAGGTAGCGCTCGCTCAACGCGCCATTCTGGTAGGCGATCAAACCGTGAACATTGCGCGTGACACGCTCTTCCAGGGTCAAATGCTCAGGGTCCGGCGTTGGCTGGGTCTGCGGGTTGGCGGCCGCTTGCACCGCTGGCAGGTCGAATGCCGCACGACGCCCCCACAGAAACGCTTGCTGGTTCAGATTGACCGCCACGCCGTTGAGCTCGATGGCTTTTTCGATGGCCGCAGAGGTCAACGGAATCAACCCGAGCTGGAAGGCATAACCCAGCATGAAGAGGTTGCTGGCAATGCTGTCGCCCATCAGTTTGGTCGCCAGGTCCGTTGCTTGCACGAAGTGCGTTTTTTCAGCGCCAACGGCCTCGCGGATGGTCTGCATCATCGCTTCGGCCGGGAACTCAGCGTCGGGATTGCGGGTGAATTCAGCGGTCGGCGTCTGCTGGCTGTTGATCACCGCATGGGTTTTCGCGCTGTTGAGCTTGGCAATCGCATCGGGGCCCGACGCCACCATCAGGTCACAACCCAGCAGCAGATGAGCCTCACCAGCCGCAATGCGCACGGCGAACAGATCTTCCTGCCGCGCGGCGATACGGATGTGGCTGACCACCGGGCCGAACTTCTGCGCCAGACCGGCCTGGTCGAGCACGCTGCAGCCCTTGCCTTCCAGATTGGCCGCATAACCGAGCATCGCACCGACGGTGGTCACGCCAGTACCGCCCACGCCCGGCAACAGAATGTTGTAGGGCTGAGCGAGGCTCGGCAGCGTCGGCTGCGGCAGTTCAGCGAACGCCTGAGCCTGTTTGGGCAATTGCGGCTTGCGCAGCTTGCCGCCATGCACGGTGACGAAGCTTGGGCAGAAACCCTCGACGCAGCTGAAATCCTTGTTGCACGCGCTCTGGTCGATTTCGCGCTTGCGCCCTTCCGGGGTTTCCTTCGGCAGCACCGACAGGCAACCCGACTTGACGCCGCAATCGCCGCAGCCTTCGCACACGGCCGGGTTGATGATGGCGCGCTTGTCCAGGTCGACCATCGTCCCGCGTTTACGGCGACGGCGTTTTTCCGTGGCGCAGGTCTGGTCGTAGATGATCACCGAGACGCCCTTGAACTCACGCAGTTCGCGCTGCACGGCGTCCAGGTCGCTGCGGTGGTGGAAGGTAGTGATCGGCGCGAACTGCTCGCGGCTCGGGTATTTCTCCGGCTCGTCCGAGACCAGCGCGATGCGCAGCACGCCTTCGTTGAACACCTGCCGGCTGAGCTGATCCACGCGCAGCACGCCGTCGATGGGCTGCCCGCCGGTCATGGCGACCGCGTCGTTGTAGAGAATCTTGTAGGTGATGTTGACCTTCGACGCGACCGCCGCCCGCAGCGCTAAATGCCCGGAGTGAAAGTAAGTGCCGTCGCCGAGGTTCTGGAACACATGAGGTGTTTCGGTGAACGGCGCCTGGCCGATCCAGGTCACGCCCTCGCCGCCCATCTGGGTGAAGGTCTCGGTTTCCCGGTCCATCCAGATGGTCATGTAATGGCAGCCGATACCGGCCAGGGCGCGACTGCCCTCGGGCACGCGGGTCGAGGTGTTGTGCGGGCAGCCCGAGCAAAAATGCGGGGTGCGCTGGGTGTTGAACAGCGGCGCGGCAAGGGCTTTTTCCTTGTCGGCCAGAAACTGCAGGCGGGCGTCGATTTTAGGGCTGCTGTAGATCGGCGCGAGGCGCTTGGCGATGACCCGGGCGATCATCGCTGGCGTCAGTTCAGCCAGATTCGGCAACAGCGAGCGGCCTTCTTCATCGAATTCACCAACGACACGAGGGCGCTGATCCACCGGCCAGTTGTACAGCTGGCCGGTGAGCTGATCCTCGATCACGCTGCGTTTTTCCTCGACCACGAGGATTTCATCCAGCCCCTCAGCAAAGCCGTGCACCGACACCGGCTCCAGCGGCCAACTCATGCCGACCTTGAGCACGCGAATGCCCACCGAGGCGCACAGTTCTTCGTCGATGCCCAGCTCTTCCAGGGCCTGACGCACGTCAAGGTACGACTTACCGGTGGTGATGATGCCCAGACGCGGTTGTGGGGAATCGATCACCACCTTGTTGAGGTTGTTGGCCCGGGCAAACGCGCGGGCGGCGTAGATTTTATAAGTGTTGAGCCGCGCCTCTTGGGCCAGGGGCGGATCGGGCCAGCGAATGTGCAGGCCGCCTTCTGGGATCTGGAAGTCTTCGGGGATCTTCGTCTGGATGCGCAGCGGATCGACTTCGACCACGGCCGAAGAATCGACGTTTTCGGCGATGGTTTTCATGGCCACCCAGCACCCGCTGTAGCGCGAGAGCTCCCAGCCGATGATGCCGTAATCGAGGATTTCCTGGACGTTGCTCGGGTTAAGCACCGGGATCATCGAGGCAATGAAGGCGTGTTCGCTCTGGTGTGCGATGGTCGAGGATTTGCAGCCATGGTCATCGCCGGCGAGGATCAGTACACCGCCATTTTCGGCGACGCCGGCCGAGTTGCCGTGCTTGAACACGTCGCCGCAGCGGTCAACGCCCGGGCCCTTGCCGTACCAGAGGGCGAAGACGCCGTCGTATTTGCCGTGGGGGAACAGATTGACTTGCTGGCTGCCCCAGACCGCCGTCGCGGCGAGCTCTTCGTTGACGCCGGGCTGGAAATGAATGGCGTTCTGCTGGAGATAATCCTTGGCGTCCCAGAGGCTCTTGTCGAGGTTCCCCAACGGAGAGCCGCGGTAGCCGGAGATAAACCCGGCGGTGTTGAGCCCGCGGGCTTCGTCGCGCTGCTTCTGCAGCATCGGCAGGCGGGTCAGCGCCTGGGTTCCGGTCAGGTACAGATTGCCGGTTGCGAGTCGGTACTTATCGTCCAGACGAATATCAGCCAGGGACATTCAGGCACTCCTTTGTTTTTATTAGTGCGTTTTGAATGCGGCGCCAGCGGCGTTTGCAGCCTTGCCAGCGCCTCGCCGTCAGGACGGTTCAGCCCAACGGTCACAGACAAAATACTGCCTGCCCGCCGCAGGCTTTTTCTTCCTAAATCGCCGTGAATCTGCTCATATCGTGCATGCCCGTTCCCGTTCAAGAATAAAAAAGGGTCAATTCATGCAGGTCAAGCTCAGCCCCATCGATCGCAAGATCCTCCGTCTGTTGCAGCACGACGCCGATCTCTCGGCCGCCGAGATCGCCGAGCGCGTCGAACTCTCGCAATCACCCTGCTGGCGGCGCATCAATCGTCTGGAAGAAGAAGGCGTCATCGAGCGCAAGGTCGCCCTGCTCAACCCGGCCAAACTCGGGCTGACCATGACCGTGTTCGTGGACGTCAAGCTGTCCGGTCACGGGCGTAAGTACCTGACGGAGTTCGAAGAGGCGATCACCGGATTTCGCGAAGTGCTGGAGTGCTACACCATGGCCGGCGACATGGATTTCCTGCTCAAGGTCGTAGTGCAGGACATCGCCAGCTATGAGCGCTTTTTGCGCCACCACCTGCTGCAAAGCCCCCATGTGCAGGAAGCGCATTCGAATATCGCGATGAGTGTGGTGAAGCGCACAACAGAATTGCCGATTGACTGAGCTGTCGATTGAATGAGGCGGATGCAAAGAGCGCCCACGCAGAAAACTCTTTTCACTGGGCCGCGAAAAAAGCATTGACTCTCAAATGGGAATGATTATTATTGAGCGCAACCGGTCGCGAGACTGGTTGGTAACCCAGAAGCCTTAGGTCGGCTTCCGGATTATCTCCTCATCAGGCTAATCACGGTTTTTGACCCGGCTTATAGCCGGGTCTTTTTTTATGCCCTTTTCGGGTCTGGGTTCGGTCTGGTGTTGCGTCTTCAGGCTAATGAAGAGGGTTCGACAGTGATCTGTCTTTTCGATGGGGCGCATCATAGCAAATGGACCGACCAGTGGACCGTTGCTGCTGTCAAAAACTGACATATTCAGTAAAAGATTCTCAGTAAAGACCAGAACACGCCACAATGTTTTCCGCGACCGCCGCTATTCAAACAGTGAGCAAGACGCCATGACGCAGCTCCTCGACTCGTTGATAACCGCCTCCCCCGTACTGCCTGCCCCGGGCGCGAGCGCCGAAACCGATCTGTACCGACGCCGCCTCCAGCGACTGCCGCGCAGGGTTCTGCAAGTGTTTCTGCTCAGCCGCCTCGACGACCTTTCCTACACCGATATCGCCCATCTGCTTGACCTGGACGCCAGCACCGTCGAACGCTGCATGACCGCGGCGCTTGAGCGTTGCGTCAGCGAGCCCGCCGAACATGATCCGGCCCGGGCGGTTCTGCTTCAGGCCCTGCGCTGGTACGTGCACCTGCAAAGCCCCCAGGCCACCGCCAGTCAGCGCATCGAGTTCCGTCACTGGCTCGACGCCGATCCCCGGCACTTGGCGGCGTTTCAAAACAGCGAGCAATTCTGGCGCACACTGCATGCGCCCGCCGCAATTCTGGGCGCCAGCGGTTGGCATCGACGCAAACCTCGCGTGTATTTCGGCTGGTTGTTGGTGACGATGCTGCTGTGCGGCCTGCTGGTTACTGCCGAAGCTTACAGCTGACGCCGCAGCCGACTCTTTGGCGAACTATTCTGTCGCCGCCCTTCAACCTGTTGCGTGTAAAGTAACTGTCATAACAGCCCAGCGAGACAATCAGGCCTGGCCTGGATTGCCTTCCGATGGCCTCGTAATGGTAGATCATGCAATCAGGACGCTCCCGTGACTCAAACCGCCCTTTCTATCTCCGCCGATTTCGACAGCGGTAACATCGTCGTGCTCGACGCCAGCAACCCTAAAGCGGTGCAACTGGCGATTCGCCCTGACACCAAGAGCGCGCATTTCCAGTGGTTCCATTTCAAGGTCGACGGCCTGCACATCGGCGAGCCCCACGGCTTCAGCCTGACCAACGCCGGCGAGTCGAGCTACAACCGCGCATGGACCGGCTACAACGCAGTGGCCTCCTACGATCAGAAAACCTGGTTCCGCGTGCCGAGCCAGTTCGACGGCAAGGCGCTGAACTTCGAGCTGACGCCCAGCGAATCCCAGGTGTGGTTCGCCTACTTCGAACCTTACAGCCGTGAGCGCCATAACTGGCTTGTTGACCAAGCGCTGAACAAAGCCGGCACCGAGTTGCTGGCCACCGGCAAGAGCGTCGAAGGCCGTAACATTCCGCTGCTTCGCAAGGGCGATGGCGCGGCGGGCAAGCGCAATATCTGGATCATCGCGCAACAGCACCCCGGCGAGCACATGGCCGAGTGGTTCATGGAAGGCATCATCGAGCGACTGCAGGAAAACGACCTTGAGTTGCAGGGGCTGCTGGCCTCGGCGAACCTGTATCTGGTGCCGCACATGAACCCGGACGGTTCGTTCCACGGGCATCTGCGCACCAACGCTCAGGGTAAGGACCTCAACCGTGCCTGGCAGGACGCGACCGCAGAGCACAGCCCGGAAGTGTTCTTCGTCAAAGCGCAGATGGAAAAATACGGCGTGGACATGTTCCTTGACGTTCACGGCGATGAGGAAATCCCCTACGTCTTCACCGCCGCCTGCGAAGGCAACCCGGGATACACCGACAAGCAGGCACAACTGGAAGCGGATTTCCGCGCGCGGCTGAGCGGCTTGACCCGGGATTTCCAGACCCGATACGGCTATCCGACATCGGCGCCGGGCCGGGCCAACATGAACCTGGCGTGCAACAGCGTCGGCGAGCGCTACAAGTGCCTGTCGCTGACGCTGGAGATGCCGTTCAAGGACAACGATGACGCCCCCGATGTCGTCACCGGCTGGTCAGGCCAACGCTCCAAACAGCTGGCCCGCGATGTGCTGACCACCCTGGGGCAGATGGTTTCCGTGTTGCGCTGAATCGCAGCCTGATTCGGATACGCTGACCGGAGGCCGGAAACAACATCGCCAGCGGGGTTAAGCCCACTGGCGATGTCGTCTGCCTTATTCACAGCAGGCAATCACTGCAAGATCAACCCCGCGATTTCCCCCGCAGCATGCTGTCCAGCACTTCATCCCTCCTCACCCAGCCGTGAAACAGCGCGGCGGCCAGATGCGTCAGGATCGTCAGGAAGAACAGGTACGCCAGATAGGCGTGGGCCTTGCGCAGCAGCGCGAAGGTGTCCGGGTTGGCGGCAACGATGGACGGCAGGCGCACTGAGCTGCCGAGCATGACCGGATCTCCGGCGGCGGAAATCATCGCCCAGCCAATCAGCGGCATCGCCAGCATCAGCGTATACAGCAAGTAATGCGACAGTTTGGCCGCCAGCGCCTGCACCGCCGGTAAGTCAGCGGGTAACGGCGGCGTTTGGGTGGTGACTCGGACGATGATCCTGACGATGACCAGCAGCAGAATCGCAATGCCCAAGGGCTTGTGCAGGTTCAGCAGCCACTCGTGGCGCTCTGACACCGAGGCCACCATGCCGGCGCCGATGAACAGCATGGCGATGACCATCAGCGCCATCAGCCAGTGCAGCAGGCGCGCCAGTGGGGCGAAATGCTTGACGGGCGTGCTCATGGCTGTTTCTCCTGGGCGGGTTCGGCTTTGAGTTGATCGACCTCACTTGTGCGACGCATGTACGACGCGGCGTAGGCCGCCGAACGCGCGGCAAGCAGCGGATCGTCCGAGCCTTCAATGCCACTGGGCAAGATCAGCGGATCGTAATTGATGTCGCGGCAGTCGCCATTCAGTTGCGGGCTGTCGGCGTTGACCACCAGCGTCCCGGCGTCCACGGTCTTGTGTTCACCGGACCATGCCTTGGACGCGTCGTTGGTCGGGTCCTGAGGGTTGGCCAGCGTCAGCACCAGTTTCCAGCGTTGAGGCCCGCTGGCCAGTCTGTCGCTGAGGTCCTTGTCCAGATACTCCTTGGCGTCGGGCGCAGACGACGCATCGGTGGCTGCCGGCACCAGACTCCAGCGCACGGGCTGACGCTTGCCGTTGGCATCGACCAGGATGAAGGCGTTGACGCTGTTGTAGGTCTCGGTGACGAAACTGGCCGAGGGCTTGGCCGTTTTGACCCAGGCCAGAAACGGCTGGGCTTCCGGGTGCGCGGCAAAGAACGCCGGGGGTTTCGCCGGATCGGGTTTGCCGGTCTTGGGGTCGGGCCCGGTGGCGATTTGCAGGTCGATGAAGGCCTCGGGCGTGCCGACCGGAAACACCGGCATGCTGTTCATGCCGGTGCGCCACTGCTGGCCGTTGGGCTGGGTGAACTGCAGGGCGAAACTGCGCAGGGGCGCGGCGCTGTCCGGGGAATACGGATTGCCGGTGGGCACGGCCAGACGGCCGATCACCGGGGTGCGCCCGCTGGCAAACACCTCGGCTTTGGACAGGCTGGCGGCGGCGCCGTTGCTCTCGAACACGCCGGCGACGCAGATGCCTTTGGGGTGATTGCGACGGTAGCCGGGGTGCACACCGTTGTTGCGCTCGAACACGTCAACGACCCGCGCAGGCGTCAGTCGCTGTGGGTCGAGGCTGCCATTGACGTAGGCGAAGGCGCCAGCGGCGACCAGTACGACCAGGCCGATACCGGCCAGACGCGCCAGTTTTTCGGAATTACTGAGCGGGGGCTTACGGGGATACGGTGGCTCACGGTCAATCATCGATAACACTCCGGGCTTCTAGCCTCTGGAAACAGCAAGGTGCTTGGCACGCTTTGTTTATAGCCGGATGCTTGAGGTTTGTCAGGTTCAGGGCGGGGAGCGGTGAGCCGCCGGAGCACAGTCAGAATCAGCGGCTGATCACACTGGCCCCTTCCCGGCTGAAGCCGGTCCCACTAAAAGCATCGTGCGCGGCCAATGGTTCTGGCAGTGTCCCAATGTGAGGAACGGCGCGCCCTTGGTGGGACCGGCTTTAGCCGGGAAGGCGTCGGACGGCGCGCTACAAAATCGAGGCTATACCGCTATCAACCATCCAGCTTCGAGGGCTCGCTCTGCAGCAGCACCCTGGCATGAAGGCTCGCCAAGGTACCGTTGAGCGTGGAAGCCCCGCGCCCCTGCTTCGCCTCCTTGTCCTGTTGCAAGGCCTGCTGCAGCACGCTGAGGAAACTCTGGGTCTTGGAAGTAGAGATCGGCGTGTGGGTGTCTTTTTCCAGGCGGCCCATCACGTACCTGGAAATACGCGTCGAATGGCTCGCCGACTGGCTCAGCGTCGCATCGACCAGCTCGCCTTTTTTATAGCCGATACTGGTCTTGCTGCTCGCCTGGTCGCTGACCTGGTAATACAGGTAATTCTGCGTCGTGGGATCGGTGCTCAGCGCCAGCTTTTGCCCGCCCGGCAGGGGCTTGTGATAACTGGCCGTGAGCTGGGACTGCTGGTCCTGGACGATGGTCCGGTTCAACTGGTCGCGTCCCTTGGACTGCGTTGTTTGCGACAAGGTATAGGCGAAGGAGTCCAGTTCACCGGGGCGTGCGGGGTTACCTTCGACGCTCTTCTCGCTGACCGACGCGCTGAAGTCACCGAGGCCGGTCAACAGGCTGTGATCGGTGTCGGTCAATTCAATCGAATTGACCGTCTGCGGCGCCGAAGACACGCGGGTGTCCGGGTAATGGCTGTGCAGCGTTTTGAAGGCGTCCTCGAACATCGACAGCAACTGCGCGTCGCCATCACCGCGCTTGCGCGCCGCCTCGATCTGGCTGACATAGCCGTCCAGTGCTTTGGCCTGCTGAGCGCTGTCACCCCGAATGGCCGCGTTTTTCAGGTCCACCGACAGATCAAGATTACCCAGCGCCCCACTCATGCGCACCGAGCGCTGGTCGGCATCGGCGTGCAGTTCAAGGGTCTGGGCGCTGCCGTCTTCAAGCTTGAGGCTGGTTTTCAAATCAACGGAGGCAAACGTCTTGGTGTCGAACTGCGTCAGGGCGTCCAGCTTCAAGGTAGGCGGCTTCGACGTGAGGCCGTCGATAGCCGACTGAAAACCGTCCGCCATGGCATTAAGTGCGTTCAACTCATCGTCGCTGAGCTTGCCGCCGCTCACCTGAGCCTGCACCGCCAGGCCGTCGTCCTGGCTGGAAAGGCTCAGCTCGATGGTTTTGCCGCTGGCGGTTTTCAGCGTCAGGCTGATGCTGTTGGCCGGATTACTGTGCAGGCGGTCCTGAGCCGCGGCAAGTTCGGCAGGCTCCAGCGCTTTGCCGGTCGTCGAGCGCAACACCGATTGGGAGATGTTTTGCCCGGTCTGGGCCAATTGACTGAGCAGCGTCGCGCCCAAGCCCTGGAAACGCCCCGCCGTGGCGGAGGTGTTGAAATTGCCCATCATCGCCAGTGAGACCTTGTCTTGACGGGTGTACTCCCAGGCGGGCGGTACGTTGGCGTCAGGCATCAGTCCACGGACGTTATAGGTCAGCGCGTCACTGACCTTGGTGTCCTGGCCGAGCATGACGACGGACGACGGCGTGGTACTGGTGGTGCCAGCAGCAGCGTTATCATTGACCGCGACGGTGGCCGCCGGTTTAATCACTGGCATCAACTGGGCGGATGAGCTGACCGAAGCAATCGCTGACATGGCACTTCCCTGTTCAAGTGAGTAATAGACTTCCTGAAAAGGGTGTCGGCGGAGGGGTTTGTAACTTGAGCGATACAAAGCTGGAGCATTCCCGCTGCATTGCGATACAAACGCAGTCGTCGAACTGCAGACCCTGGCCATCCTCAACCATCCGATGGTTCAGCACTTGATATACGGCGCCACCCCGCGGCAGAAGTGCACACAGGCGACCGCCCCGTACAACATAGAGGGCACATTGTCGACACCCTGAACCGCGCCTTATATATGCGAACGCATCTATAAACTATTCAGTCGGTTAGTTTCTTCATTAGTTATGGTTTCGACACCAAGCGCCGAGCACCCAGCGGCACCTCAACCACTTTCCGACAAACCACTCATTTGAATCATCATTAACAAACTTGCACTTCACTACTTCAAATGGATACGTCCCCACCGTGGTAGATCTTTTAAAGAAGTAGCAACGGGCGCACGGATGCGGCTGAGGTTTGGCCAGGAATCAAAAAACAACAAACCCTTTACTTTGAACAGTGAAACTCAGGTCAAATAGGACCTCACACCTTCGAGAGCGCTCAGAAGCCTCGGCCGGGCGGCGTGGGCACAGACCCGCAATCCAAAGAGGCGCGCGCTCAATGCGTCTGTTCGGTTTGGCGAGAAGGTGTACTATCCATCGACACCTATCAGAACTTAATCCCATGTTTGCTGAAAGCGAAGCAGGCCAGCGAATCGCCGCATGCCTGGCACGTCGGGTAAACGGCAGCGCTGAAGTTTCTCAAGTCGCTAAAGCCATTACCTCGATGTTCGAAGACATTAATAACTCCCTGACGCCCATCCTCGGGCCTAAAGGCGTTGCTGCGCTGCACCGCCGCAGCCTTCACGTTTGCATATCGAAGCATCCGCTGCTTGGGAACAGTTACACGTTGTTGGTAGTGGGCATGGACATTCAAGAGTTGAGAGCGTTACTGGCCGAGCAATCAATAGATGACGCGCTCTTTTTCAGTCAGGAAGTTCTGAATACCTTTTACGCGTTACTGGCCACCCTGATCGGCCCATCACTCGCTGCACGACTGCTGCTTGACGTGTGGGAACATTCTTTCAGCGGCCCGCCTGCCCAGGACACTTCACGATGAGTACCAAAGTCACAATCAATCGCCTGGCAACGGGCGTACCGGGATTCGACGAGATTCTGGGTGGCGGCCTGCCGGAGTTTTCCTTCAACCTGATCGCCGGCCCGCCAGGCTGCGGCAAGACCACGCTGGCGCATCAGATGATGTTCGCGTTGGCGACGCCAGAGCGTCCCGCGATTTTCTTTACAGTGCTTGGCGAGCCGCCGCTGAAAATGCTGCGCTACCAGCAGCAGTTCAGCTTTTTCGACGAAGAAGCGGTGAACCGCTCGATCCGCTACGTCAATCTGGCGGACGACACCCTCGCCGGTGATCTGGATGAAGTCTTGCGGCGCATCGTCGCCGAAGTGGAAACCCACAGCCCTGCCCTGGTGTTCGTCGACTCGTTCCGCTCTGTCGTGCTGGCTAGCGAAACAGACTGCAACCCCAACAACAACCTGCCGCAGTTCGTGCAACAGCTGGGCATGTTGATGACCACCTGGCAGGCGACGACCTTCCTGCTGGGGGAGTATTTCAACGAGCTCGACAGCAATCCGATCTTCACCGTCGCCGATGGGCTGATCTGGCTGCGTCAAAGCGTTCAGCGCAACTCCATGGTGCGCAAGATGGAGATCATGAAGATGCGCGGCCAGCCAACACTGCCCGGGCTGCACACCTTCCGCATCGCCGATTCGGGGATCACAGTATTTCCGCCTGCCGCTGTCACGCTTCAGGACCGCGCCGAGCTGATCGGCAGCCCGCAGCAGCGCCTGAAGATGGGCGTGCCACATCTGGACGACATGCTCGGCGGCGGCCTGCCCCGGGGCTATTCGTTGCTGGTGGCTGGTCCTTCGGGCTCCGGCAAGAGCCTGCTGGCGGCGGCTTTTCTCGAAGAGGGTGCGCGTAGCGGCGAAACGGGCGTGATCGCGGTCTTCGAACAGCGACCCAACCATCTGCATAACGCCGCACTCACGCGTCTGGTGCAAATGGACAAAGTGGGCGTCGTCGACCGACGCGTGCCCGACCTGTCCATCGATGAGATCGTGCAGCAGTTGCTCGGCGAAATTCGCAGACTGGACGCGACGCGTGTGGTCATCGACTCGCTGTCCGGCTTCGAACTGGCCGTGGCCCCTGCGTTTCGTGAAGACTTCCGCGAATCCCTGTCGCGCATGGTCAATGCGTTGACCAGCAGCGGGGTCAGTGTGTTGATGACCTCGGAACTGGAAGACCGCTACACGGATCTGCGCTTCAGCCCTTACGGAACGGCGTTTCTTACCGATGCGATCATCGTCCAGCGCTACATTGAAATCGACAGCCGCTTGCAGCGCATCATGGCGGTGGTCAAGGTCCGGGCCAGCGCCCACTCGGATGAGTTACGGCTGTACCGTATTGACGACAACGGCTTGCAGATAGGCACCCGCCTGCACAATCAGGAGGGGCTGTTGGGCGGCCGCCCGACGCGCCTGGCGCCAGGGTTTGCAAGCGCTGTGGATGACGTCCGACGAGCAGGCTCTGATGAGTGAGTTCGACAACCATGACGAAGCCGGGGGCGCAGGCGCAGACCACGAATTCGTCCGGCTCGCTCAAAACAAGGAGAAGGCCTTGGCGCACCTGGCGTCCCTGCGCCGAGAGCTGTTTGAGGCTGAAGCCTCTGCCGGCAATGTCATGCACATTGAGTTGCTGGTGGAAGCCAATCAGAAACTGGTGCTGGCGGCGTTGGCAGCGCAGGTGCAAGCGCCAGCCGCCAGTGCACACCCCGACGTCTATCAGGAGTTGCGCGAAGCTAACCAGCATCTGGTGATTTCTGCGCTCCACGCGCAAACCCTGCAGGCCCAGGCCGAACTGTCCCTGTCCCAGCATCGCACCGCCATGGCGTCGGTCGCCCATGAAATGCGCAACCCGCTGACGCCGATCAGCCTGATCGCCGAGCGCATGGTGCGCGCGTCCAGCGACAAACTGCCGGAAATGCGCGCGATGATCGAAGGCCAGGTGCAGCATCTGTCGCGCATGGTCGAAGACTTGCTGGATGTTTCCCGGGCGAGCAGCGGCAAATTGCGTCTGACCTACGCCCACGTGGACATCGTTGAGATCATCCACGAGGCCGTTGAAGCCTGCGCGCCGATGATGCACAAGAAAAACCTGCACCTTGGCGTCAGCCTTCCCGACTCGCCCCTGCTGGTCAACGGCGACCGCATCAGGATCGTGCAGATTTTCACCAACGTGCTGACCAACTCGGCAAAGTACACCCCCTGCGGCGGCAACATCGGGCTGTGCGCCACCCCCGTTGCCGAGGGGCTGGAGATCATCGTCTCCGACAACGGCATGGGCATTTCCGCCCACGCACTGCCGGTGATCTTTGACGCTTACGTACAGGACACCCAGGCAGTGGGCTTCAACGGCTCCGGCCTGGGCATCGGTCTTACGGTGGTCCGGCAACTGGTGGAAGCCCATGGCGGCAGTGTTACCGCCCACAGCGAGGGCGAAGGCAAGGGCTGCCATTTCACTATTTTGTTTCCTCTGGTGGGATCTGCGCCGTAACTCGGCCACAATACGCACCGATCCGAGGCTCCAGGGCTTCACGCCTTTCGGTTCGCCGCCAAACCCGACACCCCCAGGACTGAGCAATGCCCCAAGAGCGAATCGCTGCACTTCGGCTACCCAAACCCATCCAAGGCCCGATCGACGATCTGGTGCGTGCGTTGAACGCCGCCACCACCCAGGAAGACCTCGAACGCGAGGCCGCCATGGAGATCAGCTTCATCCTCAGCCTTGAGACCAGCAAACGCCTGCGCCCGGCCGATGTAGAAACGCTGTACATGATCTTCGACGACGCCGTGCAGGAACGGCTCAGCCAACTGGCGGATTAATCCTGATCGGACGGCTCGCAGCCTCCCTCACTGGCGCGCCGTAGCGTTGCCGCGTCATAGCGTCGGCGCGCCGCTGTAAACCCCTCCGCCTGTTCGATGACCCAGGTCCACAGCGGAATCATCTGCACCAGCAAGCCCATGCCCAGTTCGGTCAGCGCGTATTCGACGCGCAACGGCTTCTCGCCGAAGTCATGACGACTGATCAGCCCGTCGCGTTCCAGCTGGCGCAGGGTGTGCGTCAGCATTCGCTGTGTGACGCCATGCAGCTGGCGCCGCAGCTCGGCGTGGCGCAACGGGCTGGTCACGCCGAGCGTGTGCACCACGCCCAGTGACCACCGGTTGCCGGAGTGGCCGAGGATATCGCGCTTGAGACCGTCCTCGTCGTCGCTGAGCGCGCGACAGGCGTTCTGCGAAAGCCGCACGATTTCCTGCGCTTCCAGGCCGCTCGGTATCACCGCTGTGCCTACTTTTTGCCCGCCGATGTCCATGACAAGATCCCCAGCCTCACGTTAAGTGCGTCAAAAAGGGGCTCACCATGCAGGCTGATATTCCAAACGTCAAACCACACATTCTGGTCTTGGGCGCGGGCGAACTGGGCCTCGCCGTGCTGCGAGGACTCACCGCCCGTGCGGACGAATCAGCGAACATCAGCGTGCTGTTGCGCCAGGCCAGTGTCGAAAGCGCCTCCCCGGAAAAGCAAAAGGAAATCGCCGCGATCAGGTCCCTTGGAGTGGCCATTGAGGTGGCTGACATCGCCGACGCCTCGATGGAGGAACTTGCTGCGGTACTCAGCCGCTACGACACCGTGATCAGCTGCGTGGGATTCGCCGCAGGCCGGGGCACCCAGCGCAAGCTGACCCAGGCCGCCCTCGCCTCTGGGGTGAAGCGCTACATCCCCTGGCAGTTCGGTGTCGATTACGACGTGATTGGCCGTGGCAGCCCGCAAGACCTGTTCGACGAGCAACTGGATGTGCGCGACTTGCTGCGCGCTCAGTCCCGAACCGAATGGCTGATCATTGCCACGGGCATGTTCACCAGCTTCCTTTTCGATCCGGCGTTCGGAGTGGTTGACCTGCCTGCCGGGCGGGTCAATGCACTGGGCAGCCTGGACACGGCGGTCACGGTGACGACGCCGCAAGACATCGGCAACCTCACTGCCGCTATCGTCCTGCACAGCCCGCGCTTCATCAATCAGGTGGTGTACACCGCCGGCGATACCCTCACCTACGGCGATCTCGCCGATCTGCTTGAGCGCGTCACCGGAGGGCCATTCGAGCGCCGAGCCTCCAGCGTGCCGCAGTTGCTGGCAGCCCTTGAGGTAAAGCCCGGCGACAACCTGCGCAAATACCGCGCAGTGTTCGCCATGGGGCGCGGGGTCGCGTGGGACGGGGCGCAGACGTTCAATGGCCAGCACGGTATTGCGGTCACGGATGCCGAGGGTTGGGCACGGGCGCATCTGACTCGGGATTAATCTCTGCGCGCGCCTAAGGATTTTTCCGGCGCAGAGGTATCCAATGCCGAGACGGCCCCAAGGCCGGTACTTCAAATGGTTTCAGCAAAGGACCCCACATGACCTTCTACATCTTCCTCATCGCCTGCTGCGCAGCGGCCAGCACCGGCATTCTCTTCCAACCCGGTAGCTGGTACGAATCGCTGCAAAAGCCACGCTTCACCCCGCCCAACTGGCTGTTTCCGGTGGCCTGGACGACGATCTATCTGCTGCTGGCCTGGGCCGGTTATCGCCTGACCTTGATTCCCGGCAGTGAAACGGTGCTGGCGTTGTGGGCCGCGCAGATTGCCTTGAATACACTGTGGACGCCGGTGTTCTTCGGCGCCCATCGACTGATGGCGGGCATGGTCATCATCTCGCTGCTGTGGCTGGTGGTGGCCGCCATGGTCGTGCTGGGGATCCAGCTGGACCTCATCACCGGGCTGATCCTGTTCCCGTACCTGGTCTGGCTGACCGTGGCGGCGGCGCTGAATTTCTCGATTCTGCGCCATAACCGGTAAGACGCATCAGGTAGCCCGGGCCCTGCCGGCTTGCTGAATCAGCAGACCGGCCAGCGCCGACACCGCGAGCAAGACCACCACCCCACCGTACACATTGGTGGTGGTCACCAGCCCCGCCGTTTTGATCGACACACCGGCCAGCAGCGCCGGAATGCAGAACGCCAGATAACTCAAGGCCAGAAAGGCGGCCATCAAGGCACCCCGCTCGTGGGCATGGGCCAACGGCAGCAACAGGCGCAACGCGCCAAGAAAGCTTGCGCCAAAGCCGACGCCCGCCACTACGGCGCCGGTAAAGAACAGCCACAACCAGCCCAGGTTCACCGCCGCCAGAATCACTGAAACCCCGATCGCCAGAAAACTGCAGCCCACCAGTAGGGCCAGCCGGGGCGCGCGCAGACGCAGGTGATGGATCGAAATCGCGCCACTGAGGGTCAGCGCTGCCACGGCAAAGCCGCCGTTGAGCACCGAGGTCGAGCCAGTGGCGGCAGTCAGCAGCGACGGCGCCAGCGACAGGAAGAATCCGCCCAGCGCCCAGGCGGCGATGTCGGCGGGCAGCACCAGCAACAACGTCGCCCTCGCCTGCGCAGGTACGGCGAGCCGCGGCCGCAGGGTTTTCAGCACGCCCGGCTGCGGCGTCACCGTTTCAGCGACCCGCAGCAGATAGACCGCCTGACACACGAACGCCGCGAGAAGCAAGCCATACGCCAGGCCCATCGGCAGCGGCGCGTACTCCACCAGCGCACTGGTCCCCAGCGCGCCCAGTGCCATGCCGAACATCGGCGTGATGCTGTTAAGCAGCGGGCCCTTCTGCGCATCGCTGTCGAGCATCGCGGCGCCCAACGCGCTGGTGGCAATGCCGGTCGCCACGCCTTGCAACACCCGCGCGACGATCAGCCAGCTGACGTCGGTGGCGGCGATGAACAGCAGCATCGAGATGATCTCCAGCAGCAGCCCGATCAATATCACCGGGCGGCGGCCGAGGTAATCCGACAACGAGCCGAACACCAGCAGCGTCGCCAGCAGACTCAGGGCGTATACGGCAAAAATCACCGTCAACAGCGCCGAGGAGAAGCCCCACGCCTGTTGATAGAGGTGGTAAAGCGGCGTGGGCGCACTGGAGGCAGCAAAGAAACACAGCAGCACGAAAGCCAGAAAACCCAAGTGGCTTCGCCCCCGACCATCGACTTGCGGGTTCTGCAAAGAATCAGACACGAGTACACTCTCCCGAAAAAGCACGCCACAAAAGCTATGAATTAGCGTTAGCAGTGTGCGAGCAGCGTCTGCTTAAAGCAAATAATTTGTGTTAGGGTCCGCAGCATGGCTATCAAAGAAGGCATTCGCACCGGCGGCCGCAGTGCCCGGGTGCAGACATCGATTCACGCGGCGGTTCGCGATCTGCTCCAGGAGCAGGAGCGTTCGGCCCTCAGCGTGCCCATGATTGCGGCCCGTGCCGGTGTTACACCGTCGACGATCTACCGGCGCTGGGGCGACCTGACTTCGCTGCTGGCCGACGCCGCTGTCGAGCGTTTGCGCCCGGATGAGCCAGTAGATTGCGGCAACCTGCGCGATGACCTGCGCACCTGGGTCGAGGTCTACCTCGAAGAAACCAACTCGGCGCCGGGCCGCGAAATGATGCGCGACGTGGTCGCCAGCAGCGCGACCCTGTGCTCGGGCAAGTGCCTGAACATGGTCCGCGATCAACTGCAGATCATCATCGACCGGGCGCGGGAACGTGGTGAACAGAGTCCTTCGGCGGACGAACTGGTGGACGCTGTCGTGGCGCCCATGGTCTACCGCATTCTGTACGCCGAATCGGCGCCGTCCCTTGAGCGCATGCATCAATTGCTGGATCGCTCCCTGAGCTGATCCGCCGGCCGTCGAGCTCGCGACCAAACGAGCAGCGGCCGCGGCGACTGGGTATCATGCGCGCTCATTGATCACAGGCGCCCTTCCCCCCATGCACACCCTTGCAGACCTGCGTGCCGGCAAACTGGCAGGCATCACGCGGCTCACTCTCAGCGCCGACCTCGGCGAATTCCCCGAGGAGATTTTCAGCCTCGCCGATTCGCTGGAAGTGCTGGACCTGAGCGGCAACCGGCTGACCGAATTGCCCGCCGACCTGCACCGGCTCAAGCGCCTGAAAGTCCTGTTCTGCTCCAACAATCCGTTTACCCGCCTGCCGGAATGCCTGGGGCAGTGCGAGCAGCTGTTCTTCGTCGGCTTCAAGGCCTGCGAGATCGTCGATGTCCCGGCCAACGCGTTGCCGCCCTCGCTGCGCTCGCTGGTGCTGACCGACAACCGTATCGAAACCCTGCCTGAAGCCATCGGCGACTGTGTGCACCTGCAAAAGCTGATGCTCGCGGGCAACCGGCTGCGGCAATTGCCGGCATCACTGGCCCGCTGCCAGCGCCTGGAATTGGTGCGGATCGCGGTCAACGACTTCCATGAACTGCCCCACTGGCTGCTGGAAATGCCCGCACTCGCGTGGCTGGCGTTTGCCGGCAATCCGCTGAACGACATCCACACCGAAGCGCCGATCCGGCAGATTCCGTGGCCGCAACTGGCGCTGCAACAGGTGCTGGGCGAAGGCGCTTCCGGGGTGATTCAGCAGGCGCAGTGGCGCGCTGATGACGACGCTTCGGCGCTGGACGTCGCGGTGAAGCTGTACAAGGGCGATGTCACCAGCGACGGCTCGCCATTGAACGAGATGCAGGCGTGCATTGCAGCGGGGCGTCATGCTCATCTGATTCCGGTGCTCGGGCAGATCCAGGACCAACCGCAAGGCGCTCGCGGGCTGGTGATGGAGCTGATTTCGCCTTCTTTCGTCACCCTCGCACGGCCCCCGACCCTGGAATCCTGCACACGCGATACCTACACCGGCACCCGGCTGAGCGCTTCGACCGTGAAGCGTATGGCCGCCGGGATCGCCGCAGCGTGCGCACATTTGCATGCCCACGGTATCAACCACGGCGATCTGTACGCCCACAACATCCTCTGGAACGAGGGTGGGGACAGCCTGCTGGGGGATTTCGGCGCCGCGGCGTTCTACCCGGATGAAGAAACGGGAAGAAGGCTGGAGCGCATTGAAGTGCGGGCGTTCGGGGTATTGCTGGGGGAATTGCTGGACTGCTGCGCCGAGAGCGATTCGCAAACTGGGGAGTTGCGGGAGTTGGAGCGGCGTTGCGTGCAGGCGAATGTGATGCAGCGGCCCGGGTTTGCGGAGGTTGAACGGCAGTTCTGAACGCTGGCGTTTTGCGGTTTGGCCTCTGACGCCTTCCCGGCTGAAGCCGGTCCCACTAAGCCCGCGGTGTGTCAGTAAAACCCTGTCTGAAGACGCCGCGCAACCTGTAGGACCGGCTTTAGCCGGGAAAAGGCCAGCATGGACACTCTCAATTTCGCGGCGTGACGCAAGACGCCTTTCCGGCTAAAGCCAGTCCCACTAAAAGCACGCAGCGTGTCAGCGGGACCCGATCCAGATGACCCCGCGCAACCTGTGGCACCAGCTTTAGCCGGGAAGAGGCCAGCATGAGCACCCTCAATTTCTCGGTGTGAGGGAAGACGCTTTCCCGGCTAAAGCCGGTCCTACAATGGCCGGGGCAACGTTAGCCAGCCAGACCGACGTACACGTTCTGCACGTCATCGTTGCTGTCGATCGCTTCGAGGAACGCTTCCACTTCAGCCATCTGCTCTTCAGTCAGGCCTTCAACCGGGTTTTTCGGGCGGTAGCCGATCTTGGCCGACTCAACGGTGAAACCAAATTCGGGCAGGGTCTTGCACACCGCGTCCAGGTCGGTGACGTCGGTATAGAACGTCGCGACGCCCTCTTCGCCTAGTTCAACGTCTTGAGCGCCGGCTTCGATAGCGGCCTCTTCAGCGTCGGCATCCTCTTTGGCGGCAACGGCGTCGATCATGCCCAGGTGGTCGAAATCCCAGGTGATCGACCCTTCGGCGCCCAGCTGGCCCTTGCGGAACAGCACGCGAATTTCCGACACGGTGCGGTTGATGTTGTCGGTCAGGCACTCGACGATGACCGGCACTTTGTGCGGCGCGAAGCCTTCGTAGGTGAGCTTTTCGAAGTGCACGTGCTCGCCGAGTAAACCGGCGCCTTTCTTGATGGCGCGTTCGAGGGTCTCGCGCGGCATCGAGGCTTTCTTGGCCTGCTCGACCACCAGACGCAGGCGCGCGTTCATGTCGGGGTCAGCGCCGGAGCGCGCGGCAATCATGATCTCCTTGGACAGCTTGCCGAAAATACGCCCTTTGGCGTTGGCTGCCGCTTCTCTGTGTTTGACCTTCCACTGTGCGCCCATGCTTGCTCTCTTGTTCCGGTGGCGATAAATCGCTCTGCTCCGACGCGTCTTGCACGCCGGGCCGATGACGATAAATGCTGAAAATAGGGTGATCGATAATGACAGGCCGAGGGTGAACCGCGGCGACCGGCGCATTTTATACACGCTGGCGCCAGAAGACACCCCCGAGACGCGCACCGCCCTGAGCAGAATCAGCGATGCTTGAACACCGGCTCGCGCTTCTCGATGAACGCCGCCATGCCTTCCTTCTGGTCCTCGCTGGCAAACGCCGCATGGAACACCCGGCGCTCGAAACGAATGCCTTCGGCCAGGCTGACTTCAAACGCGCGGTTCACGCTTTCCTTGACCATCATGGCCGTCGGCAACGACTTGGCCGCAATGCCGGCCGCGACCTTCAGCGCCTCATCCAGCAGTTGCTCCTGGGGCACGATACGCGCCACCAACCCGGCACGCTCCGCTTCGACGGCGTCGATCAGGCGCCCGGTCAGGCACATTTCCATGGCCTTGGCCTTGCCGACCGCGTGGGTCAGGCGCTGGGTGCCGCCCATGCCCGGCAGCACGCCCAGCTTGATTTCCGGCTGACCGAAGCGTGCGTTGTCGGCGGCGAGGATGAAGTCGCACATCAGCGCCAGTTCGCAGCCACCGCCCAAGGCAAATCCCGAGACCGCTGCAATGATCGGCTTGCGGCGATTGGCCACCCGATCACTGTCGCTGAACAGGTCGTCCAGATAGATCTGCGGGTATTTCAGCTCGGCCATTTCCTTGATGTCGGCCCCGGCAGCGAACGCTTTTGCCGAGCCGGTCAGGACAATGCAGCCGATGCCGTGATCGCGCTCCAGCTCGTCAAGGGCATGGTTGAGTTCGCTGATCATCTGAGCGTTCAGGGCGTTGAGAGCCTCGGGGCGGTTGAGGGTCAAGAGCGCAACGCGACCTCTCACTTCTTTGAGGATTGTTGTGTAATCCATTGTTTTTATTCCTTATTTTTTTTTTGCTTGAAAGGGACCATAAAACAAGTATTTAGGTTAAATAATCAACCCAGGTCATTGATATTAATCAATAAGCTCCACGGCCATCGCAGTCGCTTCGCCGCCACCGATGCAGATCGCCGCGACCCCTCGCTTCAGTCCGCGCTGCTTCAACGCCGACAGCAATGTCACCAGAATCCTTGCCCCTGATGCGCCAATCGGATGGCCCAGCGCGCAGGCGCCGCCATGCACGTTGACCTTGTGATGGGGCAGCTGCAGGCGAGCCATGGTGACCAGCGCGACGACGGCGAACGCTTCGTTGATCTCGAACAGATCGACCTCGGCCAGTGACCAGCCGGTCTTGCCCATCAGTTTGTCGATGGCGCCTACCGGTGCGGTCGGAAATAACCCGGGTTCATTGGCATAAGCGGCGTGGCCATGGATGACTGCCAGTGGCTTGAGCCCGCGTCGATGCGCTTCGGACTGACGCATCAGGGTCAAGGCGGCAGCGCCATCGGAGATCGAGCTGGAGTTGGCCGCCGTCACCGTGCCGCCCTCGCGGAACGCCGGTTTAAGGTGCGGGATCTTGTCCAGCTTCGCCTTGGGCGGCTGTTCGTCCTGGCGAATGGTCTTGCGCTCTTTGCCGATCATGACTTCCACCGGGACGATTTCAGCGGCGAACCAGCCGCGCGTCATGGCCTCCTGCGCCCGGGTCAGCGAAGCAACTGCAAAACCGTCCTGAGCTTCCCGACTGAAATTTTCAAGTCCGGCGCACGTCTCGGCGAAGGTGCCCATCAAGCAACCTCGGTCGTAGGCGTCTTCGAGGCCGTCGAGAAACATATGATCGATGATCTGGCCGTGGCCCATGCGGTAACCGCTGCGGGCCTTCTCCAGCAGATACGGCGCGTTGGACATGCTCTCCATGCCACCGGCGATGACCACGTCGGCGCTCCCGGCGAGCAGCATGTCGTGGCCGAGGATGGCCGCCTGCATGCCCGACCCGCACATCTTGTTCAACGTGGTGCAGGTCGTGGCGTCGCTGAGCCCGGCGCCCAGTGCCGCCTGACGCGCCGGCGCCTGACCCAGCCCGGCCGGCAGTACACAACCGAACAGCACTTCATCGACCTGCGCTGCATCGATGCCCGCGCGTTCCACCGCAGCGCGGATGGCAGCGGCGCCCAGTTGCGGCGCGGTCAGGCTTTGCAGATCGCCCTGAAAGGCGCCCATGGGCGTGCGCGCAGCGCTCACGATCACCACGGGGTCGTCGTTCAACGTCTGGCGTTTGTTCAAAGACATGATGGGGTTTCCTCGATTAGCGAGCGGCCATGCGCAAGGCGCCGTCCAGACGGATCACCTCGCCGTTGAGCATGCTGTTTTCAATGATGTGGCGGGCCAGCGCAGCGTATTCCTCGGGCTTGCCCAGCCGTGGCGGGAATGGCACGCCGGCGGACAGGCTCTCGCGCACCTGCGGGGTCATCCCGGCCATCATCGGGGTCTCGAAAATGCCCGGGGCGATGGTCATGACGCGAATGCCGTAACGCGCCAGTTCACGGGCGGCGGGCAAGGTCAGGCTGACAATGGCGCCCTTGGAGGCCGCGTACGCCGCCTGGCCGATCTGGCCGTCGTAGGCGGCAACCGACGCGGTATTGATGATGACGCCACGCTCGCCGCCGGCATCCGCCGTACTTTCGGCGATGGCCGCGGCGGCCAGGCGCAGCAGGTTGAAGCTGCCGATGAGGTTGACGTTGATCACACGACTGAAGCTGTCGAGGCCGTGGGGGCCTTCCTTGCCGAGGATTTTCTCGGCGCCGACGATGCCGGCGCAGTTGATGACGCCATTGATCTGACCGAACGCGCTCAGCGCCGCGTCCACCGCGGCCTGTACGGCGCTCTCCTGGGTGATGTCGCAGACGCTGGCGCGGGCATTGCCGCCCAGTTTTGCCACCTGAGCCGCGAGCGCCTCGGCGTTGACGTCCACCAGCATCACCCTGGCCCCTGCGTCGATGAGCATCTGTGCGGTGGCCGCACCCAGCCCGGACGCGCCGCCACTGACCAGAAATACCTTGCCTTCGATCTGCATGATTGTGTCGTCCTTACACGTTTATTGTTGGAGTGGCGAAATACTCCGCTCTGCCGCGTCGATGGGCAATGGTCAAAGCGCGCAGAACGCCTGGTGGTTTTGGCCAGTGGCGGGGGAAGTGACTAGCGGATTGCCAGCAGATCAGGCTTTGGGTTGCAGCAGCGCCGCGCCGGCCTGGGCCGACACCCGGCGGTTATCCAGCAGCGCCAACGCCGCGATCACCGCGACGCCAATAAACGTCAGCTGGAAATCTGCGGTCACCGCGTGCCCGTCGTTGCCATGCAGGACCATCGCGCCACGCAACAGCAACGCGGCAATCGCGACGCCCAAGCCCATGCTCAACTGGAAGCACATGCTGAATATCGTCGACGCATCGCTCATCTGCGCCTTGGGCACGTCGGCGAAACCCAGCGTGTTGAACGCGGTGAACTGCATCGAGCGCGACAGCCCGCCGATGAAAAGGATCAGCAGGATCATCGGCCAGCCCATGGCCTGGTCGAGCAGCGCGCAGGCCGCAATCGCCGCCACGCCGATGCCACCATTGACCAGCAGCACCTGACGAAAGCCCCAGCGCTGCATGATCAAGCTGGTAAAGGGCTTCATCGCCAGGTTGCCCGCGAACACTCCCAGCACCAGCAGCCCGGCGTCGAACGCGGACAGGCCGAAGCCCAGCTGGAACATCAGCGGCAAGAGGAACGGCAATGTGCTGATGGCGATGCGAAACACCGAACCGCCCAGCAGGCTGACGCTGAAGGTGCGGATGTGCACCACGGCGACGTTCATCAGCGGCTGCGGGTGCCGGCGCATGTGTCGCCAGGCCAGTGCGCCGCAGACCGCGCCGAGCGCCGTTACCCCAAGGCCGGGCCACTGACTGCCATGGCCCTGCCCCAGCCGTTCCATCCCGTACAACAGCGCCGTGCAAGCCACGCCCAGCAGCAAGAAACCTTTCAGGTCGAAGGGCCGGGTGCTGACTTCATTGCGCTTGGGAATGAGGATCAGCGTGGCGATCAGCGCCAGCACGCCGAGGGGCAGGTTGAGGTAGAAAATCCACGGCCACGACGCGTGGGTGACGATGAACCCGCCCAGCGGCGGCCCAAGAATGGGCGCCACCAGCCCGGGCCAGGTGATCAGCGAAATGGCCCGCACCAGGTCCTTCTTCTCGGTGGCGCGCATGACCGCAAGGCGCCCCACCGGGACCATCATGGCGCCGCTCATGCCTTGCAGGACGCGGGCGGCGACGAACGTCTCGAGGCTGTCGCTGATGCCACACAACATAGAAGCCACCGTGAACAGCACGATTGCGCCGCCGAACACCCACCGCGAACCGAGTCGGTCGGCCAGCCAGCCGCTGAGGGGAATGAACGCGGCGATCGCCAGCAGGTAGGCGCTCATGCCGATATTCAGGTCTACCGCCGCGACGCCGAAGGTCCGGGCCATTTCCGGCATGGCCGTGGCGATCACCGTGGCGTCGAGGTTTTCCATGAAAAACGTGACGGCCACGAGCAAGGCGATCAGCGTGGATTGGCGTTGCGACATCGTTGGGTCCTCAGGCAAGCGTGGCGTGGAACTCGCCCGGTTACGGCAGCAGGTAACGCATCACCGCCTCGCAGATCATCGCCTTCTGCCGCGCCTTGACCGCTTCGTCCTCCAGGTCGATCTGGAAAATCTCGGAAAAGGTATGGCGGTTCGACACGCGATAGAAACTGAACGAACTCATCAGCATGTGCAGGTCAACGGCCTGCACGCCTGGACGGAACACGCCGTCCTGCTCGCCGCGCCGCAAAGTGTCGTCCAGCGCCTGCAAGACGTTGCGGCTCAGCTCGCGGATGATCGGGGACTGTTTGACGTTGGCGCCGTTGTGGATGTTTTCGATGCAGACGATGCGCACGAAGTCGACGTTGCGGTCGTGGTGATCGAAGGTGAATTCCACCAGGCGCCTGATCGCTTCCTCAGGCGCGAGCACGGCGAGATCAAGGCTGCTTTCCGTGGTGCGAATGTCGCCGTAAAGCTTTTCCAGTACTTCGGTGTACAGCTGCTCCTTGCTGTTGAAGTAGTAATAGATCATCCGCTTGGAGGTTTGCGTGCGCTCGGCAATTGCATCGACACGGGCGCCGGAGAGCCCCTGGGCGACGAACTCGGCGACGGCCGCCTGAAGGATGCCTTCGCGGGTTTTTTCCGGATTGTGCTTGCGGGACTTGCGCGGCGCCTCAGGAACGTCATCTGCGGACGCTTCGGCGAGGCTGTCGTCAACGGTTTTCATGCGGGGCTCACGACCACGGTGGAATCGCGGGATTATGGGCTGCACCCGTGGGTTTCACCAGACCGTAAGGGTCGGGCAGCAGCACGTCGGCATCGGCTTCGAACTGATGAGGCTCGAACCTGGCGGGTGTTCGTGGGATTATTCGCGCCGTTGGACACGACATCAAATCAGATGGACCGTCCGCTTAGTTTCATGACGCTTTGCGGGGCAAAGTCAAGCCCTGGCAGCGCAGACACCACCATAACAATTCCAACACAGGCTTGATGCTTATGCGTTCCCCTTCTGCTTCGCCTGCCCCGGTTGCCTCCCGCCCTGCGCATGCTTATGCCGGCATGAGCGAGAAGATTCGCAGCGCCCTGGCCGTCGGCAAAACCCGTTGGGGCATGCTGGCGCTGGTGTTCTTCGCCACCACCCTGAACTACATCGACCGCGCTGCGCTGGGCGTGATGCAGCCTATCCTCGCGGCGCAGATGAGCTGGACGGCGATGGATTACGCCAACATCAATTTCTGGTTTCAGGTCGGTTACGCCATCGGTTTTCTGCTGCAGGGGCGTTTTATTGATCGGGTCGGCGTCAAGCGCGCGTTCTTTCTCGCGGTGCTGCTGTGGAGTGTCGCCACCGGCGCCCACGGCCTGGCCACTTCAGCCGCGGGCTTCATGGTCTGCCGGTTCATTCTTGGCCTGACAGAAGCCGCCAATTACCCGGCCTGCGTCAAGGTCACCCGAGTGTGGTTCCCGGCCGGAGAACGCGCCGTGGCCACCGGCATTTTCAACGCCGGCACCAACGTCGGTGCGATGGTCACGCCTGCCTTGCTGCCGCTGATCCTGACGGTGTGGGGCTGGCAGGCGGCATTCATCTGCATGGGCTCGCTGGGGCTGGTCTGGGTCATCACCTGGCGGCTGACGTATTTCAATCCGCAGGAACATCCGACCGCGCGCGCCAGTGAACTGGCCTACATCAACAGCGATGCCGAACCTGAAACGCAGCCTGAAGCAGAAAAAGTATCGCTCTCACGCATCCTGAAAATGCGCGGCACCTGGGCCTTCGCCCTCGCCTACGCCCTCACCGCGCCGGTGTTCTGGTTTTACCTGTACTGGCTGCCGCCGTTTCTGAACCAGCAATACCACCTGGGCATCAGCGTGACGCAGATGGGCATCCCGCTGATGCTGATCTGGCTGACCGCCGACTTCGGCAGTATCGGCGGCGGCATCCTGTCGTCGTGGCTGATCGGCCGGGGCATGCGCCCGATGACCGCGCGCTTGCTGTCGATGCTGATTTTTGCGGTGACGATCATTGGCGTGGTGTTCGCCGCCAATGCCAGCGGTCTGTGGGTTGCCGTAGGGGCGATCGCCCTGGCGGTGGGTGCGCATCAGGCCTGGACCGCAAACATCTGGAGCCTGGTCATGGATTACACGCCCCGGCACATGATCAGCACGGTGTTCGGCTTCGGCGGCATGTGCGCGGCCATTGGCGGCATGTTCATGACGCAGGTCGTCGGCGCCGTCCTGACCGCGACGCACAACAATTACAGCGTGCTGTTCACCCTGATCCCGGCGATGTACTTCATTGCGCTGATCTGGATGTATTTCATGGCGCCGCGCAGGTCATGAAACCCGCTGTTGTCAGCCGCCCTTCTTGCGCTGTTGCCACGCCGCCGCCAGGCCGCTGAGGCAGATAATCGCGATGCCCGCTTGTGCGACGAGGGATGGCGAGTGATTGAACACGATGTAGCCCCACAGTCCGGCAAAGACGATCTGGCAGTAACCGAACGGCGCCAGCATGGCCGGCGCGGCGAAGCGGAAGGCCTGGGTCAGCATCAGGTGCGCGACCATGCCGCAGGTGCCCAGCGCCAGCATGAACGGAATGTGCTTCCACTCCGGCGACTGCCAGAAGAACGGCACGATGGCGCTCATCAACAGACTGTTGAACAGCCCGGCGAAAAAGTTGCTGGTGGTCGGGCTGTCGTGGGCCGCAACCAGACGGGTCAGCAGCTGGTAGCAGGCGAAACAGAACGCCGAGCCCAGCGGCAGTAACACCGCAGGCCGGAACAGCTCGCCACCGGGATGGACAATCACCAATACCCCGCTGAAGCCCACCAGCACGGCGATCCATTGACCGCGGCTGACCGTCTCCTTGAGCAGCGGCACCGACAGCGCCGTGACCAGCAGCGGCGCGAGGAAGTTGACCGCCGTTGCTTCGGCGATCGGGATGAACATCAAGCCGCTGGTGAACAGCAGGCTCGTGCCCAGCAGGCACACCGCGCGCAACGCCTGCAACCCCGGGCGCTTGGTGCGCAGCACGCGCAGCCCCGACGACGGCATGAAAATGCACGCCATCAGCCCGGTGTGCACCACATAGCGCACCCAGACCACCATCATGATCGGGTAGATGCCGGAGAGGTATTTGGACAGCGTGTCATGACTGGAAAACAGAAAGGTCGCAAACAGAATCAGTGCGATGCCCTTCAATGGCTGGTTGACGCCGGAGAGCGGCGTACTCGTGGTGCTCATCTGCGTTCCTTTGGCCTTGCGTGAATGCGGGTCTGTCCCTTGCCGTGTCGAGTGCCGGCTTTCGTCGAGGCGTCCAGCGTCAGCAAGAATATAGAAGCCATCGCCGCAGCACCAAGCAAACATGACCGAGCAGGTGTTTTTCTGACTGCCTGGATCAGACCTTTCCGCTCTCCCGGATTTGCCGCAGACTGCCGCTCTCGTTGGCTCGAAAACGGACGCTCCGTGGACCGCATTCAGGAAATGACCCTTTTCGCCGCCGTCGCCGAAGGCCCCAGCTTCGCGGCGGTGTCGCGCAACCTGAACGTGTCCACGGCCACCGTCACCCGGGCCGTCGCGCAGCTGGAGGCGCGGCTCGGCACCTTGCTGATCGTGCGCACCACCCGGCAGTTGCGCCTGACCGAAGCCGGCGTGCGCTTTGCCGACGACTGCCGGCGCTTGCTGGCGGATCTGCACGAGGCCGAAAGCGCTGCCGCCGGCATTCATGGGACGCCACGCGGGTTGCTGACCATTACCGCGCCGCAAGTGTTCGGCGACCTGCACGTCACGCCGGTCCTGACCGACTACCTGAGTCAGCATCCCCAGGTGCAGATTCGTGGGCTGTTGATGGACCGGATTGCCGGGCAGCTGGAGGAAGGCATCGACGTCTCGGTGCGCATCGGCGAGTTGCCCGACTCGTCGATGACTGCCATTCAGGTCGGCACCGTCCGGCGCATGGTCTGCGCCTCCCCCGCTTATCTCTCCGCCCACGGCACGCCCCAGCACCCCCGCGAACTCATTGAGCGCGAGACCGTTTCGGTGATGATCACCGGCCGCAGCCCTGCGTGGACCTTCCGCATCGAAGGCCAGCACCAGGAAGTGAAGGTGCAGTCGCGGCTGTCGATGACGTCGTTCACGGCGTCCATTCATGCCGCGATTGATGGCTGGGGCCTGACCCAGGTGCCGTCCTATCAGATTCGCAGGCACTTGCAGACGGGCACGTTGTGCTGCGTGCTAGATGAATTCGAGGTCACGCCGATGCCGGTTTACGTGGTCTACGTCGAAGGCCGGCGCGGCTCATCCAAAGTGCGCTCGTTCGTTGATTTCTGCGTTCAGCGTTTGCGCGCGGACCTGGCGTACAGCGCCGGGCCGGGCTGAGGCCGGGACGAACTACCCGAAATATCGAGTCAACCCACCCTCCCGTGGGAGTCGAGCTTGCTCGCGAATACTTACTTTCAGGCCCAAAGAAAGTGGCTGAATGCACCGGCTTCTTCGTGAGCAAGGTGGAGCGCCACCCCGGTCACTCCCACCGGGCACCCCAGTCTCTCCCCAACTAATGAAATAGGGTTAGAGTGGTCACGCTGGCTCCGCCGTTCTCCGCCTGACTGGCAACGGAACCGGGGCGCTTTCCATCAATCGCCTGAAGGAAGACCCGCGTGAATCCATCGTCTCACCCAGCGAACATTGCCCAGTTGATCGTTGCCGCCATGGGCGCCGGTCAGAAAATCACCGAAATCCGCCCTGAATACGTGCCCGCCGATGCGGCCAGTGCCTATGCGCTGCAACGCGAGATTCTGCGCCTGCGTGAGACGTCTGTGGGCGGCTGGAAGGTCGGCGCGAAGTCGCCGACCGGGCCAATCAATGGCGCGCTGCTGCCGGACGACGGTATTTTCGCCAGCGGCAGTCAGGTGGAGTGCGTTGACTACCCTTCGCCGATTCTGGAACTGGAGATCGCCTTTCGTCTGGGTCGCGAATTCACCCCCCGCGATGAGGCGTATTCGGACGAGGAAGTGCTGGGCAGCATCAAGACCATGGGCGCGACCATCGAAGTGGTGTCGAGCCGGTTTGCCGCCTGGCCCAAGATCGAGCCGCTGCTGGCCCTGGGCGATCTGCTCAACCATGGGGCGTTGATCATCGGGGAATTTATTGATTACGACGCCAGTTTTCCGTTTGTCGAGCCTGCGCTGAGCTTCACCTATAGCGACGAGGATATCGTGCCGGGGGATGGGGCCAACCCTGCCGGCGACCCGCGCCGTTTGCTGCCGTGGCTGGTCAATCACCACACCCAGAACGGGTTGAGCGTGACGCCGGAGATGGTGATCACCACCGGTTCCTACACCGGGATGTACAAGACCCGCGGGCCGGGTCTGGCGGTTGGCGAGATCCGTGGCCTGCCGGCGGTGTCGGTGGAGTTGATTTAGGTTACTTGCTCGCCATTGGTGGGACCGGCTTTAGCCGGGAAGACGTCGGTGCATCCGGCCTATCTTTAGCGGCAGTTACGGCCCCTTCCCGGCTAAAGCCGGTCCCACTAATAGCATCGTGCGCTTTCTCGCCTGTTCCCGGCGGAAGCGGGTCCTGCTGAAAGCATCGTGTGCTTTCTGACCTGTTCCCGGCCGGAGCCGGTCCTACCGACCGCGCACGACCTATGGGACCGGCTTTAGCCGGGAAGCTTTTGAATCGAGCGCGGGCATGACGGCTTACCCCTGCCGCCAATACCCCGGCCTGTTGTATACCTCTTTCAGAAACGCGATAAAAAATCGCACTTTCGCCGGCAGGTAATGCTGTTGCGGGTACACGCCCTGGATGTCGTAACTGGGCAAGGCGAATTCGTCCAGCACGGTGACCAGCGCGCCGCTTGCGACCTCGTTCTGAATCTCCCAGGTCGAGCGCCAGCTCAGGCCCAGCCCGCGCTTGGCCCAGTCATACAACAGCTCGCCATCGTTACAGTACAGATTGCCCGCGACCTTAATCGCCACCGGCTTGCCCTCGCGCTGGAACGTCCAGCCGCGATGCTGCCCGCCCTGCAGGTTGAACGACAGGCAATTGTGCTGCGCCAGATCCTCAAGCACCTGGGGAAATCCATGCTCGGCGAAATACCCCGGCGAGCCACAGACCACGCGTTTGTTGGCGTACAGCTTGATGGCGACGTAGTTGGGGTCGAGCACCTCGCCGATGCGGATGCTCATGTCATAACCCTCACGCACCAGATCCACCACGTTGTCGGTCAGGTTGAACGACAGCTGCAAATCCGGGAACCGCGCCTGAAATTCCGGCGCGTGGGGCGCCACGTGCTGACGGCCAAAACCTGCCGGCGCCGAGACCACCAGGTGCCCGCGCACGCTGCTTTCGTTCTCGCTGATGCTGGCGTCCAGCTCCTCGAACGACTGCAGCACCAGCTTGGCGTTCTCCAGATACGACTCGCCGGCATCGGTCAAGGTCAGGCCCCGTGTCGAGCGATGAATCAGCTTCACGCCCAGACGATCCTCCAGCGCGCTCAGTCGCCGACCCATGATCACCGGCGTCACCCCCTCCACCAGCGCCGCGGCGGCAAAACTGCCACGGGTGGCAACGAGCACGTAGCTGCGTAACTCCGTGTAGCGATCCATTCGATACTCCAGATACCGATAGAACGGATAAAAACAGCCATTCACAAAACATCAGATTCAAATCAGGCTGTTTACGTACAAAAACTATCGAGTTCGGGAGACTAACAAATGACCGTCATGAGAGCCATCGAAGCCGCCGTTCTGGTGATGCGTCGCGAAGGCGTCGACACCGCCTTCGGTATTCCGGGCGCCGCGATCAACCCGCTGTACGCCGCCTTCAAGACACTCGGCGGCATTGACCACGTGCTGGCGCGCCATGTGGAAGGCGCTTCGCACATGGCCGAGGGTTACACCCGCGCCATCGCCGGCAACATCGGTGTGTGCATCGGCACCTCGGGCCCGGCCGGCACCGACATGATCACCGGTCTGTATTCAGCCTCCGCCGACTCGATTCCAATTCTGTGCATCACCGGTCAGGCGCCCCGTGCGCGGATGCACAAGGAAGACTTCCAGGCCGTGGACATCGCCAGCATTGCCGCGCCGGTCGCGAAGTGGGCCACCACGGTCATGGAACCCGGCCAGGTGCCCTATGTGTTCCAGAAAGCCTTCCAGTTGATGCGCAGCGGTCGACCCGGCCCGGTATTGATCGACCTGCCGTTCGACGTGCAGATGGCCGAGATCGAATTCGACATCGACACCTACGAACCGCTGCCGGTGGTCAAACCCCAGGCCAGCCGCAAGCAGATCGAAAAAGCGCTGGCGATGCTCAACGCTTCGGAGCGTCCGCTGATCGTCGCCGGCGGCGGCATCATCAACGCCGATGCGTCGGACGCGCTGGTGGAGTTCGCCGAGCTGACCGGCATTCCGGTGATCCCGACGCTGATGGGCTGGGGCACGATCCCCGATGATCACCCGCAGATGGCCGGCATGGTCGGGCTGCAGACTTCCCACCGTTACGGCAACGCGACGATGCTGGCGTCCGATCTGGTGCTCGGCATCGGCAATCGCTGGGCCAACCGCCACACCGGCACCGTGTCGGTGTACAGCGAAGGCCGCACGTTCATCCACGTTGACATCGAGCCCACGCAGATCGGCCGTGTGCTGACGCCCGACCTGGGCATCGTTTCCGACGCAGGCGCCGCGCTGGCGATGTTCATCGAAGTGGCCCGCGAGTGGCGCACCGCCGGCAAGCTGAAGAACCGCAGCCAATGGCTTGCGAGTTGCCAGGAACGCAAGCGCACGCTGCTGCGCAAGACCCATTACGAGAACATCCCGGTCAAGCCGCAGCGGGTGTACGAGGAGATGAATCATTACTTCGGCAAGGACACCTGCTACATCAGCACCATCGGCCTGTCGCAGATCGCCGGCGCGCAATTCCTCCACGTCTACAAGCCGCGTCACTGGATCAACTGCGGTCAGGCCGGGCCACTGGGCTGGACCATTCCGGCGGCGCTGGGCGTGGTCAAGGCCGATCCGAATCGCCAGGTCGTGGCGCTGTCGGGGGATTACGACTTTCAGTTCATGATCGAAGAACTGGCCGTCGGTGCGCAGTTCAAGCTGCCGTACATCCACGTGGTGGTGAACAACTCCTACCTGGGCCTCATCCGTCAGGCCCAGCGCAACTTCGACATGGATTACTGCGTGCAGCTGGGGTTCGACAACATCAACGCGCCTGAGCTGGAAGGCTATGGCGTCGATCACGTCGCGGTGGCCGAAGGCCTTGGCTGCAAGGCAATCCGCGTGCTTTACCCGGCGCACCTGCAGGCCGCCTTCGCCGAAGCCACCCGTTTGATGCAGCAGCACCGCGTGCCGGTGGTGGTGGAGATCATCCTCGAGCGCGTCACCAACATTGCGATGGGCACCGAGATCAACGCCATCAACGAATTCGAGTCCCTGGCCGAAACCCGCGCCGACGCCCCCACCGCCGTCAGCCTGCTGGACTGATCGCGCTCGGCTTACTTGAAACAAGAGCTCAGCACACGAACCCAGAACACGAACAAGGAGTACGTCATGCCACGTTTATGCGCCAACCTGTCGATGCTGTTCACTGAGCTGGAGTTTCTGCAACGCTTCGAAGCCGCCGCCGACGCCGGGTTCAGCGGCGTCGAGTACCTGTTTCCCTATGACTTCAGTTCCGCCCAGATCAAGGCCGAGCTGGAGCGCAACCGGCTGACCCAAGTGCTGTTCAACCTGCCGGCAGGCGACTGGGGCAAGGGTGAGCGCGGCATCGCCTGTCACCCCGATCGGGTTGAGGAGTTCTATGCCGGCGTCGACCTGGCCATCGGCTACGCCAAGGTCTTGGGCAACACCCAGATCAACTGCCTGGCGGGGATCAAGCCCCAGGGGTTCGACGACGCGCTGATCGAAAAGACCTTCGTCGACAACCTCAAGTACGCCGCCGACCGCCTGCAAGCCCAGGGCATTGATCTGGTCATGGAAATGATCAACACCCTGGACATTCCGGGGTTCTACCTGAACACCACCGCCCAGGCCCTGGCGATTCGTGAAAAGGTCGGCAGCCCCAACCTGTCGCTGCAATACGACATCTACCACATGCAAATCATGGAAGGCGACCTGGCCCGCACCCTCGAAAACCACTTGCCGGCGATCCGTCACGTGCAACTGGCCGACAACCCCGGCCGGCATGAACCCGGTACTGGGGAAATCAACTACGGCTTTCTGTTCAAGCACCTGGACCGGCTGGGTTATCGCGGCTGGATCGGCTGTGAATACAAGCCGTTGACCACGACCGAAGCGGGGCTGGGGTGGCTGAAAGAGCACAACCTGATCTGACACCCGATACCTGATCCAAAACGCAACCTGGCGTTGCCCGGAATGCAAATCCTGTAGGAGCGTGGCTTGTCCCGCGATCGGCCGGGAACCGGTCGTAAATCAACCAGCGATGTACGTCTGGCACACCGCGCTAGCAGATTTTACTGCTGCTACGTAGCAGATCGCGGGACAAGCCACGCTCCTACAGGAGACCGCACAAGACATCACTAAGAGGTCACCTCTCATGGCTAACATCGGCTTTATCGGCACCGGCATCATGGGCCTGCCCATGGCAGAAAACCTGCAGAAAGCAGGTCATCAGTTGATCCTTTCCCGGCATTTCGTTGCTCCGCCCGCGTCACTGGTGGACGGCGGCGCGATGGTGCTGGCCAACCCGCGAGAAGTGGCGCAAGAGGCGGAATTCATCATCGTCATGCTGCCGGACACGCCGCAGGTCAACGACGTGCTGTTCGGCGAAAACGGTCTGAGCGAGGGCGTCGATGCCCGCAACGTGGTCATCGACATGAGCTCGATTTCCCCTTCGGCGACCAAAGCGTTCGCCGAGAAAATCAACGCCACCGGCGCGCAATACCTCGACGCGCCGGTCTCGGGCGGCGAAGTCGGCGCCAAGGCCGCCACGCTGAGCATCATGGTCGGCGGCGAGCAGGCGACATTCGAACGCGCCCTGCCCCTGTTCCAGACCATGGGCAAAAACATCACCCTGGTCGGCGGCAATGGTGACGGCCAGACGGCCAAGGTCGCCAACCAGATCATCGTCGCGCTGAACATTCAGGCAGTGGCTGAAGCCCTGCTGTTTGCGTCGAAAAACGGCGCCGACCCGGCCAAAGTCCGCGAAGCGCTGATGGGTGGCTTTGCCTCGTCGAAGATTCTCGAAGTGCATGGCGAGCGAATGATCAAAGGGACGTTCAACCCGGGCTTCAGGATCGCGCTGCATCAGAAGGATTTGAACCTCGCCCTTGAAGGCGCCCGGGAGTTGGGGCTGAATCTGCCCAACACCGCCAACGCCCAGCAAGTGTTCAGCACCTGTGCGGCATTGGGCGGCAGCGGCTGGGATCATTCGGGGTTGATCAAGGGCCTGGAGCACATGGCGAATTTTTCGATTCGCGGGGATCACAGGCCTGACTGACTGGCATTGGGAGTTGTGTCGTCCATACCGGCCTCTTCCCGGCTAAAGCCGGTCCTACGAGAAGCAAGGCGTGCAGTCAGCAGGGACGCAGCGGCATGCACTTTGTGGGACCGGCTTTAGCCGGGAAGAGGCCCGCCCTGCTGGTACCTATCTTGGCCAATGACAACACCAAAAAAGCCAGGCCTCCTCTCGGACAGCCTGGCTTTCTTTTATAGCGGAGTTTCTAAATCCCCCCGCCACCCGATCAGAAAATATTGATCGGATAATCCGCGATCAAACGAAATTCCTTCACGTCGACATCCGGCTGATCGCCGTTAGCGGTGTGCCAGGCCTGACGCATGCGCAGGGACAAATCCTTCGCCGGGCCGGACTGCACGACATACTTCGCTTCAAGGTTGGTTTCGTGATGGTCGCCGTCATCGCCATAACCGGTGTACGTGCTGTTCGACGGAATATGGGATCCATCGATGTCGTCACCGTGGATATAACGGACCATGAAACTCAAACCAGGCGCGCCGTAACTCGCCATGTTCAGGTCATACCGCGCCTGCCACGACTTTTCGCCCGGACCGTTGAAGTCGGAGTACTGAACCGAGTTGGCCAGCAGTATCGAATCACCGGTGTCGCCCGCGCCGTTATTACCAAAGGCCACGTAGTCGAACGGCGTGTCGCCATGCACTTTCTGATACGCCAGCGTCAGCGTGTGGGCGGTCAGGAATGAATAGGCAGCGGCCAGCGACCAGGTCGTGTTGCTGATATCCCCCGCCTTGGCGGCACCGCTGTCGTTGGTGCGATAGATATTAAAGTCGAAGTTCAATGACTGCTGATCAGAGATCGGCATCGTGTAGTTGGCATTGGCGTAGTACTGATGCCAGACATCCTTGAGATCCGAGCCGTACAGGCTGACCGAAAGATTATCGGAGAGCGCGTATTTACCGCCGGCGTAGTCAATGCTGCTGGCTTCGACGTTGGCATACGCCGCCCAGATGCCGTGATCATTGTTGGTGGTGACCGGGCCGTTGCTGCCGGTGAAATGACCGGCATCGAGGTCCAGGTTGGCAATGTCGCTGCTCAGCAGGTTAAAACCGGTCGCGGTTTGCGGAAACAGTCGCGAGCCGCCTGCGGCAAACACCGGCGCCTGGGGTTGCAGATTGCCGTAGCGCAATTCGGTTTTCGAAATGCGCATCTTCAGCGCGCCGCCGGCTGTGCCGTATTCATCCTGCGGATTGCCATGGCTGTCCACGGGCAGATTGCCGGTGCCGGTGGTCCCGCCGCCGCCATCGAGCTTCAGGCCCCAGTAACCGTAAGCATCAACGCCAAAACCCACGGTGCCCTGGGTGAACCCGGAACTGAAATTACCCAGCACGCCCTGGGTCCAGTCCTTGCTGTCGTCCTTGCCGTGTATGTTTTCCCGGTTGAAATAATAATTCTTCAGGTGAACGGTCAGACTGCTGTCGTCGACGAAGCCCTTGGCCTCCGATTGATCACTGACAACCCCTGCCGTTGCCAATTGACTGACACCCAGCGAAACCGCCAGCGTCATCAGATTCCATTTCACGAAAGTCATTGTTATCCCCTGTCTCTATTAAGGCCCAGCGCGTGCGTCCCCTTGATGCGGAGCACTGTTTCAAGCTCACGCGACGAGTCAGCGCTGGAGCGGCGTTGCGGCAGATGGAAACAAAACACACATGCCAGTGACTGGACGGCTGTTCCAGGCAAAGGAGCACATTGATTATTGTGGATGCACGTTCTACCTACGGTATGCCCCGCAGTTGAAGGCAGAAAATCTTTTAGCACTGTCCGACCGACGGGTTTCCCAACCAGTCTTGATAGTCACTATCAATGTTCGTAATAGTCGAAAACTTTCGGCCAGTGTTACCGTCGTCGGCGATGAAGAACACGAATCAATTGCCGGACGACTCCGCAGCGTCAGGCAATAGAATCATGCTCCGCTTCATCATTCCTTTGGTAAGACTTTTAGCCACCCCACGTCAGTGCGGTGGCTTTTTTTATGCCTTTCCAGTCAAGCGTTGAAGCCATTCGCCGGGAACACGAAACGACAGAAAAATTCCCTCTCAAAGTACCAACGGACGCTATGGCTTCCATAGGTAAATTCTCTAGGCAACGCCGTGGAAAGTCCGATATAAAGCGCACCAAGTAATAGCGTTCTAATATCATGAACGCCCCCATTTCAGGTGCATGCCATGTTCAAAAATCTTTCGATCGCCAAGCGCCTGGGATTGGGCTTCGGGTTGGTCCTTGCGCTGATGATCCTCGTCACGCTGGTCGGCGTTAACCGTGTTCACTTGATGGAATCCGCCCTGACCGACGTCAGCGAGGACGCCACCGTCAAACAACGCTACGCGATCAATTTCCGCGGCAGCGTGCATGACCGCGCCATTGCCCTGCGCGATGCCGTGCTGGTGCGCAATGACGCAGGCCTCGCCACGCACTTGCGTGACATCGAGCGACTGGACGGCCTTTATCAGGCGTCCGCCGCGCCCATGGACCGCATCTACCAGACCAAAGGTGCGTCGCCCCGTGAGCAAGAGCTGCTGGCCAACATCAAGACGGCCGAACGCACTTCGCTGAGCGCCACCGAGAAACTGCTGAAGCTGCGCCAGCAAGGCGAGATCGACCAGGCCCAGACGCTGCTGATGGAGCAAGTGTCCGGCGCCTACAAGGACTGGCTCGCCCGGATCAACGCACTGATTGACCTCGAAGAGGCTTCCATTGGTGGGCACATCACGTCGGTACGGGCCACGGCCTCGCAATTCGCTTCGCTGATGCTGCTGTCCACCGGCATCGCCGTGGTACTGGGCATCATTGCCTCGTTGCTGATCATCCGCAGCCTCAAGTCGACCCTCGGCGCCGAACCCCACCAAGTCGCGGCTTCGATCCGTCGTCTGGCAGCCGGCGAGCTGACCGACAAGATTGAAACCTCCTACCCCGACAGCGTGATGGGCGCGCTCAAGGCGACCAACCTGCACTTGTCGGCCACCATCACCGAAGTACGCTCGGCCGCAGCAGCGCTGACTCACTCCTCGGCGCAGTTGCTGTCCAGCTCCGACAGCAACAGCGAGCAGATGCGCCTGCAGGCCAGCGAAACCCAGCAAATGGCCACCGCCATTAATCAGATGGCGACCACCGTAAAAGAAGTCGCCAACTACGCCAACCAGGCCTCGAATGCCACCCAGACGGCCGATCAGGAAGTCGAGAACGGCAAGCGCGTGGTCGAAGGCACCGCCCAGGCGATGGACCAACTGGCGCGCAAGCTGGAAAGCGCCGCTGACTCGGTGGGCCAGGTCTCCAGCGACAGCCGCGCCATCGAAAACGTGGTGGCGGTGATCAACTCCATCGCCGAACGCACCAACCTGCTGGCGCTCAACGCCGCCATCGAGGCCGCACGCGCCGGTGAAGCAGGCCGAGGGTTTGCCGTGGTCGCCGACGAGGTTCGTTCCCTGGCCAACCGGACCCAGGAGTCGACCCAGGAAATCCGCGACATGGTCGGTCAATTGCAAACGGGTGCGGTGAAGACCGCCGACCTGATGCGTGAAAGCCGCGAGATGGCCCAGCGCACCGTCGAGCAGACCCACGAAGCGCAAACCGCGCTGGTGAAGATCCGCCACGAAGTCGGCGCGCTCAACGACATGAACGCGCAGATCGCCAGCGCCGCCGCGCAGCAGCGGGCCGTGGCCGATGACGTCAGCGTCAACATCAACCGCATCCACGATGCGGCACTGGAAACCGCTGTCGGCTCCAACCAGGTGGCGCGCTCCAGCCGCGAGCTGTCGACCCTGGCCGACGTGCTCACCGACCGCGTGAGTTTCTTCAAGGTCTGACCCTTCAAGGCTGCGTCCCTCAGGCGGCGCAGCCCTTTTACTCCATCACCCCCCGCCTTGTTTTCCGCTTTCAAGGCCTCTTGATTCTGACGCCGCGCCCGGCTTAATCACTGGAGTCCTTCTGCACTTTCTGGTCTAGTAGCGATCCGATCATCGCGAGTCGACTGTCGTCGATTCCGTCATCCATTCGCTGCAACTGCCGCCCAAGCAAAGGTCCCGCCGATGTCTGCCCAACGTTTCAAGCACGCCCTCTCCTGCCTGTCCCTGCTGGCCTGTCTGACCTCCACTGCTGCCTTTGCCCACGCCCATCTGGAAAGCCAGCGGCCCGCTGCCGACAGTGAAGTGAGCGCGCCCAAAGAGCTGCGCCTGACCTTCTCGGAAGGCGTCGAAGCCACCTTCACCAAGGTGGTGATCAGTCTGGACGCGCCCGATACGCCGACTGAAATCATCCAGACGCGCAACGTCGAAACCGACCCCAACGATCAGAAAGTTCTGATCGTGACCCCGGCCGTGCCAATGGTCCCGGGCAAATACAAGGTGGAATGGCACGCCGTGTCGGTGGACACCCACAAGAGCGAAGGCACCTACCGCTTTCAGGTGACGCCATAACCCCATGCACGAAGGACTGATCCTGTGCCGCTTCATCCACTTTGGCGCAGTGCTGTTGCTGTTCGGTGTCGCCGCGTTCCGCAGCCTGTTGTTTGCCCGCCACCTGCTGGCGTTTGAAGCCAGCCCGGCGGGACCTCGCCTGAGTCAAAAACTCGGCTGGCTCGCCGCTATTGCCCTGGCGAGCGCGCTGGCCTGGCTGATGCTGACGGCGGCTTATCTGAGCAGCGACTGGAGCAGCGCGATTGATCCGTCTACTGTCGGACTGGTGCTGGGCAATACCTGGTTCGGTCATGTGTGGGTGGTTCATCTGCTGCTGAACGCGCTGGTGGTCATCCTCAATCGCCGGGTTAGACCGAGCGTTTTACTGGTTCTCAACACCCTGTTGCTGCTCACCCTGGCGCCGGTCGGTCACGGTGCGATGTTCGATGGGCTGAAAGGCCAGTTGTTGATGCTCAACCAGATGCTGCACCTGCTCGGCGTCGGCACCTGGCTCGGCGGGTTGTGGATGCTGGCCCTGCTGCTGAGGGCTGATCATGGCGTCGACCTCGTTGTGGTGTTGCGGCGTTTCAGCGGCATCGGCTACGCACTGGTGGCGGTGATCATCGCAACGGGCCTGGTCAACGTTCGTGCACTCAGCGGCGGATTCTGGCCAGAGCCTGCGTTTGCCGGGTTCGGCCTGGTGCTGGCCGTCAAAGTAACAATGGTGGTGGGCATGCTGTTGCTCGCCGCGCTGAACCGGCAATTGGCCCAGGCGGCTGATCTGCCATGGGCACGCCTGAGGCTGAGCGTGTTTCTGGAATGCCTGTTTGGCGCGGCTGCGCTGGCGGCGGTGTCGTTGCTTGGCACCTTGCCGCCGATGTTGAGCTGATTTGAACGTATGGCCTTGAACGCAAGAGTTTGAACGCAAGAGTCGGGGTGTGGCCCTCCGTCGATGTGGCTAACGTACAGGACAGTGAACCACCAGAGAGCCGCGAAAATGAGCCGTCAGCCGCGCAATCAGTCCCGCCAAAGCATCGAGCTCGACCCGCGCTGGAGCGCCGTGGTGTCCCGGGACGCCAGCGCCGACGGGCAGTTCGTCTATGGCGTGCGCACTACAGGCGTCTACTGCCGCCCGAGCAGCAGCGCGCGCTTGCCACGGCCGGAAAACGTGGTGTTCTTTGACAGCGCCGCCGAGGCCGAAGCCGCCGGGTTTCGCCCGAGCAAACGCGCCGCCGCCGACCGCACCGGTCTGGCCGAGCAGCATGCTGCCGTGGTCGCTGGCGCCTGTCGACTGATCGCCGACGCGGAGTTGCTGCCGACCCTCGCCGAACTGGCCGCCCATGCGTGCATGAGCCCCTGGCATTTCCACCGCGTCTTCAAAGCCGTCACCGGCCTGACGCCCAAGGGCTACGCCAACGCCCACCGCGCCGACAAGGTACGCAGCAAACTGACCGACAGCGGGCGAATCACTGACGCCCTCTACGACGCCGGTTTCAATTCCAACAGCCGCTTCTACGAAGCCAGTGCCGGACTGCTGGGCATGCGCCCCACCGACTACCGCACGGGCGGCGCCAACCTGGAGATTCGTTTTGCCGTCGGCGAGTGCTTTCTTGGCGCAATTCTGGTGGCTCAAAGTGCGCGCGGCGTGTGCGCCATTCTGCTCGGCGATGACCCGAACCGACTGGTGCAAGACCTGCAGGATCAGTTTCACAGCGCCACGCTGATCGGCGGCGATGCCGACTTCGAGCAGCTGATGGCGGAGGTGGTGGGGTTTATCGAGGCGCCGAAGCTGGGCCTGAACCTGCCGCTGGATTTGCAGGGCACGGCGTTTCAGCAGCGGGTCTGGCAGGCCCTGGCGCAGATCCCGCCGGGCACGACCGCCAGTTACGCGCAAATCGCCCAGCGTATTGACGCGCCGACCGCCAGTCGCGCGGTCGCTCTCGCCTGCGCGGCGAATCACATCGCCGTGGCGATTCCCTGTCACCGCGTGGTGCGCAGCGATGGCGCGTTGTCGGGCTATCGGTGGGGTGTCGAGCGCAAGCGCGCGTTGCTGAATCGTGAAGGTCAAGAAACGGAACCACAGAATTAACGCTGAGGTTTTTTGATCGCCTTTGGCCCAGCGCAAAGGTCCTAGCGCGGAACCGGCAACGGCGTGTCTGAGCCCAGGCTCTCAGCCCAAGCCTGAACGGCTTCGTGTTCAATCACGCGGCCCGCATCAACATCAGTTAAAGCCTCGCGAGTCAGTCGACCGCGTTCCTCTTCCTGATCGATCCAGTCCGACAGCGCCTGATTGATGATCCAGTTTTTGGAGCGGTCCAGACGCTTCGTCATCACATCAACTTTCTTCGCCAGTTCCTCGGGAACGTGAGCCGTCAATAATAGGGTCTTCGCAGGTGGTTCCATGATGGAAGAGTTCTGAAATGGAGAGAGAGTTTCAAAGTTAATCATAGTGCGCAGCGAGAAGTCGTCAGGGACGGGGTCAAGTGACGCTTTGGCCTGTTCCCGCCCCGCCAGCAGCTTCCCGGCTAAAGCCGGTCCTAAAAAGAATCCAAGCACGCGAAAAGGCCCGAGCACGCAAACGCCGGTAACAGCTTCTCACTTGAGAAACCCTGACAGCGGCGTAAGGTCCCTGCACCGGATCTCACAAAGGAGCATGGACGTGCCTTCGACTCTTCAAGCAGCGATAACCGACACCGCCCCCTCATTCTGGTTGATCGCCGACCAGCTCAATGCACGCAACGAAACCGAACGTCTGGACTACATTCGCTCGGGCTTCCCGCCCGGCTGGGTCAAGGTGCTGCGCAACGCCTTCCGCCTCAGCAACAGCCAGCTTGAAGCGTTGCTGGCGACCTCGGTCTCCACCCTGGAACGCCGCCAGCGCCAGCAACGGCCGTTGGACGTCGTCGGCTCCGAACGCCTCGACCGGGTAGCCGCCCTCGCCACCCACGCCGCCGAACTCTTTGAAGACCAGAACACCGCCCGCCGCTGGATGGTCGCGTCCAACCGCGCACTCAACGGGCAGACACCCATCGCCCTGTGCGAAACAGAAATCGGCGCGCGCCAGGCACGCCGGGTGCTCAGCGCCTTGCAGCATGGCGGGGTCGTCTGATGCAGGCCTGGAGGATCAGCAAGGACAGTGCCGCCAACGATCTGTCCGGCACGGGCGCCGCCCAGTTCGGCGGGCGCTGGAATCATGCCGACCAGCCTGCCGTCTACCTGGCGCTGAGCGCGTCAGGCTGCGCGCTGGACACGCTCATTCAATGCGCGAGCCTGCCGCAGCCGGGTTTCCATCTGGTTCACCTGCAGTTGCCGGATGACCCGGCGCTGTATTGGCAGCCTGCCCTCGCCCAGCTGCCGCCTGGTTGGGACGTCACGCCGGCGGACCGACCCAGCATGGATTTCGGCGGCGCCTGGCTGGAGCGGCGCGAGCAACTCGGCCTGATCGTGCCTTCCGCAACCATCACCCACACGCGCAACCTGCTGCTCAATCCCTGCCACCCGGCCATGGCGCAGGTCAGGGTGCTCGACGTGCGCCCCTTCACCTGCGGCTGATCAGCGCTGGGTGTCGACCACGATTCTCCCGCGTACCTGCCCGTCCATGAGCAGGTGCGCGGTCTCAACCACTTCACTGAGGCCGATCTCGCGGCTGATCAACGGCAGCAGCGACACATCCAGATCCCGGGCCAGACGCGCCCAGGCGTCGATGCGGTCCTGACGCGGGCGCATGACACTGTCGATGCCGGCGAGGGTCACGCCGCGCAGAATGAAAGGCGCCACCGATGCCGGAAAGTCCATGCCCTGGGCCAGACCGCAGGTTGCGACCGTGCCCCAATAGCGCGTGCTGGCGCAGATGTTGGCCAGGGTGTGACTGCCCACCGAATCGATCGCCCCGGCCCAGCGCTCCTTGGCCAGCGGGCGGCCGGGTTCAGACAAGGTGGCGCGGTCGATGATTTCAGCAGCGCCCAGGGAGGTGAGGTATTCGCCTTCGCTCAAGCGGCCGGTAGAGGCCACGACGCGATATCCGAGTTTCGCCAGCAGCGCGATGGCAAAACTGCCGACACCGCCGTTGGCGCCGGTCACCAGCACATCGCCCTTGTCCGGCGTCACCCCGTTTTTCTCCAGCGCCATGACTGCCAGCATCGCGGTGTACCCGGCCGTCCCGATGGCCATTGCCTGAGCTGGCGTGAACGCGCTCGGCAGCGGGATCAGCCATTTGCCCTGTAACCGCGCTCGCTGCGCCAGGCCACCCCAATGACCTTCGCCGACGCCCCAGCCATTGAGCAGCACGTGATCGCCGGGTTTGAAGTCCGGGTCGCTGCTGTCCTCGACCGTGCCGGCCAGATCCACCCCAGGCACCATCGGAAACTGCCGCACGACCGGGCCTTTGCCGGTGATCGCCAGGCCGTCCTTGTAATTCAGCGTGCTGTGACTGACGCGCACAGTGACGTTGCCTTCGGGCAATTGGCTGTCGTCGAGGTTCGTCACCTCGGCGCGGTAGCCGTTGTCGTCCTTGTTGATCAGGATGCCTTTGAACATTGCCCTTCTCCTATTTAGACCGCTCGTCTATAACCAGACCTGAAAAGATCAGCGCGGCAAACCGCGCAGAAATCCGATGATGAAGGTATTGAGCGGCTGCTCGTTCTGCACCAGTCGAGCCCGCAACACAGCGCCCTCCCAGCCGATCCAGAAATACGCCGCCAGCTCTGAACAGTCGGTGCGCGCTGGAAGTTCGCCTGCCGCAATCGCCGCCCTGAAGCACACCGTCAGGCGCGCCTGCCAATTGAGGAAGACCTTTTCCAGCGCCTCGCGAAAACCCGCCGGCAAGACGCTGACTTCCTGGCCCATGTTGCCGACCAGGCAGCCGCGTCGAAAATCGTGGCGGGCGATATTGACCTTCGATTCCTGAACGAACCCGGCCAGCCGTTCCAGCGGCGAGAGTGTTTCATCGAGCAGCCAGCGATCCAGGCGCCGGGCGAAGTAACTGGCGTAGCTGTCCAGCACCGCGAGGCCAAACACCTCTTTGCTAGCGAAGTAATGATAGAAGGAGCCTTTGGGCACGCCGACGCGCTTGAGGATGCCGTCGATGCCCGTGGCCATGAAGCCCTGTTCGGTGAGCACCTCGACCCCGCAACGGATCAGCGCCTCGCGGGTGTCGAAGTCATCGGGGCGTGCCACTTTGGGCGGGCGGCCGGGGCGTCTGGGTTTTGCAATGATGTCGTTCATGGGGTTGCATATTAGACCGAGCGTCTATTAAATCAACCGCATCTTTGCTTTTGCTGCTTTTTCGCGATGGAGACCTGCTGATGATTGCCTGGCCCGACACCCGCCTGCTCAAACTGCTGGACATCGAACTGCCCATCCTGCAAGCACCCATGGCCGGGGCGTCCGGCTCGGCAATGGCCGTCGCGGTCGGCAAAGCGGGCGGCCTGCCCTCGCTGCCCTGCGCCATGCTGAGCCGCGCGCAGATCCGTGAAGAGATGGCGCGGATACGCGCGGGCACCCACGCGCCGCTTAACCTGAATTTCTTCTGCCACCAGAATCCTGTGCCCGATACACAGGCCGACGCCGACTGGAAAGACCTGCTCAAACCCTACTACGACGAACTGGGCGCCGACTTCGACGCGCCAACGCCCACCTCCAATCGCGCACCCTTTGATGAGGCGGCGTGCGCCTTGATCGAAGAGCTGCGCCCTGAAGTGGTCAGCTTTCATTTCGGCCTCCCCGATCCCGCATTGCTGGCGCGGGTAAAGGCCACCGGTGCGAAGGTGCTTTCCTCGGCGACCACCGTGGAAGAAGCCGTGTGGCTCGAAGCACGGGGTTGCGATGCGATCATCGCTATGGGCTACGAGGCTGGCGGGCATCGCGGCATGTTTCTCAGCGATCAGCTGCACACCCAGGTCGGCACAATGGCGCTGGTGCCGCAGATTGTCGATGCCGTGACGGTGCCGGTCGTCGCGGCCGGCGGGATTGGCGACAGTCGCGGGATCGCCGCCGCGTTCATGCTCGGCGCGTCAGCGGTTCAGCTCGGCACGGCCTACCTGTTCACCCCGGAAGCCAAGACTTCGGCGCTGCATCAGGCGGCACTGAGCCGCGCCCAGGACAGCCACACCGCCATCACCAATATCTTCACCGGCCGCCCGGCCCGGGGCATCGTCAATCGCATCATGGGTGAAATCGGGCCCATGGCCGATGCCGCCCCCGCCTTCCCCACCGCGGGCGGCGCGCTGATGCCGCTGCGCAGCAAGGCAGAAGCCCGGGGCGACGACGGTTTCATGAATCTCTGGGCGGGTCAGGCAGTGGGCATCAAGCACTCGCTGTCGGCAGAAGAACTCACCCGGACGCTGGGCATTGGCGCCCTTGAACGGCTGGCCGGGCGCTAGCCGGTGATTTAAAACCGCCGATTTAAAACAGGAGCGCGGCAAGATCCGGCTTTCGCGCGGAGACGAGTCGCTATATATTTCGCTGCATAGCGTTTGACCGGCGTACGGTTGGCGTTCTTCCTCACCCCCGTTCGCCATCCCGGAGCCGTTCCATGCGCGCAGTTTCAAATCGCTTCACCCTCACCTCTTTGGTCATCGCCCTAACAGCGCTGTCGTCGGGCACAGCGTTCGCTGATGAGGTCCAGGTGGCCGTCGCCGCCAATTTCACCGCGCCGATCCAGGCCATCGCCAAGGATTTCGAAAAGGACACGGGTCACACGCTGGTCGCTTCTTTCGGCGCCACCGGCCAGTTCTACACCCAGATCAAGAATGGCGCGCCGTTCGAAGTGTTCCTCGCCGCCGATGACACCACCCCGGCCAAACTTGAGAGCGAAAACGAGACCGTGAAAGGCTCGCGCTTCACCTACGCAGTGGGCACTTTGGCGCTGTGGTCGGCCAAAGACGGCTATGTCGACGACAAGGGCCAAGTGCTCAAGGACGGTAAATTCGAACACCTGTCCATTGCCAACCCGAAAGCCGCGCCCTATGGCCTCGCCGCCACCCAGACGCTCGACAAATTAGGCGTGACCGAGGCAACCAAAAGCAAGATCGTTGAAGGCCAGAGCATCGCCCAGGCCTATCAGTTCGTGCAGACCGGCAACGCCGAGCTGGGCTTCGTCGCCCTTTCCCAAGTGTTCAAGGACGGCAAGCTGACCGGCGGCTCGGCGTGGATCGTGCCCGCCAACCTGCATGAGCCCATAAAGCAGGACGCCGTGATCCTCAACAAAGGCAAGGACAACGCCGCTGCCAAGGCGCTGATGGATTACCTCAAAGGCCCGAAAGCCGCTGCCATCATCAAATCCTACGGATACCAGCTGTAAATGCTGCTGGGCAGTGCCGACCTCGCGGCCATCTGGCTGACGCTGAAACTGGCGTCCCTGACCACCGTGATTCTGCTGATCGTCGGCACACCCATCGCGCTGTGGTTGGCGCGCACCCGTTCATGGCTCAAAGGCCCGATTGGCGCGATCGTGGCCCTGCCTCTGGTATTGCCGCCCACGGTGATCGGCTTTTATCTGCTGCTGTTGCTCGGGCCGAACGGCGCGGTCGGTCAATTCACTCAGAGCCTGGGGCTCGGCACCCTGACCTTCAGTTTCACCGGGTTGGTGATCGGCTCGGTGCTGTATTCCCTGCCGTTTGTGGTGCAGCCCTTGCAGAACGCCTTCGTCGCCATCGGCCCTCGCCCCCTTGAAGTGGCAGCTACGTTGCGTGCAAGCCCTTGGGACACGTTCTTCTCAGTGATTTTGCCGCTGGCACGCCCCGGGTTTATCACCGGCGCGATTCTGGGTTTCGCCCACACCGTGGGCGAGTTCGGCGTGGTGCTGATGATCGGCGGCAACATCCCGGAGAAAACCCGGGTCGTGTCCACGCAAATCTACAACCACGTCGAATCCATGGAATACGCCCAGGCCCATTGGCTGGCTGGGGCGATGCTGGTGTTTTCCTTTGTGGTGCTGCTGGCGCTGTATTCCAGCGGCAAGGCTCGTTCGACCTGGAGCGGCGCATGAGTGCGACGATTGAAGTGCGGCTCAAGGTGAATTACGCCGAGTTCGCCCTGGACGTCGACCTCAACCTGCCCGGTCGCGGCGTTACGGCGCTCTACGGCCATTCCGGTTCCGGCAAAACCACTTGTCTGCGATGCATCGCCGGGCTGGAAAAGGCGGCAGACGGGTATATCCGTGTCAACGGCGAGGTTTGGCAGGACAGCGCCAACAACGTCTTTCTTCCCCCGCACAAACGTCCATTAGGCTACGTGTTTCAGGAAGCCAGCCTGTTCCCGCACCTCGACGTCGAGGGCAATCTGCGCTTCGGCCTCAAGCGCATTGCCGAGCGCGACAGGCGCATTACGTTGCAGCAAGCGACCTCGCTGCTGGGCATCGATCACCTGCTGAGCCGCGCGCCCGACAAACTGTCCGGCGGCGAGCGTCAGCGGGTCGGCATCGCCCGCGCGTTGCTGACCAGTCCGCGCCTGCTGCTGATGGACGAACCCCTGGCGGCGCTGGATGCACAACGCAAAAGCGAAATCCTGCCGTACCTCGAGCGCCTCCACGACGAGCTGGATATTCCGGTGATTTACGTCAGCCACGCTCAGGACGAGGTGGCTCGACTGGCCGATCATCTGGTGCTGCTCAGCGACGGCAAACCGCTGGCCAGCGGCCCTATCGGCGAAACCCTGGCGCGACTGGATCTGCCGCTGGCGATGGGCGATGACGCCGGCGTGGTGATCGAATGCAGCGTGCTGGGCTACGACGCCGCCTATCAGCTCATCACCGTTCAACTGCCGCGCAGCGAACTGAGTATTCGCGTCGCCCATTCCGCCTTGCTGCCCGGCAAACCGCTGCGCCTCAAAGTGCAGGCGCGGGATGTCAGCCTGAGCCTGCAACCCGACGCGCAAAGCAGCATCCTCAATCGCCTGCCAGTGACGGTCATCGAAGAGATCGCCGCCGACAACACCGCCCATGTGCTTGTCCGCCTCGATGCCGACGGCTCGCCGCTGCTGGCGCGGATCACCCGCTATTCCAGGGACCAGCTGCAGCTGGTGCCTGGGCAGCGGCTGTGGGCGCAGATCAAGTCGGTGGCGTTGCTGGCCTAGATCCGATCCCTCGCACTCATCAGAACGCAATTATTCGGCACGACTGCGCAGCGCCACGGTCAATGCAAAAAGACCCGCATTCAGGACTGCCTTTCCATGCCGGACACAATCCACAGCGAAGACCTGCCCAAAGATCTGCACTACGTCGACGACAGCCAGCCCGGATTCAGCCGCAAGATCCTGCGCGGCAAGTTCGCCTATTTCGACACCGACGGCCAACGCATTCGCGACGAGGACGAGATCAAGCGCATCAACGCGCTGGTGATCCCGCCGGCGTACACCGACGTGTGGATCTGTGCCGACCGCAAAGGCCATCTGCAAGCCACCGGCCGCGACGCCCGCGGGCGCAAGCAGTACCGCTATCACCCCCGCTGGCGCGAGATCCGCGACGAGAACAAATACTCGCGGATGATCGCCTTCGGCCAGGCCTTGCCCAAGGTGCGCAAGCAACTGGAAGCGCAGCTGGCCAAACCGGGCATGGGCCGCGAGAAAGTCATGGCGGCGGTGCTGTCGTTGCTGGACCAGACGCTGATCCGCATCGGCAACAGCCAGTATGCGCGGGACAACCGCTCCTACGGCCTGACCACGCTGCGCAACAAGCACGTCGACGTGAAGGGCAGCAAGATCTACTTCGAGTTTCGTGGCAAGAGCGGCGTCGAGCACCGGCTCAGCGTGACCGACCGACGCCTGGCGACCATCATCAAGCGTTGCATGGAATTGCCCGGCCAGAACCTGTTCCAGTACCTGGATGACGACGGCCAGCGGCATACCGTGTCCTCCCACGACATTAACCAGTACTTGCACACCCTCACCGGCGCCGATTTCACCGCCAAGGATTACCGCACCTGGGCCGGCAGCGCCATGGCACTGGCGACCCTGCGCAAGCTGCATTGGGAGCCGGAAGCCGACGCGAAGAAACACGTTGTGTCCATGGTCAAGGAAGTCGCGCGGTTGCTGGGCAACACCCCGGCAGTCTGCCGCAAGTGCTACATCCACCCGGCCGTGCTGGAGGCCTTTGCGATGGGCGAACTGTCGAAACTGCCGCGCAACCGCCAGCGCAAAGGCCTGCGTATTGAAGAAGTGGCGCTGGCCGGTTTCCTTCAGGGCCTGCAGGCCGCCGAGGTTATTCGCGAAGCATCCGAAGAACTGACAGGAGAAACAGCATGACCACCCACGGCGCTCACATCCCGGGCGAAAAACTCAATGACCCGGACGCACGCCCTGCCGACGTGGCCGATGATCGCGATCGCACCGACGACGTGCGTGAAGACGAGCCGCTGACCGGCGGCGATCACGACGACGCCGGGCACACCCCCAAAGTGCCCCTCGCAGAGTAAACCCGTTCTTGTATTTCAGGATTCAAAGGCCTCACCCATGACCACACCGCCGCACCTGCCAGACGACGCCCGCCCTTCTTCTTTCACTGTAGATGCCAACCGCCCCGGATTCGTCCGGGTTCGCGGTGCCCGTGAGCACAACCTCAAAAACGTAGACGTCGACATCCCCCGTGATGCGCTGGTGGTGTTCACCGGCGTGTCGGGCTCCGGCAAATCCTCGCTGGCGTTCTCCACCTTATATGCCGAAGCCCAGCGCCGGTATTTCGAATCCGTCGCGCCCTATGCGCGACGCCTAATCGATCAGGTGGGCGTACCCGACGTCGACTCCATCGAAGGCCTGCCGCCAGCCGTTGCGCTGCAGCAACAACGCGGCACGCCGAGCACGCGCTCATCGGTCGGCAGCGTCACCACCCTGTCCAGCCTGATCCGCATGCTCTATTCCCGCGCCGGCACTTATCCGCCAGGCCAGCCCATGCTCTACGCCGAAGACTTCTCGCCGAACCTTCCCCAAGGCGCCTGCCCCGAGTGCCACGGCCTGGGCCGTGTCTACGAGATACCGGAAGAGCTGATGGTGCCGGACGATTCGCTGACCATCCGCCAGCGCGCCATCGCCGCCTGGCCCCTGGCGTGGGGCGGCCAGAACCAGCGGGACATCCTCGTAACCCTGGGTTACGACGTCGACACCCCGTGGCGCGACCTGCCGAAAAAGGACCGCGACTGGATTCTGTTCACCGACGAACAGCCTAACGTGCCGGTTTACGGGGGCCTGACCCCGGAAGAAACCCGACTGGCACTCAAGCGCAAACTCGAACCCAGCTATCACGGCACCTTCACCGGTGCCCGTCGTTACGTGCAGCACACCTTTGCCACCACGCAGAGCGCGCTGATGAAGAAGCGCATCTCGCGGTTCATGCGCGGCAGCCCGTGCCCGTTGTGCGATGGCAAACGCCTGAAGCGCGAAGCCCTGTCGGTAACCTTCGCTGGCCTCGACATCGGTGAGCTGGCGCAGATGCCGCTGTTGCGGCTGGCCGAGGTCTTGCGGCCCGTGGCAGCGGGCGTCTTCGCTGATGAGAGTCGCGAGACTGCTGTGCTTGATCGCGATCAAATGTCCAAGGCGAAAAAGAAGCGGGTCACTGCAGGCGGCGCGGCCCACGATGCCGCGCCCGATGTACGCGCGACGCCGAACCTGTCTGTCGAGAAACGCCTCGCCGCTCAACGCATCGCTCAGGATTTGCTGGCGCGGGTCAGCACCCTCACCGAACTCGGGCTCGGTTACCTGGCGCTGGATCGCAGCACGCCGTCGCTGTCGTCCGGTGAACTGCAACGCTTGCGCCTGGCGACACAATTAGGCTCGCAGCTGTTCGGCGTGATCTATGTGCTGGACGAGCCTTCTGCGGGCCTGCACCCGGCGGACAGCGAAGCGCTGTTCACGGCATTGCAGCAGCTGAAGGCGTCCGGCAACTCGCTGTTCGTCGTCGAGCATGACCTGGAAACCATGCGCCGCGCCGACTGGCTGATCGACGTCGGCCCCGCCGCCGGTGAGCATGGCGGCCACGTGCTGTACAGCGGCCCTCCCGAAGGCCTGGCCAAGATCGAGGCGTCGCAAACACGCCAGCATCTGTTCGCCGAACACACGGAACTGCGCGCCGCGAGAAGGCAGCCCACTGACTGGCTGCGCCTGGAAGGCATCACCCGCAACAACCTCAATGAACTGAGCGCAGAATTCCCGCTGGGCTGCTTCACCTCGGTGACCGGCATCTCCGGCTCGGGCAAATCCAGCCTGGTCAGCCAGGCATTGCTGGAACTGGTGGGCGCAGAATTGGGCCGCCCAGTCGTGGAAGTCGAAGCCGAAGAGTCCAGCCTCGAAGACGACGCTCCGCAGCCCACCGGCGGGCACATCGCCGGCGGACTGAGCGCGATCAAGCGTCTGGTGCAGGTTGACCAGAAACCCATCGGCCGCACCCCGCGCTCCAACCTGGCGACCTACACCGGGCTGTTCGACAACGTGCGCAAACTGTTCGCCGCGACGCCCGACGCGCAGAAGGCCGGCTACGACGCCGGGCAGTTCTCGTTCAACGTCGCCAAGGGCCGCTGCCCGGTGTGCGAAGGCGAAGGGTTTGTCAGCGTTGAATTGCTGTTCATGCCCAGCGTCTACGCGCCCTGCCCGACCTGCCATGGTGCGCGCTACAACCCGGACACCCTCGCCGTTCGCTGGAACGCACTGAGCATCGCCGACGTGTTGCAGCTGACGGTTGAACAAGCAGTGGACGTGTTCGCCGAACAACCCGGCGTGCTGCGCTCGCTGACGGTTCTGCGTGATATTGGTCTGGGGTATTTGCGTCTTGGTCAGCCTGCGACTGAGTTGTCTGGCGGCGAGGCCCAGCGCATCAAACTGGCGACGGAGCTACAGCGCAGTCAGCGCGGCGCCACCTTGTACGTGCTCGACGAACCGACCACGGGCCTGCACCCCACCGATGTGGATCGCCTGCTCACGCAGTTGAATGCGCTGGTGGATGCGGGGCATAGCGTGATAGTGGTGGAGCATGAAATGCGCGTGGTCGCCCAGAGTGACTGGGTGATCGACATCGGCCCAGGGGCTGGGGACAAGGGTGGGAATGTTGTGGCGTGTGGGACGCCTGAGGTGGTTGCCGACGTGGAAGAGAGCCGGACGGCGCCGTTTTTGCGCAAGGTGTTGCGGGGCTGAGGAGCTCTGTTGAGGCGTTGAAAAGAAACAGGCACTTGGGGCTGCCCTCAAGTGCCTGTTTGCTGATTTTTATCCTCTCCGGGCTATTTGTTCCAGTCTGACCCAGCAGTGCCATTAAACTGGCTCATTCTTCAACCCGACAGACATCGTATTAAGGAACATTTCAAACCTTAAAGTTACCTACTTGCCGTTGGAGTACGACCCCCAGTTCTGCCAGTTCGGTGCTCGAACTGGCCGTTCTCTCGCAAGATAAGGCCGAATCATCCGCAATATTACGAACCGACGTCACACTGCGGTTAATTTCTTCTGCTACACAGCTTTGCTCCTCACCCGCGGTTGCGATCTGCCTTACCATCTGCTGGATGTTATCAATCATCTCCACGATGGTCTCAACTGAATGCCCCGTGTTTGAAACCTGTATGACAGTTTCCTCCGTCAAACCACGGCAGACTTCCATCATCCCGGCAGCCTCTTCGGCTATTTTTTGCAGATTGGTGGTCAGCGCGCCAATTTCCAGGGTTGCGCCCTGTGTCCGTTTGGCAAGTGTTCTCACTTCATCCGCCACCACCGCAAATCCTCGACCCGCATCGCCCGCCCTTGCCGCTTCGATAGCAGCATTCAGCGCCAACAAGTTGGTTTGATCTGCAACAGACGTTATGACTTGCAACACCCCGCCTATATTCAAGCTCTCTTTTTTTAGTTGTGCCATGGCGGCGGAAGACTTCGACACCTCAGTGGCCAGACGTTTCATTTGGGCTATTGCGTCTTTTGCCATGGTGCCGCCGGTTTGCGCCTGAGAGTTAGCGCTGAGTGCCGCATTGGCCGCATCTTCGGAATTGCGCGCAACTTCAAGGGTGGTGGCTACCATTTCGTGGATTGCGGTGGCGACCTGGTCGATTTCAACTCTCTGATTGCCTACGCCGATGCGGGTCTGCTCTGTCGCAGCGGAAAGGTCCACGGCAGCAGCAGAGATCACCGCCGATGACGTGTTGACCTGGCTAATGAGCAGGCTCAGGCGTGACTGCATCTCACCCAGGGATGAGAGCACACTGCCGGCCACTGAGGTTTCTGCTTCGGGAATCGGGCGCAGGTCACCACTGGCAACGCGCTGAGCGATGGTAGACAAGAGGATGGGTTCTGCACCCAGGGCGCGTGACAGTCCCCGTACGATAAGAATGGTCAGCAGTACCCCTATGGCAATTGCCAATGCGCAGAAAAACATCAAGAAACGTTGATTGTTTATATATTCGGCCTGTGACTCACTGACGCTAGCCAGTGCATTTTTTATGTTAAAGCTTTTGTAATTATTGACGCTGGCCACCAGCTTCTTCAAAAGCGGCAGGCACTCATTATTCATCATGGTAATCGCCGCACCATTATCGCCACTCATGGCGAGTCGCGTAATCTCCAAGGCGACAGGACCATAGACCTTCTCGATCCCCTCAATCTCAGCCACTAAATTACGCGCGTTGTCATTGTTAGCGGAAGGAGGCAATGCAGTGACGGCAGCAACGAGTTCTGATAACAGGCTTTTAACTTTCTGATGTTCGGTATTTACAATGTCGGCCTCGGACTGCCGTTCAGTGGCGGACGTGACCAGTACAAGATTGCGGGCTGAGATAGCGCGCTGCTGCGCGGAGAGCAGCAGATTATTCATCAGACCCATGCGCTTATTCAAACCATCGACATAGTTTGAGAAACGCAGATTCGATTCATTTAAACTAATGACTGATAGCGCAGACATCAGAAAGATAATCAGCACCATCACGCCAAAACCCAGCACCAACTTTGTCTTCACCGACAAGGAAGCTAACATGTAGAAACCCCTTTGACTTTCATTATTTTGTGGCCAGGCCAAGAATATGGCGCACTGACACTATGGGGCGTGCATCGCCAATAGTTCAAGAAATAAATCAGAACTTTTAAAGATATATGGGATCCAGTATATAAACGATTCAATCGAGTTATTTGTGTAAGCTATTTTAATCTAAATGAATATTTAGACTTTCGTCGCATACTAACTTTAGCGATACGATTCTAAACGCGAAGCGTTCTGTACTTATTCCAACAGTCTTTAATCGGTCCGCGAGATTGGAGTTTAAACAGTTAAGCTAATCCGGTTTGTGACAAGCCCAGCGCGCCCTCGCCCCGACCGGGGCCCAACACGTCGCGGTCTTTGTCAGTCACAAGCACCAGTTTCTCCAGGGAAAAAATCCCCGCCCATCGGCGGGCCTGCGCGTGCGGCCATCCTGCACAAGCGTTTCCATGAGGCCAAGGGTGCCGTGGAGGTGCCTACAGACGGAAAGTGAATTGGGGATAGACAGTCAGATTGCGGAAATCCGGACAGAAAAAAGGCGCCTCGGATTGCTCCGTAAGCGCCTGATTCTGAATGGTGCCCCGAGCCGGAGTCGAACCGATTAAACAAGGCCCAGTATTTGCTGGGCTATATTGGACATCCAGTGTTTTGCTGTACTGATGGATGTACTGTTTCGCTTTCGCTGGACTATTTGCCCCCCTCCCCGGCGTCCCGCAGATGTTCACTGCCCCCATTTTTTCCCGCTTCACCAATCCCCAGCCAATTCCGGTAGGCGAGATCCCCCGAAACATTGAGAGGACCCCGCATCGGCGTACTCGAGCGTTCCCGTAACTCCTACTCGTCGATGAATCCGAGCCGCTGCAATGCTTTGGCATGGCCGGCCGTCTCGCCAGTCCGGTGGTCGACTGCGTACTCGCGTCGCGCCTAATGCTCGAGCGGGTTATTCCTGATTTTCAGTTCATGCTCTTTGACGTACATGCTCAATTCTTCGCATGGTCTCGGATGCTGTGCGTGACCACTCCCCAGATATCGAAGTCGTCTCCTTCCATTATGAAGCGGTCGGGGTATTTTCGGTTCGCCGAGCGCAGCACCGTGTGACAGCTCACAAAGGCAAGGTACTTGACCAGAGGCTGCTGGTTGACGACGCCGATGATGACTTGGCCTGCCTTGGCGTCGATCCCCTTGTCTACGATGAGCAGATCACCACAAAAGATACCCGCACCCTCCATGCTGTCCCCTTCAACCTTCACTAGATAGGTGCCAGGCGCGCGAATGTTCAGGAGTTGGTCCAGCGAAATGTCCAAGTGGTCAGGAACCATGTCGTTATTCAAAGCGGCACCACCACGACTGGAAGTAGAACGCCTCCTCCACCTGCTCGATGCCGGAAATAATCAGACCCTGGGTACCCATGCTCGTCACGCTGGCATCCAAAAGCCGTGGCAAAGCATCCCGCGCGTGGCCGACGCTGTTCAAGATGAAGGCTTCCCGGGTGATGCGGCCAAGCGCGGAGCACTGGGACTCAACGATCTGCACGTCGCCTCTGAACGGCGGGATCCTGCTGAGCTGGTCTTTCGGTACGGCGACGCCCATCTGGCGGCGCGGAGTGATGAGGACGTACATGGGGAGGCTTCGCTTCTTGATACTGTATATGCGTACAGTTAACTAAGCGGGACGATTGCGGTCAACACTGTATAAGCCAGTTTGCGACAGGTGACCTCATGTGCGGACGCTACTCGATCTACGAGCCGATGGACCACTACCTCAAGGAGCTTGCTCCAGAGCAGCTGGTGATCAATGGATACGACCTTCGGCCGATCGAGCGATACAACGTCGCGCCGATGACTCGCGTCGAGATCATCAGGCCAGCGGAAGGCGGCTTGAGTGTGGACAAGGTGCGTTGGGGATGGTCGCCGTTCTGGGTGAAAGGTGAAGGGAAGCGTGCGGCGCCGATCAATGCCAGGGTCGAAACGGTTATGACAGCGAAGTACTTCAAGCAGCTTTGGCCGAACGGCCGGGAGCTGGCCCCGGCGAACGGCTGGTTTGAATGGGTGAAAGATCCGAGAGACTCGAAGAAAAAGTAGCCCTACTTCATCAGGCTTAAAGAGGAAGGCCCAATGTTCTTCGCCGCGCTGGCGGAAGTACATCAGGGGCTTGAGCCAGACCCGCAGGACGGCTTCGTGATCATCACCGCCGACAGCGATCGGGGGATGGACGAAATTCACGATCGGCGGCCTGTGGTGCTGAGCACGAGCATGCTCGGGAATGGATTGATCCAGAGACCACGCCAGAGCGCGCCGGCGAAATCGCGAAGGAATGCTGCAGGCCTACCGAGCAATTCACCTGGTTCGAGGTGAGCAAAGACGTGGGGAATGTGAGGAATCAGGGGGCGCGGTTGACCCTTCCGGCGGAAGGAGACCAGCAACCGAAGATTTTTAGGCTGCCAATGCAGAGACCTGCCAGAATTCTGAGCCTTAGCGATCAAGGAATGAGCGGACTTGAAAATCGTCTTCGTAAAACACATTTACAACCTCCCCAACTCTGGCGGGGGCTGGGCATTTCTTGTCGTTTTGCTGGGTCTCGGGTTGTTTTTGAAGTTCTTCTGGATATTGGCGGCGATTGTTTACCTTTTCTTCTTGGCGGCTGCGCCAGCGGTGACGCTTAGCTGGACGCTCATGGTGGCTTGCGTGTTGATAGGCGAGCAACTGATGAGGATACCGATGAGATATGCGATTCCGTTAGCCTTGGGCGCTTTTGTACTGGCAGCCATTTTCATGGGCCTCTACTCAAAACGCAGAGGCAGCAGTCATGAGACCGGCAGAATCGACCACGACCACGACGCCAACGGCGTCGGTGATTAGTGTGCAGTGCAGGCCGTTCGAATGTAGTCCTGCGCCGCTCTCAGGGCTGCTTGATCACCAATGATCCCGGCGCGGATATCGAAAACAGATCGTCCAGCTGCTGCAGAGAGTTCGACGGAGCCTGCATCACCCACGCCGGAGGCGCTGGTGGCCTTGGACACGTTCCCGCCACCGGAACCACAACTTCCCGCGATGCGCAGCCGGCGAGCGCCATCAGCAACAGCCCGGCGCAGAGTTTCGTTTTCCGCATTGGTTTTTACCTTCTCTTCAGTTGCGGTCCGATCTAAAGCGGCGAGGCGCTGCTCGGCGTCCTGCTGTTTGGCGAGCGCCGTGCGAGCTTGTTCTGCTCCAGCGCTTGCGATAGAGGCAAGATCAGCCTGACGGCTGGCTTCGTTCGCGGCGATGACCGTGCCGTATGCATTGGCCTGCCAGATCCAGGCGACGGTTGCGCCCGCCGCGAACAGGGCTGCAGCAGCAACGGCGACGCCGATCAGCTTCAACTGGGCTTCGGTCACGGCACGTCCTTGAAGAAGATGTGGCGGCCAAGCCGCAGCGTCCGATTCGACCCAGCCACCCACGTCGGAGGTTTGGGCATATACGTCGAGTAGTAGTGGGTCGCGCCGCCAGTTGGATCAGGCTCAGCCCCCTCGATGACCTGCTGCGCAGCAAGCTGACATTTGGCGAACTCGGCGGTGGGGATCTGCTTGGCGCCGCTGAGATACGGGTAATTCGGGTCGTTCGAGTTCCAGCAGCTGAACTGATACGGCCTCTGGCAAACGCCGGAATAACCCTCGCCCCACCACGATCGATCCTTGGCATCCTCCACTCGATTTCGGATCGTCCAGGCCACGGCCACCATCCCATTTATTCCTTCCCCACGCGCCTCTCCCCACAGCGTGCGCGCCAGCACATCACGATCTTGCTCCGTAACGGTCATCACTTCTCTCCAGGCAAAAAAAACCCCGCTCAATGGCGGGTTGCGTTGCTGTGTGCGACGGGTCAGACGGCGTTGGGCGCCAAGGCTAATGGATCGGCGGCAATCTCAGGCGCGGCCGGGACAGCGGGCCAGTTCGGTGCCGATGGCCACGTCGCCTGAGTAGCGACCTTGCCGAGCGCAAACTTATAGCTCTTCCAGGCCTTGAGGCTGAGCGTCAAGGCGGCCAGCTCGACCTCGTCTTGCTCGGTGGCTGCGCCGATATCGATGCCGTAGCCGAGAGTATCAATCCGATCCTGAACACGCCGAATCTGTTCGGAAGCCGCCGCGTTGCGACTTACTAAAATCACCTTCGCTGCGGCGAATGCCTGAGCTGCCGCAGCAGCGGCTTTCATCTTCCGCGTAATCAGTTTTGACCAGTCAATGGTGCTCATGCTTCGCCCCTCTGTAAGTCCGGAGCTGCAAACTCTTCACGCCGCTGCGGTAAAGGCTCCGGAAGTTTGACCGGCCCGTCGGGCACATCCAGCAGAGGCAAAGGAAACGCCTGCGCCTGGCTGTAATTTTCGGGAAGCGGCAAGAGAAGCGTCAGCTCCAACTCGCCATCGACGTTATGGACGTCGCCTATGATCCAATCGCAGCTGATAGCTTCAGCAGGAAGAGTGTCGCCGTCAGCCATGGGTGTGAAGTCAAAGGCCTCGCCGTTGATGATCAGAACTGAACCCGACCTGAAGACTTCAAGCGTGGCATCAAGGCGCTGGGGGGAGAGATTTATAACCATTAAAACCACCTGCCAATGGCGATGAGATGTACGTATGGCGAGCTAATAGTGGCGGACGGGTGGGAGTTCCCGACGGCTATCGCTGTTTGTGTCCCTGTTCCTGCGACATCCTGCGCAGCGTTCAAAAAACCGCCGTTACCGGTTACCGATCCTGCGGCGGTAACGCATGTTGGCTGTCCTATAAACGCTGCTGGAAAATACCAGGCAGCTGCGACTGCTGCGTTTGGAGGAAGCGAGGGAAAGGCAATGCCATGCCGGCAAATCATGGTGCCGTCGAGGTACTTGATGTAGGACCCATTGCCCGTTGAGCCGGATTCAATAATCGCTCCGGTAGGAATTCCGCCGGATTGAGAAACTGTCCCGACAGCATTCCCCTCATGGAAAAAGGTCCGCGCAACGGCGCCCATTGAAAATCCGCCGAGCTTGAATTTGTTGTCAGTGTCTATTCCGACGTGGACTGCAAAAGTCCCGTCCCGAATAAATGTCATGACCGACGACGCTCCGTTATTACCGTCGTTGGCGATTCGGAGGGCGGTATTACTGTCGTTACCGGATGAGCTGATCTCCGCGATGCCAGGCGGCGCACCTGAGCAAAATGCCGTTCCAGCAGAAGCGTTTGCAGCGCTTAGTCTTACTCCGCCCAGCGCCTCCAGCGCACTGGCGTCCGTCGTCGCTCCGGTACCGCCTTTTTCGATCGGGAGGATGTTTTCCGTTGCAACCTCCCCAAGACCCAGATTCGTCCTGGAATCCTCAGCATTTGAAGCCTCAGTACCGCCCTTACTCATGGGCAAGATGTCGTAATTACCGGTCGTCCCGAGCGCAGCCAATGTTGCTCCGAACTCATTATTCAAACCGTTGAAGGCATCTGCGAGCGCTTTGGGATACCCCTGTATGGGCACCACGGCGTACGTGCCGGCACTGGTTGTGACTCCCAGGTAGTTCGGTGATATCGCCATCGCGGTATCGCTGGCGATGTTGGTCACTTCATACCAGCAGCCATCAGGGCCCAGGAACGCATCCCCCACCCGACTGTTGGCAATAAACGCGGTTCCAGTTCCGGTAACGGTGTTCGAATTTTGGACGACCGAAACCGTCCCGGCCTTGTACCAGGGCATATGACAATCCTTTAGAAATAGGTGATTGGCGCGGCTAAGCCGCCATCTTTGCGAATACGGCCGGGAGGTGAAAATCGCGTGGGTTAACGAACGCTTGAGTGATCGCCCACATGTTGCCGCCCGCAAAATCCCACAGTGAAAACAAGGTTCGGCCAACTGTGCTTCCAGCGAGCAAGTTCATGCCAAATGAGTTGATCATCAGGTATTCATTTTCTGGAAACTCGAAATCCACCCGGTAGTAATTGGAGTAAGAAGTTGTATCCGACTGCTCTGATTTTATGTACGTCCAGTTGGTGAAAGCCCGGGTGAACAGCGCTGTAGGCGTTCCGGTGTCATACAGCAGCTTGCTCTGCCCATCCCACAGTCTCATCCCATAAGTTGCGACGGGTTGTGCCGCGAAGGCCGCCACGAAGTACCGGCCGTTCGGAGGCGCGGTTTTGTTGCTGTACGTTCGGACGTAAAACCCCGTCCAGTTGCCAGGCGAGCCCGTCAGAAACATCTGCCCCGCTGCGCCCATGACGCCCGATGTGTCAGGGCGGATGAAGACCAGGGGCGGTTCTTGCGACGTCACTGCTCGGGGAAAAACGGTCACTGAGCCGCGTCCGGACTCTTGTGTCGGCGAGTAGTGTCCGCTTGAAATGATGCACAACCTGGAGAACTCTGAATCGAGGACCACCGTATTTTGGTTATTGCTAAAGCTCAGTCCGAAACTCATCGAAACCTCATTACCAATAGGCGCATGGACCCTGTAGCGGTGAAGGTGCCGGGGCTCCAGTTCCGCATCCAGTTCGCGACCTCCACGACACCTGCCCCCATCGCAACCTCGAACTGACGGTCATACTCACCGTAATTCCCGATGGGGATGACGACGGCGCTGGCATTGTCCGGGCCGCACCCCGGTACCGAAAAGGTCTGGACCTGCCGCGTCCCGGTGAAGGTAACCACCTGTGAAAGCACCACCCGCAAAGTGAAAGAGTTTTCGTCCAGTTGCAGGGCGCCCTCGGGGCCCCATATGCGCATTCCATAAGGCATTGGCTACCCCAGATATCCGAGACGCACGCGTAGTACGTTGTTGACGTCGTAGACCGACACGTTTTGCGCATTGATCACCAGCCGCCCTTGTCCGGGCACGATGCCGTTGATTTCCAATGTGCCGTCTTTGTTGAGAATCCAGCCCTGCTGCCCCGCGATGTAGTTGGTCGAGCTAATGAAACTGCCGATCTTCGCGTTGGTGATCGTGCCGTCCTGAATGAACGTCGGGCCAAGAAAAAGCTGGCCTCCCTGAGCAACGAACGGCGTTGAGATCCCGCCACCCGCCAGACTGTTGACCAGCGCAAACCGGTCCGCTGACATCAGGATCTGGCTTTGCAGTCCCGCCTCGGTGTTCTCGATCCCAATGCCGATACCGGCCATCACATACTGCCCGTTAGCGTTGACCTGCAACTTCACGGTGTAGGACGCGGAGACTTGGCCGTCGAGCGTTGCAACGGCCTCGCTGGTTTGCTCGATCGCGGATGAGTTGTTCCCCACCGACGCGGTGAGCTGCTGAATCGCGGTCGCCGTTGCTGACTGGTTATCTGTGACTACCTGCTGCAAGTTGGTGACTTGGGCCGTGTTGTCGCCGACGGTCGCGGTCAGCTGGGTGACGGTTTTCGCCATGGCTGAATTCGCGCTGGCCGCCACTTTCGACTCGGTGACGATACTCGCCGTGCTGATCCAGCCGCCCAAGGCGTCGGTGAGATCCCCTTCAGCGTTGTCATCGCGAGCCGCCGCGCGCAGCGCCTGCAAGCTGCTCGCCTGCGCTGTGACGACACCGTCAAGTTCGGTGATTTCAGTGGTGTTGCTCGCGACCTGCTGTGCCAGGCCGTTTGCGGTTTCGATACTCCCGCCCACGTCCATCCAGTGCGTCGGATCGGGCGGTGGAGTTTCCAAGGGTACAGCGTCGCTGGCCTGGTAGATGCGCCCCCCGTCCACGACCATCTCGCCCTTTTCGTAGGTTCGATCAGGGTCATACGCTTTGAGGCCATCCAGCGCATCAATCTGGCCCTGCAAATCATCAATCTTGTCGATCTGGTCCTGCAGGTCCTGACCCAGCTCAGATTCGCCAATCTGCCCTGCGATCATGTCGAGAATCGGCCCTGCCTCGGAGCTGCTCTGCCCCATCACGCCAAGCCCGGCCGGGTACCACGGTCCGATGTTGCCCGTGCGGTCGACGAGCCTCGCCCAGAAGAAGAACGTCACACCGCCCAACAGCCCTTGCATGCTGTACGCCGACTGCGGATAGGCCAGATCGGTGAGTTTGGTGGCCGTAGCAAGGTCTGTCGTGGGGCCGTACCAGATCTCGGTGCGCTGGGTGTCTTCCGCTCCGGGCGGAAACGCCCAACTGAGCTGAATACCGAAAATCAGCGGCGCTGCTGTCAGCGACGTCACCGCCGGCGGCAACCCTTCCTTGCCGTTGAGTTGCGTCAGGACCGAAGTCCGCCAGATCGAGGAGATGTCATAGGCGCTGATCGCCCGCACCCGGGCAAGGTACGAGCCCGCGTAAATGCCGACGATATCGATGCTCGTCGAGCCCGTGCGCTGCACTTTGATCCAGTTGCCGCTGTCCTTGCGCCACTCGACGTCGTACCCGACCGCGCCGGCGACCGCCGGCCACGTAACCGTCATGGTGGTAACAGCAAGGCCTTGGGCGATCGCGGTGTTCGACGCCAGCGCGACGCTTGCCGGCGCCGGAACGACGGTGATCGGGATGACGCTGATCGGCCGCTCCTCCAGCCTGGCGCCGGTGTCGATGAATGCGAACTTGCTGGGCTCGAACTGCAGCGCCGCGATTTCGTAGTCGCCCTCGACCGTGCGCTTTCTGCTAAGCACGCGGTATAGCGGGATGGCGAGATCATCGGCGTCCAGCGCCCATTGCAGCTGTGGGGTCGGGGTCTCGCTGTAGGCCGTCGTCACGGTGATGGCGCGGCCGGCCACAGAATTCACCGTGCGCCCTTCCGCCTTGCCGCTCGGCAGATTGATGATCAGCCGGTCGCCGGGCTTGGCTTGTGTATCACGGTCCAGTGTCACAATGCGGCCAGCGCCAGCCGAGATACGCCCACCGACTTCGCGCCCGGCCAGCAACGAGTCTGCAATCGGGATGATGTAGCCAGGCAGCGGGATCTCGCCTTCCATGCCCGTCTTGAACGTGACAGTCCGGTCCTGGTTGTTGCTCATCACCACCCACTTGCCGCGGCGCTGAGCCTCCGACGCCCGGGTGCAGCCGATCGCGCTGATCTCGACAGGCTTGTCACCGAAACGCCGCTGCAGCGCGGGATCAGAATACGCAGTGACGTCGGTGTCGTAATTGTTCGCCGGGTTGTCGAAGCTGACGATCGCCCGGGTGTAACGAGTCTGTGAAGAGGCGCTACCGTACGAGAACTTGCTGTCGATCACGTTAGCGCGCGTGAAGACGTAATCGAAGTCCTGCGCGCGCGGCATGTCCGCCTGCATCACGATCTGGCCCTCGGCCCAGTACGTCATGCCCCGATAAATGGCCGAGATGTCCCGCAGCAGCGTCCACGCCTCGGCTTTGCCCTGCAGGTTCATGTCGCAGAGGAAGCGTGGTTCCTGCCCGCCGGCGCCGTCCGGTACCAGCTGATCGCAATACTGCGCGATGCGGAAAAGCTCCCACTTGTCGACCATCCACGGTTTGATCCGCCGCCCAAGGCCGAAACGGTCTTGAACGCAGATTCCGTAGGTGATCCACGCGGGGTTGTTGGTCCAGGCTGACTTGAACGTGCCGTCCCAGACGCCGGCGTATGTCCGCGACACAGGATCGTAGTTGCTCGGCACCTGCCACTTGCGGGCGTTGCAGTCGACCGTCACCGCCGGGATGTTGGTGAACTGCTCTGCATCGAATTCGAGGTACAGCAGCGCGGTGTTCGGATATCGCAGCTTCGCGTCGATGACTTCGGTGTAACCCGCGATCAACATCGTGTCGGCGATCTTGTTGGTGTTCTGGTTCGGCGTCAGGCGACGGACGCGGATCTGCCAGCCGGATGTTGCCGCCGGCAGATCGATCCGTCGAGAACGCTCGTACCGGGTGGTGGTCTTGCCGTCGACCGCCTCCTCCAGCACCTGGTGATAGGCGCCGCCGTCCGTGGAGACATCGACCGCGTATTCGATCCGGTACCCGCCGACATTGCCGCTGTCATCCTGCCGCTGGAGCGCCGGCCACGCGAAACGCAGGCGAACCGCCGAGAGCTGGATGTTATTGAGCGAGCGCACCCACGCGGTGTCGCTGCGCAGCTCGACGTTGATGGTGGTTTCGTTTTCAACCGATGGGATGCCGGGGATGTAGCTCTGATCGACCGCGCCGCTGCGCCATTCCCACTTCACGTTCGGGAAGTTGACGTTGCCGCTGGCGTCATTGATCGGCGTGTTATCCAGGTAGATGTCGGCCGCAGTCGGCACACCGTCGAATTCGCCCTCGCCGACAGCGATCAGGAGCTTGGCCAGATTGGTGGAGCGCAGGCTGTCGGCTGCTTCGATGGGCGCTTTGGGGCTGCTGCTGCCGCCCTTGGCGCCGGTGATGTCAATTCTTGCGGCTGCGCCCATGCTTTTCTCCAGGCGTAAAAAAACCCGCTGGAGCGGGTTTCAATTTATGGGTAGTCGGTCCCCCCGTAGGGGACTTTGCATCGACAGATGCGATTCAGAGCCAGTTTCCACCCCTTTACCGCACCGTATTTTTCAATCGCCAATATTGCGTAATTAGAGCAGGAAGGCTCATATCGGCAGGCGGATCTGAGGCGGTGTGGAGCAAAGCGCTGGTAGGCGTGAATTACCGCTACAGACAACCGCGCCATTAACCAGGTCGCCGGAAAGAAATTACATAATATTGAGAAAGCTCAGCTTTTTGTCCGAAGAGTCCTGCAAAACATCCTGGTTGTACTGCCACTCCGATCGTGTCAATTCGATAAAACTCCCACCCATCCCCTGCATGCTGATTCACAACATTCTGTAGATAAGCAGCAGCCTCATTCCCTTTTTGATTCTTCGCCTGGACTTCTACGTTTGGCGGAACCTGCACCATTTTATATACGAACACTTCGGCATCCTTACGAGTGATTTGGAGGCGCAATCCTATCAGCGTAAATCTGCTGACACTCAAACTTTGTCTTCGGCGTAAATGCTCGCGCTGATGATCGCGCCGCCCCAGCGCCGCCGGCCGATGCAGATCGGAACGGGGTTGCCGCTGGCGGTGGTGTTTTTGGCAGAGCCAAACGCGTAGGACGGCAGATTTTCGGGGGCGCCACTTTGTTTTAACCCGGACGACTGAGGGCTGAGCATCTGCATCACCCCTCCCATCATCAGAGCCGCACCCAATTGGTGTCCCCAGCCTTGCATGCCGGGCACGTAGAACGACGCGACGAATATCACTGCTCCAATGATCGTCTGAAGAATCCCGGCGCGCTTGCTCCCCGAAACCACCGGGACGATGCGAAGCTCGCGGGTGCCGCCGAGCTCGAAGCTGTCAGCGGACTCGTTCCTGCGGTTACGGAAAATGGCGAAGCGCATTCCTAGCCGGTCGAGGCGTTTGATTTCAGCGTCGAACCCGTCCAGTGTGGCTCTTAACGCCTTGAAGGCTTCCCAGACCTGACCTGACTCAATCAGCCGTTTGTGGACTCGGCCGAATTTTTTTGCCAGCGATCCTGACAGCAAGATAGTGGTCAATGGGGAATGCTGACTCGGTGCAGCGCGCATGATTTCTCCAGGCAGAAAAAACCGCCCGGAGGCGGTTGAATGAGTAGTGAGCATGAGCAGAGGCAGCTTCCTCCCGGCGTACAAATACCGAATGAACGGGGTGATATCGCAGTTACGACTTGATCGGCGTCGGGGTCAGCTCAGCACTGACCCGTTCTGGTAGCGAGAACATGGCCCCGGTTGCCGGATCGACAATCAGCATCCCGATGATCCCTCCAAAAACGATGTTCCCCCAGTACCAACCGTCGATGCCGGAGTTGAGCATTTGCGTGCTCGGCGCGTAGCCATCCTTGCGGTAGGTGACGGTGTAGGCCTCGCCATCGAAATAGCCTGCTCCCGAATCCAGCATGATTTGGTCTGGCGTCTGTCCCGCATGAATCTGAAAACCGTTTTGATCAGTGATTTTATAGGACGCCCCTGAGGGGCTTGAGTGGATGGCGACCGGGTATTTCGACTCACTGATGATGCTCGCGCAGCCGGTTGTGGCTAACGCGGCGATAGCGAGGAGTGAGGCTTTGAGGGGGGTTAAGCGCATTTTGCAACTCCGTTGCTCTGTAATTTCCGAGCAAGGATTTTACGCCGTCGGCCTTGCGAGAAAAATAGCCGCGGCTGCTCGCGAAGCCATAGAAACCTGGGTCTACGACTAATTCCTACAAATTGCATTGGCCGTAGGACCTAACCAGGCGGTTCGAATCTATGATGTCTCGGTTTTTTAAAACCGAGGTCGCTCCGGGTCGATGAAGTCTGGAATATCCGACCGGTTCGGGTATCCTCCTCCGCTTTCAAAGCCGATGGAGAAATTTTCATGGACGGATGGGTGATAAATCCGCAATGGTGGCTGAGCACTGCTGTTGCAGCAGTAATGGGGGCGGTCATGCCGTTCCTCTACAGAAGTTGTCGACTCGGATTGAAGCGTCTAATGGTTGGCGCCCAAGGAAGGATTCGATCGATCTACCGCAACAGAAAGTGTCAGCGTTTGAAGCGGATCAAGGCAATTAGATTTGATAGCGTGGCCATCAATCGACAGATCACTCTAAGTTCGGCCCTCCTAGTCCTCTTTATTACGACGGGGGTTGCGACGATAGCTGCGATCATCAATCTGCCGATGGAAATTCAGCGCAGCTACTCCATGACAGTCTTGATAGGACTGGTTCTTGCAATCCCCGCTCTTCTGTTTGAATTTGCCTGGCTTACCAGTTCATCCCGCTTAGATGATGTTATGAAAAGCAGGAAATTGATTCGCCAATCAAGGCGCGGGTTATACTAGACGCGATTCGAAAAAGCTTATTTTCCATAGCCGCTCTATTCGTTTTTAGTCATACCAAGGCTGCAGGTGTGATCTAAGCCCTTCATAGATACAAGCGTCAAGATCCGTGATGCGGCTTGATCAAGTACACAGGTAAATGTTTTGTGCAATCTGCAACCGAGACCATCAACCGTAATGGTCAAACTCGAAGGTCGTGAGCTCAACCCGTCATTTAGATCCTTTGACCGCGTCCGCCGTTGCCTTGATGACCTCTTTCATCATCTCAGCACTCAAAGGAAGAGGCGCTAAATCGTCGTCTTGCTCTGGCTTGGGCCGGTGATGGAAATACCGCAATAACGCGATCAAAAGCAATGTCGGGACAGTAGAAAGCGAGACGACAATAGGTATGTCGCCAGTGGTGTGGGGCCTGACTGAGGAAAAGAAATACCAAAATCCGACCGTTACACGAATGTTACCTATGAACACAAACGCAAGTAAGGCTAAGTAGAAAACTAAAACTAAGACGATGGTTACAGTGGTCAACCTCTTTTCCCACCGGAAACGCCAAGCTTCTTTTCTCAGGTAATCGCTGATTAACCCCGGATTCTCTACCTCGCCGCCGGCCAAATCATCACTATTATCGATCATAGAAGACCAATTGCCTTTAACCTAAATTCCATAGCAGCAGTTGAAACTCCAAATGCTCTGGCAAGCCTCGAAATGTCAGTGACCCTTTGCTCAAGGACCATGTGCTTGACAAGTGCCGCAGGCATAAGCAGAGCAGCTGCGAACTTATTAGCAGCCACTTCCTTAGGATCGTGAGAGCGGGCACTGAAATGTGTTGACGTATCACGGGGTGCATCTAGATCACCATATACGTGATGGCCAATCTCGTGGGCCACCGTAAAACGTTTCCGCACGTCAGGATCTAGAGAGCTATACACAATCAGCGGCCTTCCCTCGCGATAGGAATAATGACCACACTCGCCCGATGCTAGTATTCGTCCCGAGCCGAACGGTTGGGAGGCTTTGACCTCGATACCCATTTTTCGAGCAATTACGAATGGGTTCACAGGGAGCTGACCATCCCAATGAGACTGAAGGACGTCGTTTGCAGTGCGATGCTCCATACGGCCTCCTGATTCGCTGAACTGTTACTCAAAAATGAGGCGCGAGTCTGCCGAAGTCAAGTGGGGCTGTCAAATTAGACTTGACACAAAACCGGTGCAATTGTAGATCCGTCCGCGCTGGTCACCCGGCTAGCAGATTCTCCCTAAGAGCGAGGCTCAGCGACGCCAGCTACTCACGATCTATCTTCACGCGTAGCATGGAATTTTCGATGCCGCATGTTTCTATCCTTCGGCCTTGCTGCTGCTCAACGCTTTGCTTTCTTTTGCCTGAGGATCAGGCGTGTTCTGTCATGCCATGGCCCGCCAAACACGACGATCTCCGACGGCCTGCCGTACATGTGATGGAGCATAAACGGCCCGGCGCCGTGAACATCAGCAGGTTCGCCAGGCAAGGCCGCATCGGCCCCTAGATAGATGCCAGCATGGTTCGGGTGCTTCGTCCGCCCTACTTCCATCACGATCATGTCGCCGCGCTGCGGCGAACCCACACGCTCAAACCCCGCCGCCTCGTAAGCCTGCTCATAAAGACTCGGCCCATCCGCCTGCTCCCACCAACCGTCCTCACGCTTGAAATCCTGAAACTCCAGCCCCCATTCGCGCTTGTACCAGTCAGCACAAACCTGCCAGCAATCCCAAGCCCCATGCACAAACGGCCGGCCCAGCAGCGGCGTATTTCCGGTGGGGACGATCGTGCGCCAGTCCCCCTCCGGCCAACTGAGGATGTGCCAAGGCAACTCCGTGGCCTCGCACATCGCCAGGTCGCGCGGCGACGGCCGGCTGGTCGCATCGGGGTGCGAGTGAACGATGCCGATCACCTCGCCTATGTCCTCGGCCGCCGCGTAGTCCTCCGGCGCGATCCGGAACTCTTCGTTCGGGTCCGTCGCCGTGTTCTGGCAGGCGATATACCGATACCCCCGGCCGACCGCCGCAAGCACGCCGCAGCACTCGCGCGGGTATTCGGCAGCCGCATGCGCCTGCACCGCCTTGAGGATGTGTTGGCGCATGTCAGCTCCGGGCGATGAGTGAGACGGCCGGGAAGCCGCCGAAGGGAAGTTCGTTGTTCGCGCCCCAGCGCGGCTCGCAGCCGGTGGTAAGCAGGCCGTTGCACTCGTCGTGCTCAGGGTTATCCGTGGGTTTGCCGTCCATATCGAAGTACGGACCGGTGTAGCCGCAGTCAGGTCCGCGATATCCCCCGGTCAGGCACCAGTGGCACAGCGTGGTCATCTGCCGTCCGATCGACTCGCCACCCACATCACCCGGGCTGGCCAACTCCCACGAAACTGTCTCGCCATCCTCGTTGACCTTCTGGTCGATGTACCAGACCTCAATCGATTCCTGGGTGGGATCGGCCTCGGCGTTGCCGGCCGGGAAGTTCGCCGCATCGATGTAGCGCGCCAGGGTGTGGCGCATGGTCAGCTTGAACTGGAGCAGGTCGTCGAAAGCGAGACACAGCGCGGTGATCCGTCCGTTGACGTTGCCGACGGAGAGCGTCGGGCGCACGGCGGTGCCGTCGCCGTTCGCCTCTATGCCGTCAATCTGCATTGGCCAGGCGCCGTACTCCTCGCCCTGCCACCAGATCGACTTCGCGGGAAGCTGATCGGCATCGACGCCGGCCGCCTGTAACTCTTCGGGACTGTGCGGAATGGAATGGCCGTGGAAGCGCAGAACGTCCGCCCCGTAGTCCGAACCGTCCAGCTCAAACAGCAGCACCTCGCTGCCAGGTTCCAGCACCTGCAGGTCGCTGATCAAGGGCATGTTGATTCCTCAAGGGTGGAAGGCTTGCTCGAATGTGGCGGTGACCTTGAACTGGCCGCCGCCGATGGGCGTTGGCGCGGCCTTTTCGCAGGTGTAAAGCCCGAGCTCGCCGAGAGGGTTGGTCCACAAGAACGCTTTGGCGCCGCCGTGACGGCTGAGAAACGCCATGATTTTCGCGGTGGTCGCTTTGGTGCCTGTGTGCGTGATCGGGAACGACTGTTCCTTGTTGTTCGGGCCATCGCCCGCAACCTGCTTGTAGCCATTGCCGAACTGGGATTTGCGGGTGCGCCAGCTGATGTCCGGCGTATCGCCAAACTGGGTCGGCCAGGTGAACGTCTCAATGGCCATGTTAGGTCCTCGACTGCCGGAAGCTCACGCCGCCGGGCCGCCAGGAATCGGCGACGGCCTTCTCGGCGGCCTGTTTGATTTGTGTCTGAAGGTTCTGCGCAAGCGCGGTCTGATCCAGCTCCATACCTTCCGAGCTGCGGTCATCGGTGACCACGCTGACCGGCGCGTTGATCTGGATCGTTGACCCGCCCCCGCCGACTGAGCGAATCCCGAGCGCGCCACTGCTGGTTCTGGTCAAGGGCACGATGGCTTCCGGGCCCGCTTCGCCCATGACGCCTTTGCCGCCGCCAGCCATGCCGAACGCGGTTGGTGAGCTGACAATGCCGTTGCTGAACGCTCCGCCCTTGGCGAACATCTGCACGCCATCCAACCAAGCGCCGCCCTTGGCCTGGGGAAAATAAGCCGATGAATACCCGGCTTGGCTGGCTCCCAGCGATTGAGCGCCCGCGCCGCCCGCGCCGCCGCTGAGGTAACTCATTCCGGCCCCGACCAATGAGCCGAGCAGCGAGGACGCCGCCTGCCGGGTCGCGATGCGCGCCATGTCGGCGAGGATGGACTTGGCGAAGTCCGAGAACGACAGCTTGCCGGTCAGCGCGAAGTTGACCACTGCGTCTTCCATGGCGCTGAAGGCATTGGTGAACAGACTCTTGGTCTGCCCGGCAACGTTCCGGGCGCTGTCGAGGTAGTTTTCCCAGGCTGACGTGGCGCCCTTGGTCCAGTCGCCCTGCGCGGCTTCGACATCGGCGTAGTTCTGGCGGATCTGGTCAGTGGCTTTTTTGTTGGCGTCAGCCAGGGCCTGAGACTTCTTCGCGTACTCATCGTCCGACATGGCGCGAGAGGGATCGGACCGTTGATTCTCCAAAGCCAGCGCCTGCTGGGCGAACCGGTCTTGCTGGCTGTTCAGCTCACCGTCCAGCGCGTTCTGGCGATCGCCGCGGCCCACACCTACGACGGCGCGTTGACCCGCGAGCGCGAGCGCTTTTTGCTGCTGTCCCAGCGCCTGAACGTAGGCATCGACCGAGCGCGTTTGCTTCGCCAGCCTGCCTTCCTCCTTGGTCGCCAGGACCGTGAGGTGGGAGTCCGCATCCTTCTGAGCCTTGACCATATTGGTGCGAGCGTCGGCGATCTTCTGGTCCAGCTGGATGCGCTGCTGAGCGGTGGTCGAGGATTTCCCGCGTGCTGACTCAAGGGCGGCGATCTCGGCTTCATACGCCGCCGTCACGTCGCCCTTTTGCTGCTCGGCGATCGCGATACGCTTGCTGCTGTAAGACTCCGCAGACACCAGGCCGGCCTTCTGCGCCGCTTCCAGTTCTTTCCCCAGGTTCTGGTAGTAACCGGTGATCGACTTCAGGCGGTTCTGAGCATCGTTGAACCCGGTCAGGTCCGGCTGAGTGGCCTGGGCTTTCGGGTCTTTGTACTGTCCGTTGAGATAAGCGACGTTCTTGTCGATCGCCGACTGCGCCAGCCGCGGGTCGTTCGGATCCGTCTCACGGATGGCGTCGAGCGACTTCTTGTATTCCTGCAGGGCCTCGGTGCGCCGTTGCTCGTTCGTCAGCGATGATTTCGTCAGGGCATCGACCTTGCCCATCGCAGCGATTGAGTCCTGCTCCAGCTTCGCTTGTTTGCCCAGGTATTCGGTCCGGGAGGCCTCGGCATCGCGCTGCAGGACCAGGTAATTGAGCTGGGATTGGCGAAACTCGACAAGGGCATCCTTGGACGTTTTGGACTGAAACAGACCATCCATGCTCTGCGCTTCGAGAAGACTCGCCTTTGCGTTCTGGATATCCGAGTCGAGGTCCCGCCGGCCGAGATTTTTTAGCGTGTCGGCGGCCTTTGCCACCTTCAGGTAGGCGCGCTCCCAGATGCTCAGGTTCTCGAGGATCTTAGGGGTACGCTCGTTGATCGCGTCTGCGTACTGCTCGGTCGCAAGTTTGACGGCGCCGGCGTGGTCGCCCTGCTCTTCCAGCGCGGCAATCTGCGAGTAAACGGAGGCCGTCAGATAGTGGTATTGCTCGTTAAGCGCGGCGGAGGCTTTGACCGGGTCGTCTGCCAGCTTCACAAACTCGGCGACGGTCTCGTTGACTGCGGCGCCGGTCGCCTCCTGCATGCCGACAGCGGCCTGGGTGATCGCGCCGAAACTTTCCCCTGCGATCTTGCCATTGCCCGCCAGCGTGGCAAGCACTTCGGCCGCGGCGCCGGTGGTGCCCACGATTGCGCTGACCTGCCGAGCGAGCGCGCCCAGCTGCCCCGCACTGACCCGCCGCATGGCCGGTCGTGATCAGTGACTGATTGAACTGGTTGGCCTCTTCAGCACCCTTGTAGTAGGCAATGCCCAGCGTAGCCACCACTCCGCCCACTGCAGCGATGGGCGCGAGCATGCCGGCCAGGCGCAAGGCTGAAGCACCGGCGCTTGTGCCAATTTCCAGTAAGTTGTGCGCCGCAACACGGAAGTCGCCCTCCGCCAACGCGTTGCCCAACTGGAGCACACTTTCCCGCGCACGTTTGGTCTTGAGGCTGAACGTCGAGGTTTCATCGCCCAGCCCTTTGATCCTCTGCCGCGCGGCATCAATGTCGGCCGAATAAGTCTTGAACTCGTCCTCGCCAATGGTCCCGGCCTTGCGATGTTTGTTCAGTTGCTCTTGCTGGTCATCGAGCTTTTGCAGTGCAGCCATGGCCGGGCTGATCTTGCCCAACAGCGCCTGCAATCCTTCAGCCTGAACACCCGTGGCGGCAGCGGCGTCTTTGGCCGACCGGGCGGCCTGTTGGTTGGTGCCTACCAGCGCGTCCGATTCGGCCTGAAGGCGCTTTTGCAGCGCAGCCAGGCTCGCGGTCGAATCTCGACTCGCGTCCATCGCGGTAGCAGTGCCAGTCACGCTGGTGGTCAGCCGCTGGTAATACTCGCTGTTCTTCAGCGACGCAGTGGCGGTCTCGATCAGTCGCGCCTTCGCATCAGCCGTCGCCTGCGCCGCCCGGGCCTCGGCTTCGGCCAGCTTGTCTGCCGCATCGGCAGTCTTTTTGAAGCCGGCAGTGACGTCGTCGGCGGCTTTCTCGGCCTTGTTGCCGGCCTCCGTCAATTTATCCAGATCGGTCGCGGCCTGGAGGGCATCACCGGAGTCAACCGCGATACCCAGTTCAGCGATTGTTCCCGACATGCGTGCTCCGCTATTTCGATTCGCTCATGACGAGCAACGCCTCGGCCTCCATCACCTGAAGGTCCGGAAAAAGCGTCGCCGTCTGTTTTTTGCTGAAGCCGAGGAAGGTGGCCACGTCGCCGATGACGCCGTAGTCCAGGCCAACGGCGCCGCCGAAGCCGGTGCGCCATTGTGTGGACAGCGCGTTGAACGTCACGAAGGCCGGCCAGGCATCGGGAAAGACCCCGAACTCTTCATCCGGAACATCGGCGCGCGTCAGCCCGAAAGCCGCAAGATCGGCGTCGGATGGCCCGGCCTCGTACATCAGGCGCGCGACCGTTCTCAGTTTCCCAGGCGGGCTACCGCGAAAGCATTCTGGTAAGCCGTGACGATGGCATCGCCGGCGCCGGCGGAGGTCTCCACCAGTGCGCGAACCGCGTCAGGCGTGAACGAGTCGTCGAAGCCCCAGCCCACGACCAACTCGCTGACCTGCTCGATCTGTCGCTCGATGTGGGCGTCGGTGATGTCGATCAACGTGACCTCGTCGCCCTTCTGCTTGAAGCGCTCTTGATCACGCTCTGCGGCCTGCTGCCAGCCGGCAAACAGCTTCGCCAATGCTTTGCGATCGCGGTATCTGAACTCGAATGACACCTTGATCGTGGTGCCACCGACGCGGGGGATCTCGACGTCCGCTTTGAACGTCGCGGCTTGGGCAATCTTGAACCTGGTGGCCATGGATCAAGCCCCCTTGTAACGCGTCGGGCGGGACGCCAACGACAGAGTGATGACCCGAGCCATGACGTTGTTGCGGGTGAGCGTCGGGGTCGGCGTGATCGACACGTAGGCGTTGTAGTAAATGGTCGCACCGTTCGGCAGGGTCAAACGAAGCACGCGCGGCTCGCGATCGTCATCCGCAGCCTCGACAGGTGCCACGTACGGCAGGCTATCGTCATCGGCGACGGTAAGGGTCAGGGTGATGGGGTTCTTGGTGGTTGGCAGCTGGCGATCGTCCGACTCTTCCAGAAAACCGAACGTCGCAAACTGCTGTTCCCCGCCCGAACTGTTGTTGTCGGTGACCTGGCTGATTTGCGCCCACCCGGTTGCCGCTCGAACCGCACCGATGCCCGACCCGGCTGTGTACACAGTGGTTTTCGTGGTGTCGATGCCTTCCAGCGTGAGGGCGTCATCGGTGGAGGCTGCGACACGTACGACCTTGTCGTTGAGACGGGTCCAGCCGGACGTCACAACCAGCACGTCTCCGTCCTTGAATCCGTGGCCGGGCGCAGTGACCTCCGGCGGTTTGGCGTTGGTAATCGCGGTGAAGTCTGTCGGCGGGCTGTTTGTGGCGGCAATCTCGAAGATCGCGCCGTTGGGAAGAATCGCGCTCATTGGGTTTTATCCTCGTGCAGAAATGAAAAACCCCGCACGCGGCGAGGTTGAGATGTGCCCCATGGGCGATTAGTCGGCGTCGGCCCGGTACTGGAACGACGCGGACACGGCGAGCGTGTTGTCAGCCTGGACGGCAGGGCCCGGCTCAACGGGGGTCAGCACCATGACCCTGAAGTCGGCTTGGCTCAGGCGCAGGTACACGGGAAACAGATCGGCGAGCTCGTCCGCCAGTCCTTCCGCATCACCGGCGCCGTTGCCGGCGGGCGTGATGATGTTGACTTGAAACACGCCGGTATAGACGCGGTGGTCGCCGGCCAGCGTGTTGGCGCTCGTGCCGGCAGGCAGCGTGATAGCCGCGAGGTAGGTTTCATCGGGTGAGGGACTGAAGCTTACGCCCTGATAGGCGATGCGCAGATTGCGCGCGCCGGCCCACGCGGCAAGGCGTTGCTCGAACAGCGAGCGAATGATTTTGTGGCTCATAGCTGATTGTTCCTGATGGCCTCCAGCACGATCTGCTGAAAGCGCGCGACGGTGATGCGCACCATGCCGCCCGGCGCCTGGGTTGAGTGGCCGTATTCCAGCGGAATGGCATAGGGCAGTGAGTTGGTGATGTAGGCCGTCTCTCCCGCTTTGAACTCGAGCGCGCCATTCACGATGCGCGCCGAAGCGTTGCGCCCGCTCGGGTCGACGTCATCAGTCGTGGTGTTGTCCGGGCTGCCGATGCTGAACATCCAGTTGCCACGAAAACGCCCGCCGACGTAGCCCCGGCCGGCGACCAATCCGTTCACGTTGAAGTTCTGCACCCTCTCCGCCTTGGTGAGCGGCTTGGCGTACTTGACGCCTCTGCGGAGCTTGCCGGACCTGGTGAAGTTGCTGTCGTCCAGATTGATGACGGTGTTGCGCACCGCCACTTTGAAGTCGTAGTCATCGGCGGCGCGCGTGTTCTGTTCGCGGTGCGCGACGTTGGCGGCCCAGATCTCCGGGTTACCAACCGGGGACATGCGGATGACGCTGTTGCCGACTTCGATGATGATCTCGCGCAGGCTGGCGTTGATGGCCTCATTGGCCTGCTGAGCGAACCGGGCGAGGCTCAAGGCAAAGCTACCGGACCGCCCACTACCTGCGCCGCTCACGAGCGCACCTGCAGTTCATACAACAGAGGCGTGCCGGCCGGGTTGATCTCTTTCAGCGGGGGGATGATCGACCAGGTCTTGCCCTGAATGATCGCTTTGCTGAGGAGCGTTGGCGGCGCATTGAGGCCGCTCGCGGCGATTTTCAGCTTTTTGTCGCCGGCGGTGATGAGATTGTTGGTCTGGAATTCCTGACCGGTGAAATCGAGCAGGATGCCGTGGGCGGCGCGCTCGATGATCTTGTCTGGGCCGGTACTACCAGTGGCGGGGTCGTACTCGCCTTTGATGGTGTCGCGGAGGGTGACTGGCTGACCGAACTCGGTGATGAGGTCGAGAGCCATCAAGGCCATCTCGTCGTAGAAGGCCATGGGGGCTCCATATGTAAAAAGCCCAGCGCGGGGGCTGGGCTCTCTTAAGTGCGGGCAGTTAACCGAACGATAAGTTGAGCTTTTTCACGCCGGGACTGAATGCGTCAAGGATGTCGACCTTTGTGCTGCTGGGCATAAGCATCCACTGAGGCTTGCCGAATGTCTGAGGGTAGCCAATACCCTCGTCGTGCCATCGACACGCAATACTCGTGCCCTCAATACCGTCCCATTTCCCGACAGCTATAGCAAAGCTACCGTCCGTCGTTGAAAATAATGTCCTTGAGCTTGAACTTCGAAGTGCTTTCGATCATGAGCATAACGCCTTGAGTTATCTGAGGGATGCTTCGGAATTTCAGCAGCAAGCTGCGCTGCCCTACTTGTTTCCGGAAGCGATGCCAGAATCACCCGCGGCTGACGCCCGGTCAATCGCGGATTGGAATCAAACCCTTACAGCAAACAGCCCGCGCCTAAGCAGGTAGTCCGCAAACTGCGTGGCACTGGGCCGATCCGGCGCAGCGGGCAACAGTCGGTTACTGGTGCTGCTGGTGGTTGCGTACTCACGCTCGACAGCGCCATCCACCTTCTCCTTAGTCACTGCGCCTTTTCGCTGCTCGATTGGGTCGATATCGTCAGCGTGGATCTCTGCAGCCAGTGCCATCTGGCCGCACTTAATCCGGGCTGAGATGTGGTTGTCGGGTTTGATCTCCCGATCCAGCTCGACACCGCGCCGAGGCCAGGCCAGCGCCTGATCGCCCGACGTCTTACTACCCTTCCAGCCCATGCCCTCCATCACCAAAGCGGCCCGGCGCAAAAGCGCCTCCTGTGCAGCCTCCTCCACCGGTAGTGTCACGCCAAACTTTCCAGCGTAGACAACCAGTTCAGCCACCGAGGCATAGCTCTCCGCGTCCGGCAAACCGGCGCCGTCTTCAATGATGAGCATCACTCCGCCTCAGTCAGCCGTTTTGCTTCCGCATGAGCTAAGTCCTGTGATTCAAACGGGGAGCCGAACGGCTTGCCATCGGCGTTCACCAGCCACTTGCCATCCGCTACCTCCGCGACCGTGAAAATGCGTTTAAGGGCTGGCTTATTCGCAGCTGCCTTTTTCGGCTTCGCCGTTTTCACGATGGCGACCTCGACATTCGCGGTCTTGTACGCTTCAGCCACCGCAGGCCAGTCGCCGATGACCGTCACCTTCGCGACACCGGCTTCTGGCCGTTCAAAGTATTCCGGATTGCGGTAGCGCTTGGCGGGGTCGAAGTTTGATTTTTGTGAGGTGTAAACGAGTTCCATGACGCGCTCCAATGCGGCTCGTCAGAGCCGCCTGTTGATGGCTTATTCGCCTTCGCCTGTTGCAGGGACGGACAGATCGATGAGGACGCCAGCCGTGACCTTGTCGCTGGTCGCGTACTTGCTCCAGTTGGCGCCGCTGCCGACTGACGCCAGATTCGGGTTCACCCCGCCGGTGGCGTCTTTCCAGCTGTAACCCAGCAGATCGAGGTTGAAGGTGCCTTCAGCGCGGAAGCCCATCGCCAGGTTTTCCTGATTGTCGATGTTGTACGAGCGGAAGCCAGGCGCCTGGGATTCGGTGATCTTGATCGCCCCAGCCTGCAAGCCAAAGATGGTTTCGGCCGGGATGGTGTCGGACACCAGAACGGGCTTGCCCATGGTCCCCGGCTGGCCGCCGTAGATGACCACGCCCGCCTCTTCGTACACCTTCTCGGTGATGGCCTGGTCGACCATGTCGAAGTAGGTCGCCGAGTCCATCGTCCACAGCGCGATGCGGCCGAAACGGTCACCGAATTTACGCATGCCTTTGGTGAGCGCTTTTTTGCCGTCCGTTGCGAAGCTGGCCGAGGCGACCATGTTGGGGTTTGAGCCGATGGCGGCTTTCAGCGCGGCCATGGCGTACTGGATGTAGCCTTCCAGCACCGCGTCGGCGTAGTCCTGGCCGACCAGCTCCGAGAACTCTTCCGGCGAACGAGCCCGGCGCTTGAATGCCTCTTCAGTGGTCTCGTAAGGGCCATATTTGAAAGGGACTTTCACGCCGACGACTTCGCCGGAACCAATCTTCTGGCTGGCGACCGCCGCAGTCGAGTTCACATCACGGTGCGCGATGGCGCCGCCGAGTTTGTAGAACGCGCGCTTGCGCAGATCGCCCTCGATCAGCTCATTGTCGAGCACCAGCGCTCCGTTGGAAGATGCGTTGAACACATCGATGACATCCTGAATGCGCTCCAGGTACGCGGTTTGAGCAAGGTCGTTGTAAACGATCATGTCCGTGTTGACGGTGGTCGCCATGGGTTACTCCCTATTTGGGCAATTTGAGGTAGGCGTCCTGCCCGTGCGCGGTGATGTATTCACGCTTGGCGACGGAGGACATTTCGGAACGTTTTAGCGCGGCCCCGCCGACGACTTTTGCACCGGCAGCCCCGCCGCCCGATGCCTTGCTACCTGCGATCAGTGGCGCAAACGCAGGGTTATTTGCGAGCTCGGCTTTCAGCTCGTCCAGGGTGGAGGCCGAAAGCTTGCCCTGCTTGTCCAGAACAACCACGACCGGCTTACCGTCGCGCTGCTCGACGCTCAGGCGGCGTTCGATGTGAGGCAACAGCGCTTCCGCACTGCCGGGGATCGCCAACGTTGCAGCGATGTCGGTCGCCGTGCGGCCCACGGTCAGATCCCTGATCTGGCCTTGCAAGCCGGTACGTTCCTGCTCCAGTTGGCCACCAAGTTCGGCCTGGAGGCGGTCGTATTTTTCCGACCAGGACTTTTCGAGTTCTTCGACGTTGCCGGACTTGCGCGCTGCTTCTTCGCGTTCCAGACGTGCTGCCTCTTCGGCATCCTTTCGGGCTTTCTCGGCGGCTTTCTTCTCGCCGAGCAGCTCATCGACCTTGGCTTTCAGGCCAGAAACGTCTTCCTGTTGCGGCAAGCCTTCAATACCCAGCACGAATTTGCCGTCTTTTTCGGTGTACAGGGCGCTCACGGAATCGTCGACGCCGTCAAGGGTGTCCAGTTGGAACTTCAGCATTGGTTGTCTCCCAGAGACGAGAATGCAGGCCCTGCCTGCGGGGGTGTGGACAATCAAAAAAAATGGTGAGAATGCGCTTCGCGTTAGCTGACACAGGAAGGGTAAATGCCTAGCAACGAAGTTATGGAATCGAAGAAACTTGAAGTAAGTAGTGCAATCGCTATTGCAGCGCTAACAGGAGCGCTCACTCTCGCGGGCGTGATGAGTACAAGCCTAGTCGGATGGATTTCTTCAAATCAAACAGCAAAACTATCAGAGCGCGCTGCAAAACTGGCAGAGCGGCAGGCATGCGTTACCCGGATCGACCTACAGGAGCAGAATTTGCGCGCCAAAGCTGATATTTTTTTGAGTGCGTTAGGTAGTTACCTAGCCATTGATGGGCACAAAATACCAAAAGACGAAGTGAAAGACTCGCGACTTGATGAACTGTTGAAAGCTGGGTATGCGTTCAGCGCTTACGCCCCTTCTGGAGTTTCAGAAACGACTCAAAAAATGGTAGTCCGCCTGAAAAACAGCGCAGCCCAGACGGACGCCGCGAAAATAAATGAATACAACAACGCGGTTTTTGAAAGCTACAAACAATGGAACCTTGACTTTCAAGAGTCATTGAAAGCATCCGACATATCCCGAAGCAAGTGCTCCTTATAGCGCAGCCAGATGAAAAGCTAATGGTTCCAACGCCTTCATTTGCTCAAGGGTCAGTGGTGCGAAATTGCGGTGGAGCTGCAGTTCGGAGAATTGCTCGACGCTGAGTCCGCCGTCGCGGAGCAGCTTTGCTCGCACCGGGCCGATGGCCTTGTCCTGAAACGCCGCCGGCTGCAGCACCAACCATTCGTAATAACTGAGATCAGCCCTGACCTGCTGCGCACCACCGTCACCGACCGAGGCCCGCGTGCCGTGCTTTGAAAGCAACGCACTGAATCGGGTGATCGCCACCACCGTCGAACGACAATTGATGTGAATCGGGGGCCGAGGCCCCTCCGCCAGTTTGAAGCGTCGGCCATCCAGCGTCCTGCACTGGGCGGTGGTCTTCGAGTCCAGAGTGCTGACCCACTCCACTGCCAGCACCACGTCGCTATTTGCCTTCAGCGTCTCCATCCGTGCCTGGGTGGCGACGTGCTGGACCGCCGTGCGGACAACCGAGCCGGCATTGCGATGGGTCGTGGCGAGGATGCCGTCGTTGTAGTTGAGCGCCTTGGTCCCGCGGATGTTTTTAATGATCTGGAAGTTGGTCTGGCCTTCGAAAAAGCTCTGCCTGATAGCGCCGGTGAGGCGTTGCCTTTCGGTTGAAGTGAAGCCCTCGATAAACGAGTTGAGCAGCCTGCCGCCGTCCGCACCGCGCACGCTCAGCGGGTTGGTGAGAATGGCCGCGCGGATGGCCACAGTGCCGGGCAACGCTGCGTCGAACGTGATGCTGGGCGGCGCAGCCCTTGTCAGGCTGGTCGCTTCAAATTTTGCCTCGTAGTTGGCGATGTCCACCAAGTCGAGATGGAGCTGCTCGCTGAACCGTCCGAAGATGCCGAGTAACAGGCTGTCGACTTCCTTCAACAGACGTTCAAGGCGTGCTGCCGTGTACTCAGTGAGATCGGCCTTGCCCAGGCGGTCGCGGAGACTGCGGTCGATCTCTCTCAGAAATGGTGCAAACTTTTCAACCTCGCCCGACTTCAGCTGCTCCAGGAAGACCGCGTGCCGCAGGGTCGCATCAAGGATCGCTTGGTTGGCGGCCATCAGGTTTCACCCCTGTCTCATCATCCAGATTCAGGCTAGTGGCGTCCGCCTGCAGTTCGTCGCGGATCAGGTCGTCATCCTTCTCCGGGTTGATGACACCGCGATCACGCAGGTACTGCCAGAAGTCGGTCACCGGCAGACGGCCGCCCTGCACGGCGTTGAACAACCCGGCCATGATGTTGGCGTCGAGGCTGATCTGGGTGAAATCCTGATTCAATTTGTACTCGGCTTCGCCGGACGCACCGGTGAACTCGACCATCCATGCCAGGCACTGCGTGTAACCCTCACTGACGTTGTTGACCACGAGCGAGAGGACGCTGTGTTCGGCGGCACTGTCGCTGTCGGCCTGGGTGGCGGTCTTTACCGCGCTGCCACGCTCGATCAGTCGCGCGCCGAGGGCGACGAGCTGCTCCTCCTTGGCGTCCATGGCCTCCTTGATCATGGTGTTGGCCTGGGCCTGCAAAATGCCCGCCGTGCCATTCGCCGGCAGTGGCAGGATCGCCCGGGAGCCGAAGTAGATACCCTTCTCCTCCAGCAGCTTGACCCACTGCTCATCCAGCCCGGCCATGAACACTTGCGGCTGGCCCATCAGGAACGCCGCGTCCTCGTAGTCGGCGCTGTTGCGGTAGTGACCGATGTTGACCTCGGCCATGTCGTACAGCGGCGAGTCGTCGATGCTGGTGTCGTTGTTTTCGCTTCCGAGGAACTGGAACGGGATCACCGTCCACGGCAAGCCTGCGCCATTCAGCGGCGCGAAGGGCGGCGTGACCAGCTCGGTTGTCGATTTCCCCTGCTGCCAGATCTCCTGCGTGTAGATACCCGCCGCGTCGAGCCGGAGCACGCGGTATTGGGTCACCTGCTCGCTGCCGAAGCCATCTTCAGTGTCGACATCTACGGTCTCGCGCAGCACCACAAGACTCAGCAGATGCTGACCGCCTACACGACGGGTCTTCCAGTTGCGAATCGCCTCGGCCGGGTAGCTGCTGACGCTCGATCGGGCGCGGCCGGCGATTTCGTCGGCCCGGCTGACGGTGCCAGCCTCGACAGCGGCGTAGTCCACCAACAGGCCATGGCGTCCCACCTCCAGCAGATGCCCGATCACCGACTGGGACTGCTGGTAGATGCTGACGCCCTGCCCGTCGATATCCCGGGAAACGTAGTCGAGCGCGCCCGGCAGGGTCAGCGTTGGCCACGTCCGGAATACGGCGCCGACCAGGCTGTGTTTGGTGCGGCCGGTGGCGTTGAAGAACACCGCGCGCGCCTTGTAGCCCTTGTACCGCTCCTTGTTCTCGTCGCTGAGGTCGTGGGCGTTGGGCTTGGGCAGATACAGCTCGCCAGCCGCCTTAATGGTTTCCGAGCCTTTGCACACGTCACGCACCAGCCGCCAGCGGCTCTTCGCCGCGTCGTACTCCGGGCGAGTGAAGGTGACGTCGTTAGCCATCAGCGTGCGAACCCCATGTTCAAGGTGGTGACCGGTTTAATGATCGGGAAGTCTTTGTGAATGAAGTAGCCGCCCGCGTCGTTCGCGTGGTCGTTGCCCTGGCTCTTATCGGGTTCGCCGTTTGGCGCCCAGATCTGCTGCTCAAGGCCATCGGCGTACGTCGGGCACGTGAAGGGGTTGACCTGGTAACGACGCTCGCCCTGGGCGTTGCAGAACATGGCGTTCATCGCGTTGATGCGGTCCTTCACCGGCGGGTTAGCGGCCGGCGCGATGACCGTGAACCCCGCCTGCTTGAGCATGGCGATATCGGTGAGGCTGGCGTTCACCGACTTGCGCGAGTCGCCCGACGCGTCCGGGTAAATCCGAATCTCACAGGTCTTTTCAAACGTGTTGCCGTTGTACCGCCAGTACCGCTCCTTGATGCGCTTGATCATGTCCGGCGTGTCGTAACCGTTGGTGAACTCGTCGACCGCGCGGGGCATGCCCTGATCGCGCTTCACGTGGGTGATCGCTGCCATCTTGCCAACGTTGAAGTCCATGCCGATGAACAGCGGCTCGCCCGCCTGGACCGTGTCGAAGCATTGGTTCAGCTTGCGGTCGTACGCGTGGTAGATCGACCCGGACGTCAGGTTGACGAACTGACCGTTCAGATAGGCCCGGATCAACTGCTCCGGGTAGGACTCCATCAACGACGGGATGTAGTCGTCGGGCAGGTTCAGCTCGTTGTCGAACGTGCTCGCCTGCACCAGGCCGTACATACCGGTCAACGCCGGTTTCTCCCGCAGCTGTTTGACGAACTGCTGGAACACGAACTTGAAGCCTTCCGGCGTCGTTGTGACGTCGACGCCGTTCTTCAGGCCGGGGACGTTGTAGCGCATCCGCGCAATGATCTTGCGCCAGGCATGCTGCGCCTTGAGGGACGGCAGCACATCGAGCTCATCGACCAGCGCGTGCCCGATCTTGAAGCCGACGATGGTTTGCGGCTTCTCCATCGACCGGCAGATCGTCGTGCTGCGGTACTGCCTGCCGCTATAGAAATCGACCTCTTTGTCGCTTTCCTTGGTCCGGACCTTCAGACCCCAGTCGTAGGCCACTTCCTCGATGGTCGGAAAGAAGATGTCGCGGATCTGCGGGTACGTCGGGGCGAAGTAGCCGGAGTTGATGCCCGGCCATTCCCATACGTGCTTGCACAGCGCCGCGCAGCCCACCCACGTCTTGCCAGAACCGAACCCTGCGACGAATCCACGGAACTTGTGCGGCAGTTGCAGAAAGTCAGCCTGGGGAACGTTCAGGCTCGGCATCCCGCTTCCTCGCGTCAATCACATGAACCGACACCGCGGTTGGGACAACGGGCTCATCGTCTGCATCGGCCTTCTTCTGCCGATTGACGTACATGTCGCCCGCTTCTTTGGCTGCCTGCTCAAGGATCTGCATGGCGAGCCCGATGTTTTTCGTCTTCTCGGCGCGCTCGACGAACCTGTTCATGGCGCGCAGGCGATACGCGCGATTGGCGATCGGGATATCGGCAGTCTCTTCGCGGAACCTCTTGCGGGTGTCCTCAAACAGCGTGACCCAGCGCTTGGCCAGATCTCGTCCGGCACGCTTGGTCGGGTCATGTGCTTCGCACTTCTGCCGGGGCACTTCAATGCCGAATTCTTCTCGGACGGCGGCTGATACCTGCGAGGGGGTGTCGAAGCACGCCAGGGCCTGAACGATAAAGGCCTTCACCTCGTTGTTCAGGGTGGCCATAGGCTGGATTCCGTCTGGGGTCTGTCAGGGGTCAGGCAGACTTGAGTAGACAGGTTCCGCAGGCCCTCGAAATATTCAGTTTGCCCACCTCGGCGGGTTTGTTTGCTGCATCGACCAGAGCCTGAACCTCGGCGCTCGCGCCATACCGGCGGACCACACCGACGAACTCTTCGACGTCGTGGCCCTGGAGTTTCAGCTTGGGTCCGCCTTCCTGGGTGAATGCAGGCTGGCCGTATTTGTCGGTGGCGTGAGCCAGGTGATAGAGCTCGTGCTCGATCAAGGCGCAGAACTCGGAGTCACTGCACGTCGAGCAGTAATCAGCAGCCAGAGTGATGATGAAGGCCGGCACATCGCCAAACCAGTCACGCATCTGTTGCTCCATGCGTGCCTTCTGCCAACCACCGGCGCGGAAGGCCACTTGCTCGGCCTGGCCCAGTACGCGACGACCTGCCTTTTCGAAGCTGGACGATGCCCACATGACGGCGATGTCAGCATCGATGAGGTGGGCGTGGTCGGGGTTGTGGATGCTGCCGGTGTCGGCGAGGATTTCGGTTTGGACCCATGGCCAGACCTCGGGAGCGGGCGCGAGACAGGTGGGACTGTCGGAATAGCCCGACAGTGCCAGTAGAGATATTGGAGGATTGGGTCTAGCCATTCTGCACCTCGCCCTTGAAATGATGACCGAATGCCACCATATTGTCCCCGCTGGCCAAGGAGGGCTCTAGTGTCATGGCGCTCGTTGGTCGGTTTTCCCTAAATCAACGAGTGATCCAAATGGCTATCAAATGTATTGACCCGGCATTCTTAATAAGCGTTGTCAGGCAGAAACACCCAGATGTCGCAGAGAAGCATCCTACTGGAACACAGCATCAGTTCACGTTCAGTTGCGGTCTGGTGATGAATGTTTTCACTAACGGCTCTGTGAATTTTCAAGGCAATAGCCACGAAAGCCGCACCGCTTTCGACATCGTCGCCGTTATTGACATGATCAACCGACCTGCTTGATCTGAAAGTGCCGCACTGATCATGCGGCACACCCGCCCCGACTACCCGTCAACCATCCCTCGTTAACGCCGTTGCTACCGCCCAACGAAATGCTGGCCCGTGCCAATGTCGTCAAGATTCGACTCATTTTGCTGGCGTTCCCGTTGACCGATTTGGGCGCGCTGGTTACATATCGGCGTTCTGGATTCATCGCCATGGCGATTCTCAACATGAGTGACGGATAAAATCGCGCGCACCTTGTACAGCGCCCATTCAAATTCAATGACGACGGCCGACTTGCTTAGGCTGGCTGCCGAGGTGCCTGCCCCGGAGGCCGTGCTTAAAACCCAGCTTCAAACACATCCAACACTTCACTCCCTGCCAGTACGTGACCATGAACACATGGCGCATCCCAGCCAGACAAAGGGACACGTGAAACGTCAGCCCGGCATTCGTCGCGCCGATGAACAATGTCTGGTTGCGCGTCATCACAATAAATCCGCTGATGGCGATCGCCGAATAGATGATCTTGCCGATGATCCCGTCGCGCACCTTTCCGCTCAGCACGCACCAGGTGGCCCACAGCGCGATTAGCCCGCACGCGATGGAGTTGATCATTTCCAGGTTCATGGTGGATTACCTCCCCCAAACCGCTGACGAATCAGCGCCCAAAGGTCAGCGGCTTTGATGGCTCGGTTGGTGGCGGCCATCAGCGACCCGCCGAACGCGCCGAGCAGAAACGCGACGCCCGCTACATCGCTGGGGTCGACGACGCTGAGCTGGTCGCACACGATACTGGTGAGGTAAAACGCGCAGGCAATCCCGGTGACGAGAAAGATCACCCACGACCACAGATCCTTGAGGTCGTCCTTGTGCCACCAGCTGGCGACGATTGCCCCCATCAGACCTGCAATAAGCCAGTCGAGCTTGTCGAGCAGGCGGTGAAATAACTCCATGCGCTCGACTCCGTACAGGCATGCACAGCGGCATCAGATTTCTGTCTGGCACCACAAATTTGATGTGTGATCCGTTCCCCCGATAGGATGCGCTTCCCGCAATACGCCTCACGGACGAAACATATGAAAGCCATTCTCATTGCTGTCACCGCAGCGGTTTCTGTAACTGCGACAGCTGCCCAAGCCGCCGACTTCTCAGCTGCAGAACTATGCAAGGCCACCATATCGGTCGAAATGGGGCGCAAAACAAAATCCATGAAGATGGTGAATGTAGATCCACCTGAGATTTCCTATAAGCGGCCTGACGGCGACAGCTTCAAATATCGCTGCAAGATTGAAGACGACAGAGTGGTCTGGCGTACGTTCCTCACCGACACTCGGGAGTGGGGCCGCTGGCGCGAAAACTACGCTGCGGGCGACGCGATGACCACTTACAGCGTTGACGGCGGGATTCTGAAAATTACTAACGATCAAGCGAACCCAGCGTCCTTCAAGAAGAGCGACTTCTGACAGGCTCGGGCACAAAAAAGCCCGCTCGAATGGCGGGCTTTTGGAGCAACTTGCCGAAGGCAAAATACTCAATGTGGCAAAATGATGCCGTCAGCCGTGCGGGAAGTCAATTAGCTTAGCAATGTTTTTTTGGCTCTTTCCCAGTAAACGCGCAAACCCTCAACTTTTTCATTCATCGCCCGGCCTGATGACAGCTCGGGAAGCTTGTGTTCTTTCCTGATAAGCTTGCTCACCAGAGCGATCTCGTAACCGGAATATCCAGTGATGTTTACACAATGATCTTGGTAACTTTCCGGGTCAGATTGTCGCTCTAAAACATCGCTGGCGAGATCAAGCGCCAGCGCCCTCTCAGTTTTCAGCCAAGCAAGCTTGGATAGCACTTTCCCATTGAAATATTCAAGTTTAGCATCGGCTAAATCTAAGTCTGGCGGGTAGCACCATTCGGAACTCGAATAATAGGTCGGGTCGCCATCGTATTTTTTAATTTTCTGATGGCATCGGCTGACGTAACGATCAAGAATACCTACGAGTCCAATGGCGTTCAAAGTAGCTTCGGCTTTGTACTTCCTAGCGTCCTTTCGGCTTTCTTTTAGCCATTGCAAACCCTGTGAGACTACTGCCGACAACAGCCCGCTCGCGAGCACAATCTTTGAAATATCCCACCAACCTATCGAAACTTGATCCATCTTGATCGGCTAAGCCGCCTCCTTCATCCTATAAATTACAGCCCCAACAGGACTGAGCGCCATGCCATCGAGATCCTCGCAACACTCGAATATTAGCGTTATAACAGGCTCCCAGTCGCGCGCCCAGGCACTGGACTCAAGGCGCACCCCATACTCGGCCATCAGCCAACCACGAAAACCCTCCGGCTTGATCAGCGGATCCTCGTTGGCCGACTGCCCGCCCTGATGCATGTAGCGGTACCGGAACATCACGCCCTTCACCACGTACTCCAGCTTCTCGCGCTTGGCAGCAGTCATGCGCTTGGACTTCGAGACCACCATTCCAAACACGACCTCTTCCGCGGCCTCGCGGATATCGTCGTCCCGATTGGCCGCATACATGTATTCGCCGAACACGCGGACCTGGGGATGGAGCCTGGCGATCGCCGATTGGATGTGCCCGGCCAACGCGCTGTGGATGGCGTGGTTCGCAGTGGGGCCGCGTTTCGTGCTCTGGACGACAACCCCGAGCTGCACCACGTCCGAACTCTGTCCCGGCGCCGGGTTGTAAGTGCAGTCATGCCATGCCTGACGTGCGGAAAAGATGTTCATCCTGCTCCCCTCTTCAATGCTCTGGTCAGTTCGCGGTACTGCGCAGTCAGCGCCTTCAGGTCACTGACTGTGTATTTCTTCGGCGCATGCGGCCCTTCCAGCCACGCGACTTTCTCCGCGCCGATGCGCTGCACCAGGCTGATCCGGTAGTTCACGATGTCGCCCGACTTGTGCGTGTTGCATGGCGAGCACTGCAGGTGGCAGTTCAGCGGTTCGAAGCGCAGCTCTGGCGCGCTCGCGACTGTGCGGTAGTGCCCGGCGTCGTTCTTGCCCTGATGAAAGCGGCCACAACTGATGCAAGGCTGACCGGCGTCGCGGGCGCGCACCCAAGCGTTGAAGGCTGTCTGCGTGTCCTTCATGTGCTCGGATCTCGACTTCAACTTTTCCTTGCGGGCCTTGATCTCCCGGCGCTCGACCTGGGCGAGCGACTTGCGAGCTTTGTCTTGGTTCGTAACAGCAATGGCCAGGCCGCATTGCCAAGTGCACACCTTCTGGCCCAGTTGGAATGGAACGAACTCAGATGTGCATACGGGATTGGCGCACTGGCGTTTTCTGCGCGTCAGCAGTGACTTCTTAGCTGCCTGTCCGATCACAACTCACCTCCAGACCATCGGCGGCCGGGAGGCAAGTCATGAAGATGCGCGAGCATTGCGCCGGCCTGATGGAAGACCTTGGCCAACTCAGTCATACCGACCAGCCCACAGATCAGCCTGCGTCCACCGCACCCCATGCTCCGCGCCAAACGCATGCATGACTTCGAACAGATCGCTGAACCACTGCTGCGACTGCTTGCGGGTGGAGATGCCCAGCACCACAAACCCGCCATCAAGCCCGGGCACCGCGCGTTGCTTCTCGACCGAGGCGCTGAACACGTGTTTCCAGTCCTCATCCGAGAGCTTCTTGCCGTACCAGTCGACCTGCTGAGACACGTCGCGCAGCATCGCCCACATCTTGCGATTGCTGATGTCCGGGCGTTTCTCGTCCTTGATCACAACCAGCTTCGGCTTGGACAGATCGGTACCGTGCAGATAGCCCATGATGCGGGCGATATCGGCAGGCGACTTGAGCGCGAATTCAGTCATGGTGCAGCCTGCAGAGTCTGGATCTGCGCACGCAGGGCTTCGACTTCGGTGATCAGCCCAAGCACCACCGCTGGATTCGCGGCAGCAATGTACTCCAGGTCTTCAAGCTCTATGCCCGCGACCACTTCGCCAGGTTGAAACCAGTTCGCGGGGTTGACCTGTCCCTGAGCCAGCGCCTTCAACTTCGAATAGTCACCCATCAAACACTCTCCTTGCCGCGCTGCGACTCCCAGGTGAACAGCACCAGCTTCCCGCCGTTCTCGCGCAGTCGATCCACGACGCGATCGCCCATGTAGATCGGCAGCTCGTCCCTGCCACGGTTGGAAATCACGATGGTGGGTTTCATCGCCTCGTAGCGTGAGTTGATCAGTTCGAACATCACCGTCCTCTCGAACTCGGTCACGTTCTGAACGCCCACCTCGTCGAGAATCAGCAGGTCCGGGGACTCGAAGAGCGCGTAGGCCTGCACTTCGGTGTGAGGGCTGTCGCTGCCGAAGGAAGCCTTGACGTGGCGGAACGCCGAACTGGCCGTCAGGTACAGCGCTGTCATGCCCAGGCGGCGTATCACGTGGTTGCCGATCGCCGTCGCCAGGTGAGTTTTCCCGGTGCCGACGGTCCCGAGCAGCATCAGGCTGCGGCCCATCCGGGCATGTGCGGGGAAGTTCTCGGCGTAATCCGTGCAGATCCGCAGCGCACTGGCTTGCCCTTCCCCGTCAACACGGAATCCAGCCAGTGACCGGTCCGCAAAGCGGCGCGGAATGCAGGAGCGCCCTACCCGGCCCTCGATCGACCGCCGCAAGTTGTCGCGAATCAGCCTTTGCTGTTCCCGGCGCGTGTCTTCAGCGCGGTTGGCCGCATTGCAGCGGTTGCAGCCATGCCAGGCAGCTGACCGGGCTTTGCCCAGACCGGTCAGGTGATCGGTGTATTCGCCGTGGGTGGCGCAGCTGCGCTTTTCGGACTTGAGCACTTGGCCCAGCGTTCCGACCAAGCTCACAATCTCAGATGCGGTACGAGCCATCGGCGTTCGCCTCCCCGAGGTTGGCGCGGTGATCGATCTGGCCCAGCGCGGTGTGGCGGGACGGTGCGGCGTGGGCGTGACCGCCGATGCGGCGGGTAACCCAGTCCACCTCGAAGCCTTGCCACCCTGAGTCCACGGCGATGGTCAGCGCCTGCTCGGCGCCGATGCCGAAAGCCTTGCAGCCGGAAAGTTTGGTGTTCAGGGCAGACCAGATGCGTGCGGTAACCGGCGCCCGCTTGGCCTTCCGCACGGCGAGGTAATCGTCCAGCAGCGGCTCGGGAATTCCGTGGGGGTTGGCGGCGAGCATGTCGCGCTTGCCGAACGGTTTCTTGCGTTCGGGTTTCTCAGCCGACGGCTGCTGCGGGGGGCAAGTAACCTCTTCCGAAGGAAGAGTTACTTTGGGGTTAGATTTCTTGGAATAGAGAAGGGAGTCGTCGGTTTTGGTCTGACTCGCGAAAAGTACGACTCGGCCCATTTGATCCGAGTCAGACCGGTTGATCCGACTCGGACGTTCGGCATAAACCCATTCCTTCGTGTCGCAAAGCCCGATGTCACCGCGCGACCCGCCCTCTCGATAAATGACCCTGCGCTTGAGCAGATGACTGATCGCCTTGGATGCGACGTCAGGATGCAGGTGAGTGGCTTTGGCGACGTCTGTGGCCTTGATCCTTAACGCACCCGTCTGGAAGTTGATCGTGGCCTTGGCGATGAACAGCGCGACCTTCAGCTCCCGGCCTGGCAAGTCGATGGCCATCAAGGCGTCCATCAAAGCGTTGTCCATCCGGGTAAACCCTCGGGACTTGTCAAAGGAGACGATGTTTGTCATGATTTTTCTCGCTTACCGTTTTGATCAAACCGCCCTGCCCGGCGGTTTTTTTATGTCCGAAATTCAGGCTGCCCGAACCGACGCGTCCATCACGTCCAGGCTCTTGCGAACGTGGTCGATCTCGACGCGGATCTGGGATTTCTCGAAGGTGCTGACGTGGTTGTCGCCCAGTGCCTGATGAACCGCGATCGTCAGATCGGCGACCTCCTTGCCGACGTTGATCAACGACGCAGTCAGCGCCTGAGGCGGCGGCGTGACTCTGGGGACGATGTCGAAGCCGAACTCATTCGCCAGCGCAGCCAGCACGCTCCGGCGGCCGGCATCGGACAGATGCGTGAGCACCTGGCCGAACATTTCCAGGTTCATGCGGTGCGCTTCCCTGTTTGGGTTTGCGCAGTCCAACAACCGCGTTTCGTTTACGCCTATACGCTTGGCCAGCGCGGTACCGCCGCCGGCCTTCACCTCGCGGTGAAGCGTTCTTTCAAAATCTTCCATTGCGAAAACCTCTTTTTTTCTCGCGTGGTGAAGTGCCACCAGTTACCTGATCATTGGCCTGTGACTTGCTCGCTTGGGTACCAGTGAACGACTCATCCAAACCCAGAGCGTGCAACGTGACATACGCTGCGTCCCCTTCGAGACCCGCCCTGCCCTTGATCTCAAGGCACGTCGGATCACCTTATGCGGAGGCAAGTGAAGCGCATGAGGCGCCGATCTGACCGGCTCTTTGGGGTTTCGAACTGCCGCCTGAACGTTC